>CAZQCA010000152.1:0-8336 GCA_964591845.1 uncultured Nocardioides sp.
GCCGGTCCGCCGCGACCCTCGTGGCCCCGCGGGCTTCGCCGCAGCGCTCACCGGTCGTCGGGTGGACGCCGCCCGCCGGCGCGGGAAGTACTTCTGGCTGGCGCTCGACAACGGTGACGCGCTGCTGGGGCACCTCGGGATGAGCGGCCAGATGCTGGTCCAGCCCGTCGGGGCGCCGGACGAGCGTCATCTGCGGGTGCGGTTCGGCCTGGACCCCGCCACCCCGGAGGGGCCGATCGAGCTGCGCTTCGTCGACCAGCGGATGTTCGGTGGGTTGTCGGTGTCGGCCGGCGGGGCCGAGCTGCCGCCCGAGATCGCCCACATCGCGCGCGACGCGCTGGATCCCGAGTTCGACGACGCGGAGTTCGTGCGCCGCGTGCGCCGGCGTACCTCCGGGATCAAACGACTCCTGCTCGACCAGGGCCTGGTCAGCGGCGTCGGCAACATCTACGCCGACGAGGCGCTGTGGCGGGCTCGCGTCCACGGCGACCGGCCGGGGGACCGGCTGACCCGGGCCCAGGTGGTCGAGGTGCTGGCGCAGGCGCGAGCGGTGATGGCCGCCGCCCTCGACGAGGGCGGGACCTCGTTCGACGCCCTGTATGTGAACGTGAACGGCGAGTCGGGGTACTTCGACCGCTCGCTGCACGCCTACGGGCAGGAGGGGCGCCCGTGCGACCGGTGCGGAACCCCGATCCGCCGGGCGGCCTTCATGAACCGGTCGTCCTACTTCTGCCCGCGCTGCCAACCCGTCCCACGCCGGCCTAGACACCTCGCTGCGGTTTGACCGGGGGGCTGGTGAGTGAGACTCTTGAAGGCAGCCCGGACCAGGGCCGCTCCACTTCGTGCGCAACCCCTTTAGACCCCCGGAGGGTTCACTACATGGCCAAGGCGCTGATCGGCTACCTGAACAGCGACCTGCGCACCGACCGCCTCGCCGTCGAGAATGCTCGACTGCGCTCGCGGGTCGGTGAGCTCGAAACGCTCGTCCTCCGGCTCAAGGAGGAGAACGACGCGCTGGTGGCCTCTCGGGCCGCCGCCCTGCTCGACCTCGAGACCACCGAGATGGCGGCCGAGATGGCGAGCGTGGCTCAGGAGATGCAGCCCGCCTGATTCTAGACCCACGCCCGGCCGTCGGCCGGCGTACGAGGGACCCCGGGTGCGTCCACCGTGGTCAGCCGCGGTAGACGGACACTGCCCAGTCCGCCTGGTGTGCGGCAGCGGCGAGCTGCCAGGTCGCGAACCGGTGCTCGAGGTCCCAGCCGACCCGGGCGGCGTCGCGGTCGAGCTCGTCGTGCGTGTAGTGCCCGCCCGTGGCGAAGCCGAGCACGGCGCGCCCGCCCGGCCGCAGCACACCGGCCAGCCTTTCGACGACCCGTCCCTCCGTGCCCTCGGCCACGAAGAGCATCACGTTGCCCGCCACCACCACGACGTCGTACGCCGTCGGCAGGCCGGCCGCCTCCAGGGCCGCCGGAGTCATCACGCACAGGTCGAGCGTCGCCAACGGCAGCCCGGGGTAGAAGTCGCGGCCGGCCTCGATGAGGATGGGGTCGGCGTCGACTCCCGCCGCCACGTGCCCGCGCGCGGCCAGCGCCGCGGCGATCCGGCCCACGCCGCAGCCGGCGTCGAGCACGACGGAGCCGCGGCCGAGCAGGGCGTCGACGAACCGAGCCTCGCCGTCGACGTCCTCGCCCTGCGCCTCGAGCCGGCGGAACCGCTGGGTGTAGAGCGCCCGCTCGCGCGGGGTGCGCTCACCGAACCACCGCGGAGCCGGGGTCTCTTCGGTCACGGGGAATGGTTGCATGGACCCATGACCGCACCGACCGACCTGCTGGGTGAGCTGGCGGCCGCGCTGCCCGCAGGCGTGGTGCTCACCGAGCCGGACGCGATGGAGAAGTACCGCCACGACTGGTCCCGCAACCCTCCGGCCGGGACGCCCGCCGTGGTGGTGCGGGCCGAGACCGCGGCCCACGTGCAGACCGCGGTGCGGTGGGCGGCGCGCCATCGGGTGCCGGTGGTGCCCCGCGGCGCCGGGTCGGGACTGTCCGGCGGCTCGAACGCGGTCGACGGCTGCCTGACGCTGGTGCTCGAGCGGATGCGGGCGATCGAGATCGACACCGCCGCGCGGGTGGCCGTGGTGGAGCCGGGCGCCTTCAACATCCAGGTCAAGCAGGCGGCCGCGCAGCACGGGCTCGCCTACCCGCCCGACCCGTCGTCGTACGAGATCTGCTCGATCGGCGGCAACGTCGCGACCAACGCCGGCGGCCTGTGCTGCGTCAAGTACGGCGTCACGACGGACTATGTGCTCGGCCTCGACGTGGTGCTGGCCGACGGCACCCTGGTGACCCTGGGCGGCAAGCGCATCAAGGACGTGGCGGGGCTGTCGCTGCTCAAGCTCTTCGTCGGCAGCGAGGGCACCCTCGGCGTCGTGACCCGGGCGATCCTCAGGCTGGTGCCGGCACCGGGGCCGACCTCGACGATCGTGGCGGCGTTCCCCTCCGTCGCGGCGGCGGCGACTGCCGTGGTGGCCGTGGGCGCCACGATCCGCCCCTCGATGATGGAGCTGATGGACCGGGCGTCGGTCAACGCCGTCGAGGACTTCAAGCCGATGGGCCTCGACCGGTCGGCCGGGGCCCTGCTCGTCGCGCAGTCCGACGCGCCCGGGCCGGCCCGCTCGGAGGAGGCCGCCCTCATCGAGCGGGAGTGCCGCGCCGCCGGGGCCGGCGAGGTCTTCGTCACCGACGACCCCGAGGAGGGGGAGCTGTTCGTGGCGGCCCGCCGGATGGCGTTCCACGCGATCGAGGCGCGCGGCTCGCTGCTGCTCGAGGACGTCGGCGCGCCGGTGCCGCTGCTGCCCGACCTGCTGGCGGCGGTGGCCGCGACCGCCGAGCGGCACGGTGTCGAGATCCCGACCGTGGCCCACGCCGGCGACGGCAACACCCACCCGATCGTCGTCTACGACGCCGCCGACCCCGACTCGACCGCGCGCGCCCGCGCCGCGTTCGACGACGCGATGGCCGCGGCGATCGCGCTGGGCGGCACGATCACCGGCGAGCACGGCGTGGGTCGGGCGAAGAAGGCCGCCCTGCCCGACCAGCTCGGACCCGACGTGATGGCGCTGACCAGGAGGGTGAAGGGCGCCCTGGACCCGCTCGGGATCATGAACCCCGGCGCGATCCTGTGAGGGCGGTCGTCCACGAGCGCTACGGCCCGCCCGACGTGCTCGAGCTGCGCGAGGTGCCGACGCCGGTGCCGGGGCCGGGCCAGGTGCTGGTGCGGGTCGCCGCCACGTCGGTCAACCTCAGCGACTGGGAGTGCCTGGTCGGGTCGCCGGCCTACGCCCGGATCGGCGGGCTGCGTCGTCCCGCGCGCCGCGTTCTCGGCTCGGACGTGGCCGGGACGGTCGAGCGCCTGGGCGAGGGCGTGACCGGCCTGCGGCCGGGGGACGAGGTCTACGGCGACAACCTGCAGCTCATGGGCGGCTTCGCGGAGTACGCCGTCGCGCCGGCGACCGCGCTGGCTCCCAAGCCCGCCGGGCTCACGTTCGTCGAGGCCTCGACGATCCCCCAGGCGGGCGCCATCGCGTGGCAGGGCACCGCGGGGCTCGGGCCCGGGCAGCGGCTGCTCGTCAACGGCGCGGGTGGCGGGTCCGGCATGTTCGCGGTCCAGCTGGCAACGGCGCTGGGCGCGCACGTGACCGGCGTCGACAACGCCGCCAAGCTCGACTGGATGCGCTCCCTGGGCGCCGACGAGGTCCTCGACTTCCGCAGCGACGACTTCACGCGGCGGCGGCCGGCGTACGACCTGGTGCTCGACCTGGTCGCCCACCGCTCCGTGTTCGCCTACCGGCGGGCGCTGGCTCCCGGCGGTCGCTATCGCTGTGTCGGCGGCAGCACCCGCACCCTCCTGCGCGTGCTCACCCTCGGCACCCTCGTCGGGCGGCTCTCGGGTCGCCGGATCGGCGTCCTCACGGTCCGTCAGGGGCCCGACCACTTCACGCCGGTCGCACGGCGCTGCGTCGACGGGGACCTGAGGATCCACGTCGACCGGACCTACCGGCTCGACGAGGTGCCCGAGGCACTGGCGCGGGTGGGGGAGGGGAGAGCGCTGGGCAAGGTCGTGGTGACTCCCTGACAGACGCCCAGGCTGTGCCCGGCTTGACAACGTACAACCGTTTAGTTGTAGGTTGGTCGTCGTGGGCACGACCAGTGAGGACCGGGCGGACGCCCTGTTCCAGGCGCTCTCCGACCGCACGCGGCGCGACATCATGCGCCGGGTGCTGGCGGGGGAGCACTCCGTGTCGGCCCTGGCGGCGTCCTACGACATGAGCTTCGCCGCCGTCCAGAAGCACGTCGCCGTCCTGGAGAGGGCCGGGCTGCTCAGCAAGCGGCGCAGCGGCCGCGAGCAGCTGGCCAGCGGCGACGTGGAGGCCGTCCGCTCGGTCGCCACGATGCTCGACGAGCTCGAAGCCGTGTGGCGCGGCCGCATCGACCGCATCGACGTACTACTCGACGAGGAGCCTTGACATGCCCGTCACCGACACCACCAAGGACATCGAGAAGCGCACGCTGACCATCACCGCGTCGTTCGCGGCCCCGGTCGAGCGCGTGTGGGAGCTGTACGCCGACCCGCGGCAGCTCGAGCGCGTGTGGGGCCCCCCGACCCATCCCGCCACGTTCGTCGACCACGACCTGCGGGTCGGGTCGAGGAGCACCTACTACATGACCGGCCCCGAGGGGGAGAAGTACGCCGGGTGGTGGCGGATCACCGCCGTCGACGAGCCGAGCTCGTTCGCCTTCGACGACGGCTTCGCCGACGAGGACTTCCAGGACCATCCCGACCTGCCGGTGTCGCACAACGTCTACCGGTTCGAGGGCACGGACGGTGGTACCCGGGCGACGTTCACGACGACCTACGACAGCGCAGAGGCGATGCAGGCCGTGCTCGACATGGGCATGGAGGAGGGCGCCACCCAGGCGATCAACCAGATCGACGACTTCCTGGCGAGCTGAGCGCGGCGATCCGCTCGACGTCGGCGGGCCCGTCGAGGTCCGGCAGGGCGAGGAAGACAGTGCCGACCCCCGCGTCGACGAGGCGCTCGTGGCGCTCCCGGTGGGAGGCGACGTCGCCGGCGTGGTGGCGGGCGGCGAAGTCGGCGGCCCGCGCCCGGCCGCGCAGTCGCTCCACGCGCGCCCAGGCGTCCTCGCGGTCACGGCCCACGACGGCGACGTCGAGCACCGTCACCTCGACCTCGTCGCGCGGCCGCCCGACCGCGTCGCAGTGGCGGTGCAGGACCTCGGTCTTGAGCCGCACCGTGTCGAGGTCCGCACGCACGTTGCACGCGTCGCCCCAGCGCGCCGCGATCCGCAGCGTCCGCCGCTCGCCGCCACCGCCGACGACCAGCGGGAGCCGGCCCACGGGCCGCGGGTAGCAGGTCGTCTCGGGCAGCGAGACGTGTGCGCCGGTGTAGGCCTTGGTGCCGGGTGCCCACAGCGCGCGCAGGGTCTCGGCGGCCACTTCCAGCGCGTCGAGCCGCTCCGCCGGGGTCGGGAAGTCGAGCGCATAGGCGTGGTGCTCGCGCTCGAACCAGCCGGCGCCCAGCCCGCAGAACGCCCGCCCGCCGCTGAGCGCGTCGAGTGTGGCGGCTGCCTTGGCGATCAGGCCGGGGGCGCGGAACGTCGCCGGCGTGCAGAGCGTGCCGAGCTCGAGGCCGGTGCCGAGGGACGCGAGGGCGCCCAGGGTCACCCATGGCTCGGGGATCGGGTCCCAGGCCCGGCCCACCTGGGGGATCTGGATCAGGTGGTCCATCAGGGCGAGTCCTGCGAAGCCCGCCTCGTCGGCCGCCCGCGCCACGCCGGTCAGCCAGCCGAGCGGATCCTCGCCCCAGGGGAAGCGCCCCACCTGGAGCATCACCCGAGGGCCGGTCATGTCGCTCGCCGGCGCCGGTCCCGCCGGCTGTGAGGCTGGTGTGATGGTCTCCTCGCGGACGACGTGCTGCTGCCAGCCCTCGGCGGCCAGCTCGGCCTCGACGGCCGCCATCCGGGCGAGCTGGGCGGCGAGCACCGGCGCGGGGACGCGTCGGTCACGGGTGGCGTTGCGGGCCCGGCAGACCTCGGCCGGAGTGGCGAGGACGACGGCGACCAGCGGGAGCCGCGCGGCACGGGCCAGCGAAGCCCAGACCGCCCGGCGCTCGGGGTCGAGCCCCAGCGTGTCGACGACGACGGTCAGCCCCCGGCGGCAGCGACCCTCGACGATGTGGTCGAGCAGCCGGAACGCGTCGTCGGAGGCGTCGAGGTCGCCCGGGCCACTGCCGACGATGCCGCGCAGGGCGTCGGAGGAGACCACCTCGGCGGCGCGGTAGTGACCGGCCGCCCAGGTCGACTTGCCGGATCCCGACGCGCCGACCAGCAGCACCAGGGCCGGGTCGGGGATCCGCACAGCCGCAGTCTGCACCCGCGGCGGGTCAGGCGTCCTCGTCGAAGGTCGGCAGCGCGCGCTCGGCGTACTTCTGCCAGTTGGTCTCCAGCGCCTCCATGAGCTGGGACACCATCAGCGGGGACAGGTTGACCCGGGCCACCACCTGGCCGGGCATCGCGGCATCGGTGCCGTGGGCGAAGTCCAGCCGGATGAAGTCGACGGTGAACTCGTAGGGAGAGTGCGAGACCGAGGCGAAGTTGGCCCACACCCCTCCCGACACGGACTCGGGGACGGTGATCTGGAAGCTCGGCTCGGCCATGGGGTCACTGTAGGCAGCCCGGCCGACACGCGGGCGCAATGACGGGCCTGGGGGTGGGCGCCCGTAGGCTAGGAGGGCCGTTCTTCCCCGAGCCGGCGTCGTGTGAGGGCGCCCCGGCCACGCGCGCCGTGCCCGTTCGGAGTGAGGAGCCCTGTTGTACCTGAAGAGCCTGACCCTCAAGGGGTTCAAGTCCTTCGCCTCCTCGACGACGCTGCAGCTCGAGCCCGGCATCACCTGCATCGTGGGGCCCAACGGCTCCGGCAAGTCCAACGTGGTCGACGCGCTCGCCTGGGTCATGGGCGAGCAGGGCGCCAAGTCGCTGCGCGGCGGCAAGATGGAGGACGTCATCTTCGCCGGCACGGCCGGCCGGCCGCCGCTGGGGCGCGCCGAGGTGCTGCTCACGATCGACAACAGCGACGGGGCGCTGCCGATCGACTACGCCGAGGTGACCATCTCGCGCACGATGTTCCGCAGCGGCGGCTCCGACTACGCCATCAACGGCAACCCCTGCCGGCTGCTCGACGTCCAGGAGCTCCTCTCCGACTCCGGCATCGGCCGCGAGATGCACGTGATCGTCGGGCAGGGGCAGCTCGACTCGATCCTGCACGCCACCCCCGAGGACCGCCGAGGCTTCATCGAGGAGGCGGCCGGCGTCCTCAAGCACCGCAAGCGCAAGGAGAAGGCGCTTCGCAAGCTCGACTCCACCGACGGCAACATCACCCGACTGGGTGACCTGCTCACCGAGATCCGGCGGCAGCTCAAGCCGCTGGGCCGCCAGGCAGAGGTGGCCCGCAAGGCAGCGGCGGTCCAGGCCGACGCGCGCGACGCCAAGGCGCGGCTGATGGCCGACGACCTCGTGACCGCTCGCACCGCCCTGGAGCAGGAGCTCGCGGACGAGTCGATCCTGGTGGAGCGCCGCGAGGAGGTCGAGGCCGCGGTCGAGCGGTCCCGCCGGCGCGAGGCCGCCCTCGAGGGCGCCCTGCGCGAGGACCTGCCCGCCCTGTCGAAGGCCCAGGAGACCTGGTTCGCCCTGTCCGGACTGCGCGAGCGCCTGCGCGGCACCCAGTCGCTCGCCGAGGAGAGGGTTCGCAACGCGGCCGGCACTGCCGAGCCGGAGTTCGAGTCCGGTCGCGACCCCGAGACCCTGGAGGCCGAGGCGGCGCGCGTGCGGCAGCAGGAGCACGAGATCGAGGTCGAGATCGGGGAGCAGCGCTCCGCGCTGGAGCAGGCGGTGACCTCCCGCCGGGCCGCCGAGGACGCGGCGGCCGAGGAGGAGCGCCGGGTCGCCGGCCTGCAGCGGGCGGCCGCCGACCGCAGAGAGGGGCTCGCGCGCCTGCACGGACAGGTCAACGCGCTGCGCTCCCGGGCCGCCGCGGCCGATGACGAGCTCGGGAGGCTGTCCTTGGCGCGCGAGGAGGCCCTGGCCCGGGCCGACCGCGCGCAGCGCGACTTCACCTCCCTCGAGACCCGCATCGCCGGGCTCGACGCCGGCGAGGAGGGCCTCGACGCCGAGCACGAGGCTGCCACGGGCGTCCTCGCCGACCTCGAGGAGCGGCTCCTCAAGGCGCGCGACGAGGCGCTCCAGGCCGACCGCGACCGCGCC
>CAZQCA010000153.1:0-8301 GCA_964591845.1 uncultured Nocardioides sp.
CACGGAACGGAACCAGTCGGCGTCGGGCTTGCGGCCCGCCAGCGCCAGCGGCAGCGTGATGTTCTCCTGGGCCGTCAGCGTCGGCACCAGGTTGAAGGCCTGGAAGACGAAGCCGATCTGGTCGCGGCGGAGCTGGGTCAGCGCCTTGTCCTTCAGCGTGGAGAGCTCTTGGGCGCCGATGTAGACCTGGCCGCGGTCGGGGACGTCGAGTGCGGCGCAGCAGTGCATCAGCGTCGACTTGCCGGAGCCGCTGGGTCCCATCACCGCGGTGAACTCGCCCGCGTGGAGGTCGAGGGTCACCCCGTCCAGCGCCACCACCCGCGCATCGCCGGTGCCGTAGGTCTTGGTGAGACCGACGACCCGCGCTGCGGGTGGGGCTGCGGGGGAGGCTACGGCGGTGGCCGGGGGCGCGTCGGTCATGGCACCACTCTGGCAAGGCTTCTCAAGGACGTGCCACCGGGGTGTCCGGCGCGTGCACCCTGGGGCTGCCCCGAGCCCACCCCGAGGCCCGCCCACTGGGCCCCCGGACCGTGCCGATCGAAACTGTGTTCGATATGATGCTAGGCTTGCTCGATGGACTTCCAGGCCACGTTGTTCGAGGCGGCGCCGCTGGCCGGGCCGCTGGCCTCGCTGGCCGACGGGGTGAAGCGGGTCCCGCTCGGTGCCGGCGCTTGGGTCGACCTGCGCGCCAGGTGGGTGCTCGATGCCGACGAGGTGTTCGAGCGGATGCTCACCGAGGTGCCGTGGCGCGCGGAGCGCCGCCCCATGTACGACCGGGTGGTCGACGTGCCACGGCTGGTGTCGACGTACGCCGAGGGGGAGGCGCTGCCTCATCCGACCCTGCTCGCGGCGCGCGACGCGCTGTCGGCCCACTACCTCCCCGAGCTGGGCGAGCCGTTCGTGACGGCCGGCTGCTGCTTCTACCGCGACGGCCGCGACTCGGTCGCCTGGCACGGCGACCGCATCGGCCGCGGCCGGGCCGCCGACACCATGGTCGCGATCGTGTCGCTGGGCGACCCGCGCCGGCTGGCGCTGCGGCCGCGCGGCGGCGGTCCGTCGACCGGGTTCACGATGGGCCACGGCGACCTGCTGGTCATGGGCGGGACCTGCCAGCGCACCTGGGACCACGCCGTCCCCAAGGTCGCCCACGCCGGACCGCGCATGTCGGTGCAGTTCCGGCCCCGCCATGTGTTCTGACACCCCGGTCCGGCCGCCCACCCGGCCCCGCGATTGTGCGGAAACTGCATGGCCCTGTCGGGAATCCCCGACGTTTGGGCTCAAACGTCACCTGTCGGGCCGCCGGCCTGAACCCAGGAGAAGCCCTCAGAACTCCACCCGGGGAGCCTCGTCGTGCCCGGCGGGAGCGTCGTAGAACTCCCGGGCCGACACACCGGCCATGCCCGAGAAGAACATCCACGGGATCGTCTGCACGAGCTTGTTGAGGGTGGCGACGGCGTCGTTGTAGAACTGCCGCGCGAACGACAGCTGGTTCTCCGTGTCGCCGAGCTGGCGCTGGAGGTCCTGGAAGTTCGCGCTCGCCTTGAGGTCGGGGTAGTTCTCGGCGACCGCGTTGACCCGGATCAGCGCCTGCTGCATGGCGGCGTCGGCGGCCGCCTTCTCGGCCACGTCCCCGGACGCGGCCGCTGCCTGCAGACCGGCCCGGGCCCGGGTGACCTCCTCGAAGACCCCCTTCTCGTGCTCGGCGTAGCCCTTGACGGTCTCGACCAGGTTGGGGATCAGGTCGGCCCGGCGGGTGAGCTGGACGTCGATGCCCCCCAGCGCCTCCTGGGCACCGATGTCGGCGGTGCGCAGCTTGTTGAAGCCGACGACCGCGAAGCCGACCAGCGCCACCACTGCCGCCACCACGATGACCGCGATCCACATCGCACTGTCCTCTCTCCCGGCCGGGATGACCTCCCGGCGAGCGCCATCATGCCGCCTGCGACCGCCCTCGGCGAGCCGCAGTGCCGGACGAGGGGCGCCGGATCACCACGAGCCTCCCCCACCGCCTCCGCCACCCCCGCCGCCGGAGAAGCCGCCCCCGCCGCCCCCGCTCGACGACGACCGCTGGGTCGCCTCGTACGACGAGATCGCGGAGCTGAGCGTCGAGGAGAAGTCGGCCACCATCGCGTCGGCATAGCCACCCGCGCTGCCGGCATACCCACCGAAGTACGCCGGCACGGGCGGCTCGGTGCCCATCTCGGTGCGGAACTTCGCCGCCCACGCCTCGGCGCACCCGAACACCACCGCCCACGGCAGATAGGCGGTGTACAGCTCCTCGCGCCCGGAGAACCCGAACCTCTCGACGCTCGACGGCGTCGAGAGCACCCGCCGGAAGCCGCCGAGCCTCGACCACAGGTCGCGCCCGGCCGCCGTGCGCCGCGTCCACGCCTGCTGCGGCACCAGCTCGACGCCGAAGACCGCGAACAGCCCGGGGACCAGCACCGAGGCGGACATCGACAACGGGTCCCAGAACGCCAGATAGCCGGCGAGCACCACGGCCGCGACCACGACCAGGGCGCCGGCGCCGCCCAGCCCGCTCGGCACGATCAGCCCCTGGGAGCGGGCCCAGCTGCGGGTGGCCTGCTGCTGGTCCTGGAGCTGGGTCTGCATCACCTTGCCGGCCGCGACGCTGTCGCGCTCGGCCACGAACGCCTGGCCCGGGCCCGGGATCAGCCCCGCGATCTCCGCGGTCACGGGGTCGATGCCCGCCCAGCCGTCCGGACCGCGCGCGTCGGTGATCGTCCAGGAGTCCGCGCCGCGCTCCAGCGTGACGGCGCCGCGCTCTGCGGCATACATCAGCGACGCGACGAAGGCCTCCTTCTCGGTCTTCTCCGTCAGCACGAACGCCGCCTGCGCCGGTCCGACACCGTCAGGTGGCGCGTATTGCAGCGGGTAGGGCGGCTGCGGCTCACGGGTGCCGCGGCTGAGCCACCACCCGATCACCGCGCCCAGCAGGGCGAGGACCCCGAGGAGCACGGTCAGCCACAGCCGGTGGCCGAGCACCGGGTCCCACGCGGCCGGCCAGGGCAGCCGGTTGCCTGCGGGCGGGGTCGGCAGCTCCAGGTCGGTCGAGAGGGTCACCGGCGTGCGCGGCGCCAGCCTGCCGGTGCGGACGACCAGCCCGTCGGAGCCGCTCCCGGTGACCTCGCAGCCGGTCGTCGCCCCGACCCCGACCGCGCACCGCACGTTGGCGGGATCGGCAGGCAGGTCGACGGTCAGCTCCGCTCGCTCGATCGGCTGCTGCCAGCCACCGGGGATCAGGTTCCAGTAGAACGTGCTGAGGTCCTCGCCCGGGCCGTCGAGCAGCACCCCCTCGACCGTGTAGCGCAGCTCGTAGACGTGGGTCCCGGGCGTGAGCGTGACGTCCGCCGACCCGATCCGCGCCACGACGTACCGCCCGTGCTCCTGCCGCGACACCTCCATCGGCTCCGCCGCGCCGTCGCGGGTCACCGTCAGGTCCGACGGCACGCGCCGTGCGTGGACGTCGTTGGGGTCGTGGGTGTCGAAGAACCGGAAGATGCCGTGCTTGCCGTAATAGGGGAAGTCGACCGAAAGCCTCTCGACGACCCGCAGGTCGCCGTCGTCGTCGAGGGCGAAGTCGGCGCGGTAGTCGCTGATCGTCGTCTCTTCGTACGCCGGCGGCAGCTCGGTCGACGGCAGCAGCCGGGCGAAGACGGGGACGGCGAGGATCAGCAGGCCGAGCAGCCGGAGCACCCACCGCAGCAGCATGGCGGGACTCTAGCGCCCTGCGGCGTCCCGCGAAGACCACCGGACCCGGGCCGTGGGCCCGGGTCCGGGGTGGGGGGTCAGGGACGCCTGGGTCAGGTGAAGCGGCGGATCAGCCAGCCGAGGACGACGAGTGCCACCACGATGCCGAGCACCGGCTTCCAGTAGGCCTTGGCCAGCACGGGGAGCACCGTCGACCCGAGATCGATGGCATCGTCGCGAGGCGGGGACGCCGGACGCGGAGGCGTGGCCGCTGCCGGCCGGGCGTCGGACGCCGACTCGGGCGCCGGCCTCCCGGGCGCCGGCACGTCGCTCGCCTCCGTCGCGTCGGCCCCCGGGCTGGGCGCGGGTGCCGGATCGGCCTGCGCCGCGGCCGCCGCGACCGGGGGCTCGGCCTCGACCGACCCGGCGGACAGCCGGGTCTCCAGGCAGGACACGAACTGCCCGAGCAGCTTGTCGGAGACGTCCTGCATCACCCCGCGGCCGAACTGCGCCGGCTTGCCCGTGATCGCCAGGTCGGTGAGCACCTCCACGTCGGTGGCCGACCCGCTGGGCGCCATGGTGAGCGTCACCTTGGCACCCGCCGTGCCGTTGCCACGCTTGTCCTTGCCCTTGGCGTCGACGACGAAGCGGTGGGCCTCCTCGTCCTTCTCGACGAAGGTGCCGGAGCCGTTGTACTGCAGCGCGATCGGGCCGAGCTTGACCTTGACCGAGCCCTGGAAGGTGTCTCCCTCGGCCGAGGCGACCTGGGCCCCGGGGAAGCACTCCGCCACCGACGCGATGTCGTTGAAGTGCGCCCAGGTGTCCTCGACCGAGGTGGGGACGGTGAACCGGTGGGTCAGCTCCATGCGGTCAGGCTCCCGCCGCCTTGAGCACGGCCCGCCGGGTGAGCACGCCGGCCAGGTGACGCCGGTAGTCGGCGTCGCCGTTAAGGTCCGAGGGCGGGTGGGTGCCCTCGGCGGCGCGCGCCGCAGCCGCGGCCACGCCCTCCTCGGTCGCCGCCGCGCCCGCCAGCGCCTCCTCGACACCACGCGCGCGCAGCGGAGTGGAGCCCATGTTGGTCAGGCCCACGCGTGCCTCCGCGATCATGCCCCCGTCGAGGCGGACGGCCGCGCCCACGGCGACGATCGGCCACTGGTGGGCGACGCGCACGAACTTCTCGTAGTGCGCGCCCCAGCCGGTGTGCTTCGGGATCCTGACCTCGGTGAGGATCTCGTCCTCGCCGACGGCGGTCTCGAAGAGGTCGACGAAGAAGTCGTCGGCGGACACGGTCCGGGTGCCTCCCGAGCCGGCGATCACGAACTGCGCCCCCAGCGCCAGTGCCGGCGCTCCCAGGTCACCCGCCGGGTCGGCGTGCGCCAGGGCCCCGCCGAAGGTCCCGCGGTGCCGGATCTGGGGGTCGGCGACCTCCGCGGCCGCCTTGGACAGCAGCAGCGCGTGCTCGCGCACCAGGTCGTGGTCGCGCACCTCGTGGTGGGTGGTCATCGCCCCGATGACGATGGCGTCGCCGTCGTCGCGTACGCCGCGCAGCGACGCGATGCGACCCAGGTCGATCACCATCTCGGGGGCGTTGAGCCGCATCCGCAGCACCGGCAGCAGGCTCTGCCCGCCGGCGATGATCTTGGCGTCGTCACCGTGCTGGGCCAGCGCGGCCAGGGCGTCCTCGACCGACGTCGGAGCGACGTAGTCGAACTTGGCGGGGATCACGGGGTGCCTCCCTCGTTCTCGTCGAAGTGCGGCATCGCCGCCTGCTCGGTCGCGGCGTGCTTGCCGCCGCCGGTGCTGTTGATCGCCTTCCACACCCGCTCCGGGGTCGCGGGCATCGTGATGTCGTCGACCCCGAACGGCCGCAGCGCGTCGACGATGGCGTTGATGACCGCCGGCGTGGAGGCGATGGTGCCCGCCTCGCCGACGCCCTTCGTACCCAGCGTGTTGGACGTGGCCGGGGTGGTGGTGTGGTCGACCTGGAAGGAGATCGTGTCGGCCGCGGTCGGGAGCAGGTAGTCGACGAAGGACCCGGACACCAGCGTGCCGGAGTCGTCGTACACCGCCTCCTCCCAGAGCGCCTGCGCGATCCCCTGGACGAGCCCGCCGTGCACCTGACCCTCGACGATCAGCGGGTTGATGATGTTGCCGATGTCGTCGCAGCAGACGTAGGACCGCATGGAGACGGCCCCGGTCTCGGTGTCGACCTCCATGGCGCACAGGTGCGTGCCGTGGGGGTAGTTGAAGTTCTCGGGGTCGAAGGTCGCGTCGGCGTCGAGACCGAGCTCGCCACCCTCCTGGTAGCTGTGCCCGGCGAAGGACGCGAGGGCCAGGTCCTGGATGGACTTGCCCTGGTCGGTGCCGCGGACCGTGAAGCTGCCGCCCTTGAACTCGATGTCGTCGACCGAGGCCTCCAGCAGGTGGGCCGCGAGCGGCTTGGCCTTCTCGATGACCTTGTCGGCGGCCCGCACCAGCGCCTCGCCGCCCACGACCAGCGAACGCGAGCCGTAGGTGTCGAGCCCGCGCGGCGCCACCTGGGTGTCCCCGTGGAGCACCTCGACGTCCTCGAAGGGCACGCCCAGCCGGTCGGCGACGATCTGGCTGAACGCCGTCTCGTGGCCCTGTCCGTGGGCGCTGGCACCGGTGACGACCTCCACCTTGCCCAGCGGCGTCATCCGCACGGTGGCGGTCTCCCAGCCGCCCGCACCGTAGTTGAGCGACCCGAGCACCCGGCTGGGCGCGAGGCCGCACATCTCGGTGAACGTCGAGATGCCGATGCCGAGCTGCACCTTGTCGCCGCGGGCCCTGCGGTCCGCCTGCTCGGCGCGCAGGGCGTCGTAGCCGAACATCTCCTTGGCCCGCGCGGTCGCGGCCTCGTAGTTGCCGGAGTCGTAGGTCAGCCCCGCCACCGTGGTGAACGGGAACTCCTCGTGCTTGATCCAGTTCTTCTCGCGGATCTCCAGGGGGTCGACCCCCACTTCGGCGGCGAGCTCGTCCATCAGCCGCTCGATGGCGTACGTCGCCTCCGGACGCCCGGCGCCGCGGTAGGCGTCGGTCCACGTCTTGTTCGTGAGCACCGTCTGGACCCGCCAGTGGTAGGCCGGCACCTTGTAGATGGCGTTGAACATGAACGCGCCGAGCACCGGCACGCCGCCACCCACCAGGGACACGTAGGAGCCGAGGTCCGCGAGCAGGTCGACCTTGAGCCCGGTGACCGTGCCGTCCTTGGTCGCGGCCAGGGTGAGCCGCTGCCACTGGTCGCGGCCGTGGTGGGCCGAGAGGAGCGACTCCGAGCGGGTCTCGGTGTACTTGACCGGCTTGGCGATCCGGCGGCCGACGGCCCAGGTGATCCACTCCTCGGGCGTGACCTGGAGCTTGCCGCCGAAGCCGCCGCCCACGTCGGGGGCGATCACCCGGATCTTGGACTCGGGGACGCCGGTGGTGGCCGCGAGGGCGAACCGCAGGATGTGCGGGATCTGGGTCGCCGACCACATCGTCAGCTGCTCACCGGTCGGGTCCACGACGACGGAGCGCGGCTCCATGAAGGCGGGGATCAGCCGCTGCTGGCGGTACTCGCGCTCGATGACGATCCCGTCGTCGCGCGCCTTGGTGATCGCCTCCTCGACGTCGCCGCCCGTGCCGGCCTCGGCGGAGTCGAAGATCCACAGCGCCGACTTGTTGGTGCCGAGGTCGGGGTGCGCGAGGACGGCGTCCTCCGCGGCCTCCTTGAGGTCCAGGGCGGCCGGCAGCTCGGCGTACTCGACGTCGACGAGCTCGGCGGCGTCGCGTGCCTCGGCCGCGGACCTGGCCACCACGACCGCCACGATCTCGCCCGCGAAGGTGACCCGGTCGGAGGGCATGGGCGGGTGGGTGGGGGTGACCTGGTCGGGCGTGATCGGCCAGGCGTTGATGCACACGCCCATCTCGTCGCCGAAGTCGGCGCCGGTGAACACCGCGACGACGTTGGCGGCGTCGGCGGCGGCCGAGGTGTCGATCGAGGTGATCGTGGCGTGGGCGAACGGGCTGCGCACCATCGCCAGGTGGAGCATCCCGGGGAGGGTGAGGTTGTCGGTCCAGCGGGTGCGCCCGGTGATCAGTCGCTGGTCCTCCTTGCGCCGCCGGCTCTGACCGATCTCGGCGACCGGTGCGTCCTGCGTCGCGGTCATCGGGCACCTCCCGCGGCGTGCAGGACGGACTTCACGATGTTGTGGTAGCCGGTGCAGCGACAGAGGTTGCCCTCGAGCCCCTCGCGGACCTCGTGCTCGGTCGGCTGGGGGTTCTCGTTGAGCAGGTCGACGGACTGCATGATCATGCCCGGCGTGCAGAACCCGCACTGCAGCCCGTGGCACTCGCGGAAGGACTCCTGCACGCGATGCAGCTCCCCACCCTCGGCGAGCCCCTCGATCGTGGTGACCTCGGCGCCGTCGGCCTGGACCGCCAGGACGTTGCAGGACTTCACGCTGCGGCCGTTGAGGTGCACGGTGCAGGCGCCGCAGTTGCTGGTGTCGCAACCGATGACGGTGCCGGTCTTGCCGAGCCGCTCGCGGAGGTACTGCACCAGCAGCATCCGCGGCTCGACGTCGTCGG
>CAZQCA010000154.1:0-8268 GCA_964591845.1 uncultured Nocardioides sp.
CCCCCGATCCTCCGACCCCCGACCCGCCGACGCCCGACCCGCCGACGCCCGACCCGCCGGACAACGACGAACGGCCTCCGAGCTGGCTGAGCACGCACCGGCTCCACCTCGCCGCGGGCGTCGCGGCCGCGGTCGTGCTCGCGGGGATCACCACCGTCGTGGTCAAGCAGCTCTCGGACGACGACAACCACGGCGGCGGCACCACCGCGCTGCCGCGGTCGGAGCCGCTCGCCGACAGCCAGCTGCTGGTGGCCGCCGGGGACTCCAAGAGCACCCAGCACATCTGGGTCACCGACATCGACGACCCCGGCTCGGCCGAGAGGCTGACCGACGGAGTCCGCCAGTTCGGGCCGTCGATCAGCCCCGACCGGCAGACGTTCATCTTCTCGCAGGGCAAGACCTCGGGCCGGGGCATCGACCTGATGGTGGCCGCCGTCGACGGCACGGGACTGCGTCGCTTCTTCGAGGACGGCCCCCCGGCGGAGTGCCAGGCCAACTCCGAGCGACCGGCGTGGTTCCCCGACGGGGAGTCCGTGGTGATGGCCTGCAACGACTCGGCCGGCGCGCGCCACCTGGTGCGGGTCGGCGTCCAGGGCCAGCGCCTGGGGCTGCTGGACCCGGGCGCCGAGCTCGGGCTGGTCAACTTCGGCGACCCGTCGCTCAGCCCCGACGGCTCGACGGTCGTGGTGTGGGGCAGCCCCACGGCAGGGGCGCTCGGGGGGTCGCTCTACCTCGTCGACGTGGCCTCCGGACGGTGGTCCGAGGCGTTGCCGGGCAACGGCCGCGACACCTACTCCGACCCGTACTTCTCACCCGACGGCGACGTGATCGCCTTCCGTGGCCTCGACGCGACCGGCGACTACCAGGTCGAGATCGCGACGGTGGACGGCTCCCGGCTCGTGGACGACCGGCCGCTCGCGAACGCGCCCGGCAAGGACCAGGACCCGGCGTTCTCCCCCGACGGCGACCAGCTCGCCTACGCGCACAGCGAGCCGGGCCAGGAGGACGAGGCCCAGGAGCTGCGAGTCGTCGGCGTCTCCGACGGCTCCGACCCGGTCCCCCTCGTCGACACGAGCCTTCCGGAGTACCAGTCGGTGCCTGTCTGGTGGCACCGCTGACCGGTGGGAGGCCTCAGCGGCGGGGAGGGAACTCCTCGGCGGTGCGGCCGGCGTACGCGCGGGCGACGTAGTGGACGAAGTCGTAGACGCCGTCCTCGGCCGGGGCGAGCGGGCCAGGCACGTAGCCCGGGGTGGACATGCCGCGCTGCACGGACTCGCAGGCCGCCCAGTCCTGGCGGTTGGTGATGTCCCAGAAGTCCACGGCGTACGCCGGGCTGAAGCCCTCGCGCTCGACCGTCGTGCGCGGGAAGGCCCAGGAGCAGCGGATGCGGGTCTTCCCGGCCGAGATCGGCGTGAGCAGGTGGGTCATCACGTAGTCGGGGTGGAGCGAGATGAGCATGTTGGGCAGGAGCGCGATGTACATCACGGTGCGCTGCTCGACCTCGTCGAGCCGGGTCATCACGGCGCCGTCGCTGTGGCCGTCGAGCGACATCGTCGCGACGCCCTCGCGCAGGTCCATGCCGCCGCCGACCCAGTCGCCCTGAGGGGCCAGGTTGTCGCCGGACTCCGGCGGGCTCACCACGCAGAGCTCGGGGTGGATCTGCGGGCAGTGGTAGCACTCCTGGTAGTTCTCGACGATGACCTTCCAGTTGGCCTCGACGTCGTACTCGTGGGACTCGGCGGTGACCAGGTCGGCGCCGTCGTAGTGGGCGAAGACCGCGTCGAGGCCCTGGATGTGCTCCTCGAAGGACTTCTCGGCGCCGCTGTTGGCGAAGAGCCAGCCGTGCCACTCGCGCACCTCGACGCGGTGGAGCGGGTAGTCGTTGACGTCGAAGTCCTCGGCGTCCTTGTGGCCGGGTGCGCCGATCAGCTCGCCGGTGAGCCGGTAGGACCAGGCGTGGTAGGGACAGGTGATCGCGCGCGCCTCGGCGGTGCCGTCGCACGGCAGCAGCTCGTGGCCCCGGTGGCGGCAGGCGTTCTCGAACCCGTAGAGCTCGCCGTCGGCCGCGCGCGTCACGAGGACGCCGCTGCCACCCACGGGGTAGGCCTTCATCTGGCGCGGCCGGGCCAGCTCCTCGGAGCGCCCCAGCGCCACCCACCCGGTGAAGAGATGCTGTCGCTCCCAGGCGAGGACGTCGTCGTCGAGGTAGGACCCGGCGGGGAGCATCCTGCTCTGCCCGAACGGCTTCAGGGCGTCGGCGAGCTGTGACTGGTCGACAGGAGCTTGTTTGAACACCCGTTCAGGATAAGAGCCGGGTGGCGGGTGTGTCGAGGGGCTCGCCGGGGGTCCGCCGGGGGCGGGTGATGCTCCTCCGAGGACCAAACTGCAGGAAATCCGGCCCGAAAACCTGCAGTTTGGTTCTCGGAGGGGCAGTTTGCGCCGGGGAGCGGCACCTGCGCGGGAGGGCCTGCTGCGCCGCGGCGGGAGAGCTCAGGGGCGGTAGTCCCGGCACGGCTGCCCGCGCAGCACGCAAGCGGGAGCCGTCGGCGGCACCGTGATCCCGGGTACGACGGCCAGCACCAGCTTGCTGCGACGTACCCGGTCGGTGGCGACCTCGACCTTCTCGCCGTGCGACAGCGTGTCGAAGGCCCACAGCGGCCGGGCGTTGCCGGGGGCGTCGAGCGTGATCCGCAGCCGCGAGCCGGCCCGGAACGCGTGCGCGAACGGGAAGAGCTCCACCCGCAGCTGCCGGAAGGACCCCGCCGGCATCGGCCGCGCGTCGGCCGCGAGGTCGGTGTGCACCGGCCGGATCGGCGTCGACTCGGCCGCGTCGAGCGCACGGTGGCTGGCGCGCAGCCACCCCGACTGCACATAGACCTCGCGGCCGCCGGGGCGGACCTCGGTGAGCGTCACCTCCAGGTCGGTGTCGGGGGCCGACGAGCGCACCCACAGGTCCACCGATCCGGTGCCGACCATGACCTTCGTGCTCTTCAGCGGCGCGGTGATCCAGCCCAGGCCGGTGCCGGCCGGGATCGGCCGCCAGTCGTAGGTGGGCCGGGCCTTCCAGAGCCCGTCGCTCGGGCCGTCGTACGACGTCGCCGGCAGCGCCCCGGGCCGGGCCCGGTAGCTGCGCGGGGTCGTCTGCTTGGTCCCCACCGTCGGCGCGCTGCTGGAGAGACCGCCCTTCGGCGTGAGGTACCACGTGGTGGCCTTGGCGCCCGGCACCGGCCATGCGGGGAACGACGCGTCGAAGCGCGGCACCGGCGCCCCGGCGGGCACACCGGGGGCGGCGCCCTCCTCGAAGTGCACGCGGACCGGGTCCTGCGCCTCGTACGCCGCGAGCCCCTGCTGGTAGGTCAGCCCCGTGTAGTCGATGCCCGGGGGCAGGGTGAGCCCGGCAACGCCGGTCAGCTGCTGCGCGACCAGCGGCCCGACGACCTCCGCGCGGGTCTGGGTGGGGTTGCCGGGGAAGAGCGGCGGCAGCCGGTGGGCGACGTAGAGGTCGAGGAAGTCGGCGTACTGCCGGAAGATCCCCATGCTGGCCAGCGCCTCGATGTGGGCGCCGTTGACCAGATGGGCATAGACGTGCGCCGACCCGAGGTCGTCGATCATCTCGGGGAAGTGGCCGCCGGTCTGCTCGTCCTGCCAGGCGCCGGCGATGAAGGTCGGCGCGGTGATCCGGTCGGCGAACAGGTGCGGCGCCACAGGGTCGTGCAGCGCGGGGACGTAGAACGGGTTGTCCTCGATCAGCTGGAGGGGGTCGGGGTTCTGCAACCGGAGCAGCTGGTTGGCGGCACACGTCGTGTCGCCGGCGTCGACTCGTCCCTGCTCCCAGCCCTGGCCGTACGGCGCGGCCTGCTGCGCGCGCTCGGCCGCCCACGGCACGGCGAAGCCGGTGTTGAGGACGCCGCCGGGGTACAGCGTCGACTTGTAGGTGTCGTCGATGACCGACAGCGGCGTGATCGCCGCCAGGTGGGGCGGCTGGGTCTGCGCGACGTAGAGCTGGGAGATGCCGGGGTAGGAGATGCCCACCATGCCGACGGCGTGGTCCTTCACCCAGGGCTGCGCCGCGACGGTCTCGATCACGTCGTACCCGTCGAGGCCCTGGATCGGCTCGAACGAGAGGAACGAGCCGCCGGAGCAGCCCGTGCCGCGGATGTTGACCCCGACATAGACGTAGCCGAGGTTGTTGTAGAGCTGCGCGGACGTGGTGTTGGCGGGGTTGCTCGGGTCGTAGCCGGAGTACTCGACCACGGTCGGGTAGGGGCCACCGGTCGTCACGAAGCCGGGCCAGGCGACGTTGACAGAGAGCGTGGTGCCGTCGCGGGTGGTGATGTACTGGAAGCCCTTGCGCAGGCTCTGCCCGTCGTAGAACGACTGCGGTGGGGCCGGGTCGGCGTAGTCCGTCACCGTCGCCGGGTCGGAGACGGTCGCGTGGTCGGCCGCGTCACGCACCGCGTAGTCGCCCGCAGTCAGCTCGCGCCACAGCAGGCTGCCCTGGGCGTCCACGATGCCGCTGTCGGCGACGGCGCTCTGTGCGTCGAGGAGCTCGAGCGTCTGCCCCGGCGTCGCCCCCGTCACGGCGAGCTGGTTGACACTCCCCTGGACGTCGTACGCCGGCGCGGCGGCCCCGGCCGTCGACACCGGCCCGGCGACGGCGAGGAGAGCGGCCACGAGCGCGGCCGGTGCGACGAAGGTGGCGATCAGGCGCGACCGTGGCATTCGTCCACCTTGCCACAGGCGTCACACCACAGCGCCTCCGAGGACCACTCTGCACCTCTACGCGGCCCAAAACCTGCAGAGCGGTCCTCGGAGGACCACTCGACGGCCCCAGCCTGCGGCGGCGCCCGGGGTAGCCAGCCGACCCGGCCCTCCAGCATCATCGGGACCTTCAGCCGAGTCGAAGGAGACCGCGATGGCCGGTCGGATCGTGACCACCCAGGACGCGCCCCAGTCCCCGCTGTATGCGCAGGGCATCAGGGCAGGGCAGCACCTGTGGGTCTCCGGCATGACGGGCATGGACCCTGCGACAGGTCAGATGGCCGGCCCGACCATCCAGCAGCAGGCCGAGCAGGCGCTCCTCAACTGCGAAAGGATCCTCGAGGCCGGCGGTGGCACCCGCGCCGACATCGTCGAGGTCGGTGTGCTGCTGGCCCACCCTGACGACTTCGCCGGCCTGAACGAGGCCTACGCCGCGCACTTCCCCGAGAGCCCGCCGACGCGCTACGTCGCTCGCCTCGGACCGGAGCTCCCAGGGGTGCTCGTGTCGATCCGGATGACCGCCGTCGTCGGGTAGCCGAGCCGGACACGACGCCCGAGGTCGCGGGCACGGGCGACGTCGCGGTCGCAATAGGGAGCTCGTCACCGGCCCGTGACTCCGGGTCGACCCGGGGTCGGGTGGGGGGTGCATGGGGGGCGCCACCCGATCCGCAGACCCGTGCCTTGCGGCGAGGGTTGGGCCCATGATCATCGTCGACTCACTGACTCGGAGGTACGGCGGCTTCGCGGCCGTCGACAACGTCTCCTTCACCGCCCATCCCGGCCGGGTGACCGGGTTCCTCGGTCCGAACGGCGCCGGCAAGTCCACCACGATGCGCGTCATGGTCGGTCTGACCGCCCCGACGTCCGGCTCGGCCACCATCGACGGGGTCCGGTTCGCCGACCTGCCCAACCCCGGCCTCGAGGTCGGCGTACTCCTCGACGCCTCCGCCCAGCACGCAGGCCGCACCGGCCGCGAGATCCTCGTGGTCGCCGCCGACACGATGGGCCTGCCGCGCACGCGCGTCGACGAGATGCTCGAGCTGGTCAGCCTGACCCCCGCAGAGGCCAAGCGCCGGGTGCGCAACTACTCCCTCGGCATGCGCCAGCGCCTCGGCATCGCCGCTGCGCTGCTGGGCGACCCGCGGGTGCTCATCCTCGACGAGCCTGCCAACGGTCTCGACCCGGCCGGCATCCGCTGGATGCGCGACCTGCTGCGGGGCTACGCCAACAAGGGCGGGACCGTGCTGCTCTCCTCGCACCTCCTACACGAGATCGAGGTCATCGCCGACGACCTCGTGGTCATCGGCAACGGCAGGATCGTCGCCTCCGGCACCAAGGAGGAGCTGCTCGCCGCTGCCGGCACTCTCGCCCGCTCCGTCTCGCCCCGCGACCTCGCGCACGCCCTCGAGCTGGCCGGCATCTCCAGCACGCTCGCGGGCGACGGCTCGGTGAGGACCGACGCCGATCCCGCCCTGGTGGGCGAGGTGGCCCTGAAGTCGGGCATCGCCCTCACCGAGCTCCGCTCCGCCGACGTTGCGGGCCTCGAAGACATGTTCCTGTCGCTCACTGCCGACACCCAACGCGAAGGAGTTGCGGCATGACCGCCACGACCACATCCCCCGACCCGACGGCGACCGTCCCGGTCCGCGCCGCGGTCCGCACCATCCCCACCGCTCGCCTGGTCAAGACCGAGCTGCGCAAGATGTTCAACACCCGGTCGGGCTTCTGGATGCTGACCAGCATCGGCCTGCTCTCGATCCTGGCCACCGGCGCCGTCATCGTCTTCGCACCCGACCAGGAGGTCACCTACGAGAGCTTCGCGACCGCGATCGGCTTCCCGATGTCGGTGATCCTGCCGATGATCGCGATCCTCGCCGTCACCAGCGAGTGGAGCCAGCGGACCGGGCTCACGACGTTCACCCTGGTGCCGAGCCGTGGCCGCGTGATCGGGGCCAAGGCGATCGCGACCTTTCTGGTCGGCGTGGTCTCGATGGTCGTCGCCTTCGCCGTCGGCGCCGCGGGCAACCTGGCCGGCTCCGCCCTCGCCGGGGTCGACACGGTCTGGAACATCTCGCTGTCGACCGCGCCGCAGATCGTGCTCGGCAACCTCGTCGGGATGGCCATCGGCTTCACGCTCGGCGTCGTCCTGCGCAACTCGGCGGCCGCGATCGTCGGCTACTTCGTGGTGTCCCTCGTCCTGCCCGGCATCCTCGTCCTGCTCGCCCAGGTGCGCGACTGGTTCAGCGACCTGCAGCCGTGGATCGACTGGAACTACACCCAGGTCGCACTCTTCGACGGCGTCACCGACACGGCCAAGGAATGGGCCATGCTCGGCTCGACCACGGCCCTGTGGATCGTGCTCCCGCTCACCTTCGGGCTGCTGTTCCTGCGCCGCTCCGAGGTGAAGTAGCCCCGGGCTCCACGAGACGCGCGCCCCGGTCTGCTACAGGTCGTCGCCCACGTCAGAAGCAAGGCTCGCCACATGCCAGGTCGACGCGACACGCAGTCCTTCCGAGTCGAGAAGCGCGCGCTTCGCCTCGTCGTGGAACCCTGCGACGACGACTACCTGCACCGCGCCACGTTGACGTAGCCAGGTGCGAGCATGCACGAGCAACTCTCGGCCCACCGTGTCCCATTGCAGGGGCGCAGACACGACGAAGTCATCGATGAACCCCGTGCGCCCGCCTGGGTCATACACCGGCGGAGCATCGACAAGGCTCGCGATCAGCAGGCCGACGAGCTCACCCTGCTGCTCGGCCACCAGTGTCAGCGTGAACTCGTCGTCGACCAGCTCCTCGAACCACCGACCCTGCGCGTCGCGGGCAGAGACGGCCTCACGCCAGAACTGCGGGTGCACCTGCGCGTACTCGTGCCGACGCAGGGCCGCCAGCTCGGCCATGGGTGGGGCATCGGCGACGGTAGCGGTTCGGATCACTCGCCCATGCTCGCTGATCAACACACAACGAGAACGTGGTGGATCCGATGCACCAGATGCGACGGATCCACCACGTTGACAGGCAGGAGCCGTCTCAGGTCACCCCGTCAACGGACGACCGCGGGCCGGTCACTCGGGACCCCCGAGCCTCAGCCCACGAACGCGTCGACCCCGCGGGCTCCTTCGCCGCGGGTCATCCGGCGCCAGGCGAGGTAGCCCAGAGTGACCGCGAGCATCGACGCGACCAGCACGATGGTGGCGGCGGCGTTGAGGGCAGGGGTGGGGGCGGCGCGGGCGGTGTTGTAGATCTTCACCGACACCGGCTCGGTCGTGGAGCCGCCCGACAGATAGCGGGCGAGCACGAAGTTGTCGATCACGTCGGCGAAGACCAGCACGGCCGAGGCGATCACGGCGGGCGTGATCATCGGCAGCAGCACCCGGCGTACGGCGCCCAGCGGCGAGGCGCCGAGGTCGATCGCGGCCTGCTCGTACTGCCGGCCGATCGTCAGCAGGCGCGCGCGCACGATGATCACCGGATAGGACAGCTGGAAGGTGATCAGGCCGATCACCTG
>CAZQCA010000155.1:0-8188 GCA_964591845.1 uncultured Nocardioides sp.
CGGGCTGCCACGTCGTCTACGGACTCGTCGGCCTCAAGACCCACTGCAAGCTCGCGATGGTGGTCCGCGACGAGCCCGACGGCATCCGCCGCTACACCCACATCGGCACCGGCAACTACAACCCCAAGACCGCCCGACTCTATGAGGACCTCGGGCTGCTGACCTGCGACCAGGCCATCGGCGAGGACGTCGCCAACCTGTTCAACAACATCTCGGGCTTCTCCCGCAACGCCGTCTATGACCAGCTGCTCGTCGCGCCCGACTCGATCCGCCCCGGCCTGGTCGACCAGATCCACCGCGAGATCGCCCACCACCAGGAGGGGCTCCCGGCCCGGATCCGGATCAAGGCCAACTCCATCGTCGACGAGGCCGTGATCGACGCCCTCTACATCGCCTCCCAGGAGGGAGTGCCGGTCGACCTGCTCATCCGCGGCATCTGCGCGCTGCGCCCCGGCGTACCCGGCCTCTCGGAGACGATCCGGGTGCGGTCGGTGCTGGGTCGCTTCCTCGAGCACAGTCGCATCTTCTGGTTCGAGAACGCCGGCCAGCCGCAGGCCTGGATCGGCTCCGCCGACATGATGCACCGCAACCTCGACCGCCGGGTGGAGGTGCTGGTGCGGCTGCCCGGCGACCCCGAGATCGTTCAGGCGGGGGCGCTGCTCGACCTCGCCTTCGACGCCGAGACCAGCGCCTGGGAGCTGGAGTCCGACGGACGCTGGTTCCGCACCGAGGGGAGCCGTCACCTCCAGGAGACGTTCATCGACCGCCAACGCAGCCGCCGCTAGCCGACCGCCCACTCCCAGGAGTCATCGACTTGTTCCGCTTCCGGCCCGTCGAGGGCGCCTTCTTCGACCTGTTCAGCGAGTCCGCCGCCCACCTCGTGGTCGGGGCCGGGCTGCTCGCCGAGATGTTCAACGAGACCAGCGACCGCGCACACGTCGCCGAACGGATGCGCGCAGCAGAGCACGCGGCCGACGAGACCGTCCGCGCGATCGTGCGCCGCGTCAACAGCACGTTCGTCACGCCGTTCGACCGGGAGGACATCCACACGCTGGCGACCCAGCTCGACGACGTGATGGACCTGCTCGACGAGGCCGTCGACATGCTCCTCCTCTATGACGTGCGCGCCGTGCCGGCACAGGTCAGCAAGCAGGCCGAGGTGCTGCAGATCTGCGCCGACCTGACGGTCGAGGCGATGCCCCTGCTGCGCACACCCCAGCAGCTCGGCGACTACATCTCCGAGATCAACCGGCTGGAGCGCTCGGGCGACAAGGCCTACCGGCGGATCATCGCGGAGCTCTTCAGCGGCGACTACAAGGCGCTGCAGGTGCTCAAGGTCAAGGACGTCGTCGAGGTGCTCGAGCGCGCCATCGACGCCTTCGAGCGGGTGGCCGACACGGTGGAGCAGATCGCGCTCAAGGAGTCCTGATGGAGCTCGCGATCATCGTCGCGGTGGTCGTGGTGGCCCTGGTGTTCGACTACACCAACGGCTTCCACGACGCCGCCAACGCCATCGCCACGTCGGTGTCGACTCGCGCCCTGACACCGCGGGTGGCCCTGGTGATGGCGGCGGTGATGAACTTCGTCGGCGGCTTCCTCGGCCAGAAGGTCGCCAAGACCGTCAGCGAGACGATCACGCCGCCGACCGGGACGCACGGACTGGTCGTGGTGATGTCGGGCCTGGTCGGCGCCATCGTCTGGAACCTCGTCACGTGGTACTTCGGGCTGCCGTCCTCGTCCTCGCACGCGCTCATCGGCGGCCTGGCCGGAGCGGCGTTGGCGGCCGGGGCGACGGTCAGCTGGTCGACCGTCGTCGACAAGGTCGTGATCCCGATGCTGCTCTCGCCGCTCGTCGCCTTCAGCCTCGCCTTCGCCGTGATGCTGGCCATCATGTGGGGCTTCCGGCGGGCGAACCCGTCGCGGGCACAGCGCGGCTTCCGCCTGGCCCAGACGTTCTCGGCGGCGGCCATGGCGCTCGGTCACGGCCTCCAGGACGCCCAGAAGACCATGGGCGTGATCTTCCTGGCCCTGCTCACCGGAGGCTACGTCGCAGAGGGCGACGCGCTGCCCTGGTGGGTGATCGTGGCGGCGGCGACGGCGATCTCGCTCGGCACGCTGTCCGGCGGCTGGCGCATCATGCGCACCCTCGGTCGGCGGATCATCCACCTCGACCCGGCCCGGGGCTTCGCGGCCGAGTCCGTCGCCGCCGGCGTGCTCTACACGACGGCCTATCTCTTCGAGGCACCGATCTCCACGACCCACACCATCACGTCGGCCGTGATGGGGGTGGGCGCCACCAAGCGGGTCTCTGCGGTCCGGTGGGGCGTCGCCCGCACCATTCTGGCTGCCTGGGTGCTCACCTTCCCGATGGCCGCCGGCGCCGCCGCGGCGTCGTACGCCGTCCTGCACCTGCTGCTGCGCGCCTGACCCGTCAGCCGAAGCGGCCGGAGATGTAGGCCTCCGTGGCCGGCTCGTCCGGCTTCGTGAACATCTGCTTGGTGGTGTTGAACTCCACGAGGCGACCGGGCTGGCCGGCGCCCTTGAGGTTGAAGAACGCCGTGTCCTCCGAGACCCGGGCGGCCTGCTGCATGTTGTGGGTGACGATCACGATCGTGTAGTCGTGCCGGAGCTCGTGGATGAGGTCCTCGACGGCCGAGGTCGAGATGGGGTCGAGTGCCGAGCACGGCTCGTCCATGAGCAGGATCTGCGGCTCGACCGCGATCGCGCGGGCGATGCAGAGCCTCTGCTGCTGACCGCCCGACAGGCTGTGGCCGGGCTTGCCGAGCCGGTCCTTGACCTCCTCCCAGAGGTTCGCCCCCCGCAGCGACCGCTCCACGACCTCCTCCGCCTCCGACTTGGGGAGCCGGCGGGCGTTGAGCCGGATGCCGGCCAGGACGTTCTCGGCGATCGACATCGTCGGGAACGGGTTGGGCCGCTGGAAGACCATGCCGATCTGGCGGCGTACCGCGACCGGGTCGACGGCCGTGTCGTAGAGCGACTGGCCGCCGATGACGATCTTGCCCTCGACCCGGGCACCGGGGATGACCTCGTGCATCCGGTTGAGCGAGCGCAGCACCGTGGACTTGCCGCAGCCGGACGGGCCGATGAAGGCCGTCACGGAGCGCGGCTTGATGGTCATGGTGACGCCCTCCACGGCGAGGAAGTCGCCGTAGTAGATGTCCAGGTCGGAGATGTCGATGCTCTTGGCCATCAGGTCTTCCTGTCTCAACGCCCGGTCTTGGGGGCGAACTTCGCGCCGATGAACCTCGCGAGCAGGTTCAGGCTCATGACGATGATGATCAGCACCAGGGCCGCGCCCCAGGCCCGTGCCGTGGACTCCTCGCGGTAGAGGCCCTGCTCGCTGATGGAGGAGAAGATGAAGACCGGCAGGGTCATCATCCGGCCGTCGAAGGGGTTGAAGTTCGTCGACGTCGTAGCGCCCGCGATGATCAGCAGCGGTGCGGTCTCCCCGGCCACGCGCGCGATGGCGAGGGTGACCCCGGTGACGATGCCGCCCATCGCGGTGGGCAGCACCACCTTGACGATGGTCCGCCACTTCGGCACCCCCAGCGCGTACGACGCCTCACGCAGCTCGTCGGGCACCAGCTTGAGCATCTCCTCGGTGGCGCGCACCACGATCGGCACCATCAGCACGGAGAGGGCGATCGAGCCGCCGAAGCCCATCCGCACCCCCGGCCCGAAGACCAGCACGAAGAGGGCATAGGCGAACAGTCCGGCCACGATCGACGGGATGCCGGTCATCACGTCCACGAGGAACGTGATGATCCGGGCGGCGCGGCTCCCGGCGCTGTACTCCACGAGATAGACGGCGCAGAGCACCCCCACCGGCACCGACATCAGGGTCGCGACGCCGGTGATGATGGTGGTGCCCATGATCGCGTGGTAGACGCCTCCCCCAGGCCCCAGCACGTTGCGCATGGACGCCGTGAAGAACTCCGCGGTCAGCGATCCCGCGCCCTTGGACACGACCTCCCAGAGCAGGCTCACCAGCGGCAGCATGGCCAGGGAGAACGCCGACCACACGGCGACCGTCGCCAGCCGGTCCGCGGCCTTGCGCGACCCCTCGAGACGCCACGACCAGGCGGGAAGGACGCAGAGCAGCAGCAGCCAGCCGAGCACGACGATGCCGACCGGACCCCAGCCCAGCAGCAGCCCCGCCAGGCCCGACAGCCCGAACGCCACCATCGCCGCGATCCACGGGGCGCTCGCAGGGAGCTGAGGTGCCGTCACCGGCATCGCCGACCGCGAGGTCGGCGGGTCGAGCAGCGGGGTCTGGCTCATGGTCCTCACCTGGCCCTGCCCCGCGCCGCCACCCAGCGGCCGAGGAAGTTGACGGCGAACGTCACGACGAACAGGACCAGCCCGCTGAAGATCAGCACGTTGATCTTGACGCCGGAGGCGTTGCCGAAGTTGAGCGCGATGTTGGCGGCGATCGTCGACGGGTTGGTCGGCGAGATCAGGTTGAAGGTGATGATGCCGGTCGCCGACAGCACCATCGCGACGGCCATCGTCTCGCCCAGGGCGCGGCCGAGGCCGAGCATGACGGCCGAGACGACGCCCGACCGGGCATAGGGGAAGACTGCGAGCCGGATCATCTCCCAGCGGGTGGCGCCGAGGGCGAGCGCCGCCTCCTGGTGCATCGTCGGTGTCTGCAGGAAGACCTCCCGACAGATCGCGGTGATGATCGGCAGCGCCATGATGGCGAGCACGAGGGCGGCGGTGAGGATCGTCCGACCGGTGGTGGCCGGGCCCTTGAACAGCGGGACGAACCCGAGGTTCTCCTCGAGCCACTGGTAGATCGGGAGCGCGTGGCCCTGGAGGAAGCCGATCCCCCAGAGTCCGTAGACCACGCTCGGCACCGCCGCGAGCAGGTCGACCAGGTAGCCCAGCGGCCGGCCGAGCCGGCGCGGGGCATAGTGCGAGATCACCAGCGCCACGCCGACCGCGAGCGGCGCCGCGATCAGGATCGAGAGCAGCGCGGCCAGGAGGGTCCCGAAGAGGAGGGGCCAGACGAAGACGACGATGTTGTCCTTGCCGTAGGCCTGCTCGCCGGAGGCGGTGAGCGCGGGCCAGCCCTCGATCATCAAGAAGATCGCCACGCCGGCCAGCGCCAGCAGGATGAGCCCGCCGGCCCCGGTGACGACACCCTTGAAGGCGGCATCACCGACGCGGCGCTCGGCCGCGTCGGCGATGCCGACCTCGGGCCCGCGGTCGGGCCTCGTCTCGGGTGCGGGGGTGGACAGGGTCACTCCCCGGCCGAGATCGCGTCCACGATGCCGGCGGCCTGCTCACGCAGCGCGCTGGGCAGTGGCGCGGAGCCCGCCTCGTCGGCGCCCTGCTGCTGGCCCTCCTCGCTGAGGATGTAGCCCAGGTAGCCCTTGACCAGGTCGGCGGTGGCCGCGTCGTCGTACTGCTGGCAGGCCAGGAGGTACGACGTGAGCACGATCGGGTAGACGCCCGACTCCTCGGTGGTGTGGTCGATGTCGAACGCGATGTCGACGTCCGGCCGGTCCTCCACCTGCGGGGAGACCTCCAGGAGCTTCGCGGCCGCGTCGGCGCTCGGGGCGATGAACTCGTCGCCCACGCCGATCAGCGCCACCGACAGGTCGCCCGCCTGGCTGGCGTCGGCGTAGCCGATCGAGTTCTCGCCGTTCTGGACGGCCGCGACCACGCCGGAGGTGCCCTTGGCACCCTCGCCGCCGTAGGGCTCCGGCCACAGCTCGACGGCGCCGTCGGGCCATGCGTCGGGCGCGACCGCTGCGAGGTAGTCCGTGAAGTTCTTGGTGGTGCCCGACTCGTCGGAGCGGTGCACCGCGTTGATCGTCGCGTCGGGGAGCTCGGCGGCACCGTTGTCGGCGGCGATGGCCGGGTCGTTCCACTTCGTGATCGAGCCGTTGAAGATGTCGGTGAGCGTCGCCGGCGACAGCTGCAGGTCGTCGACGCCCTCGACGTTGTAGATGACCGCGATCGGGCTGATGTAGTTCGGGACCTCGATCGGGTCGCCGCCGCAGTTCTCCGCGGCCGCGCTCAGCTCGCCCTCGTCGTCGGTGAGGTAGGAGTCACTGCCCGCGAACGCGAAGCCGCCCGAGATGAAGCCCTCGCGGCCGCCGCCGGAACCGACGGGGTCGTAGCTGATGGTGACGTCGGGGTTGGCGGTCTGGAACCCGGCGATCCAGGCGGCCTGCGCGGCCTCCTGGGCCGAGGAGCCGCCACCGGCCATGGTGCCGGACAGCGAGCCACCGTCGCCGTCCGCGGCGGCGGCGTCGCCCTCGTTGCTGGCGGCGCAGCCGGCCAGGGACAGGGCGGCGATGGCGATGCCGGGCACCAGCGCCCGGCGGATGGAAGTGCGCTTCACTTCGTCTCTCCTGAGTTCGTTTTCAACAACGCCACGAACGTAGGAGTGGCAGGTGACCGGATCGGCCCGCTGTGGTGAACGAGGGATGAACAGAAGAGGGCGGTCGGACCGCCCCGCGCCTAGTGGATCTCGACCGCCACGACCCGGCCCCGCCGGTGATGGGCGACGAGGAGCTGCGCCGGCTCCAGCTTCGGGTCGTCGACCCCGACCCGGTCCAGCCGCAGGGCGTCCCACACGGCGGGCAGCACGGGGCGGTGGCTGCACAACACGGACGACTCCCGATGGTGCAGCAGGTCGTCGACGACCTCCAGCACGGACGCGTCGGTGGCGTCCTCCTCGCTGAGCCCGTCGTGGGTCGCGACCGGCCAGCCGCTGGTGGCGGCGTACGGCGTCACGGTCTCGACGCACCGGACGGAGCTGGAGGTCGTGACGACGCTGACGTCGTAGGCCGCCAGCAGGGGCACCAGCCGCATCGCCTGGACCTGGCCGAGCTTGAGCAGCGGTCGCTCGCGGTCGTCGCGCTTCCATGCCTTGCGGGAGCGGGCCTTGGCGTGCCGGAGCACGATCACCGCGCGGGTGTTCTTGTGGGCCTCCGCCGCGGCGAGGGTCTCGCGGTCGAAGTCGTAGGTGAGCAGCTTGCGGGCCTTCTTGCGGGAGACCCACCGCACCTCGTCGATCTCCCTGTTGGGCAGGTAGCCGGAGATGTCGTCGCTCCCGACCACGCGGCCCATCCAGTAGTGGACCTGCTTGGTGCGTCCCCGGGCCACGGGGTAGCGCTGCGAGGGCAGTCGCGGCCCCAGACGGATCCGGAGGCCGGTCTCCTCGCCGACCTCGCGCACCGCCGCCACGGCCACGTGCTCACCGCGGTCCAGCTTGCCCTTGGGGAAGGACCAGTCGTCGTAGCGCGGGCGGTGCACGAGCAGGACGTCCCCACCCTTGCGGGTCACCACGGCCCCGGCGGCCTGCACGTCGGGTCGCTGCGGCATGTCCGCAGTCTTGCATTCCCGGGCGGGACGTCGAGCGAGGGTCAGTGGCTCGGGCTCGGGCCGTGATGCTCGAGGTGCGGCGACCGCGCGGGCGCGGGTGCCGGGTCGACCAGCGGAGCCGCAGCGCGCCCGACTGAACGCGACGACGAAGGCGGCGACCAGGGCCGCCGCGAAGTAGAGGACGCGCTCGAGGTCGGTCACGACGGGCTCACGGCCCCGACAGGCGGCAGGGGTCAGTCGCCGCGGCGCTGCTGGGGAACGACGCCCAGGATGCGGTCGATCTCCTCGAGCGAGAGCCGCTCGTCGGACTCGGTGGCCGCGATGATCAGGTTGGTGGTGAGCTCGACCTCGCCCAGGAGGTCACTGTCTTCCAGTGTGATGTCGAACTGGTCGTACAAGTCGTCCACCTCCTCATCCGTCATTGCCCTTGGACACCCCTCTATCCGGATGCGTCCCCCCTCGAGATCATTATCCATCAAACCGCCTCGGAACCAACTGGTCCACTCGGGGGATCTCTGGACTAGTCAAGGTGGCCCGAAGGGGTCATCTTCGTGGTCACACCCGCAACACGACGCTCACAGAGCAACGGAGCCCCACCGGTGTGGTAGGGCTCCGCGCGAGGCCTTGACACGGGGGCTGAACGGTCACTCAGCCGGCGCGCTCACAGCCGGTTCAGATCGGACGGACGTTCTCCGCCTGGGGTCCCTTGGGGCCCTGGGTGACGTCGAACTCGACCTTCTGGTTCTCGTCGAGGGTCTTGTAGCCCTGCGACTGGATGGCCGACCAGTGCACGAAGACGTCGGGGCTGCCGTCCTCCTGCGAGATG
>CAZQCA010000156.1:0-8123 GCA_964591845.1 uncultured Nocardioides sp.
GGCCGAGCCCTCAGTGGCCGAGCCCTCAGTGGCCGAGCCCTCAGTGGCCGAGCCCCTGGCCGCCGAGCCAGCGGCCGCCGAGGTCCCGCTCGGTCCCACCGGGCGGCCGATGCCCGACCTGCCCGAGCCCCGGCCCGTGGCAGAGCACGGCCATGCCCGGGTGGTGTCGCTGTGCAACCAGAAGGGTGGCGTCGGCAAGACCACGACCACCATCAACCTCGGCGCCTCCCTGGCGGAGTACGGCCGACGGGTGCTGCTGGTCGACTTCGACCCCCAGGGGTCGCTCTCGGTCGGGCTGGGGCTCAACCCCCACGACATGGAGCGGACGATCTACAACCTGCTCATGGACCGCGAGGTGCGCCTCGACGAGGTGGTCGTGCCCTCCGGCGTGCCGGGCATGGACCTGCTGCCCTCCAACATCGACCTCTCCGCCGCCGAGGTGCAGCTGGTCCACGAGGTCGCGCGGGAGCAGACCCTGGCCCGGGTCCTGGCGCCGGCGCTGGAGCACTACGACGTGGTGCTCATCGACTGCCAGCCCTCGCTCGGCCTGCTCACCGTCAACGCGCTGACCGCCTCCGACGGCGTGATCGTGCCGCTGGAGTGCGAGTACTTCGCGCTCCGGGGGGTGGCCTTGCTGAAGAACACCATCGACAAGGTGCGCGAGCGGCTCAACCCCAAGCTCGAGATCGACGGCGTCCTCGGCACCATGTTCGACGGTCGCACCCTGCACGGTCGCGAGGTCATGCAGCGGCTGGTCGAGGCCTGGGGCGACCAGGTGTTCCACACGGTCATCCGCCGCACGGTGAAGTTCTCCGACTCCACCGTGGCCGGCGAGCCGATCACGACGTACGCCGGCGACTCGACCGGCGCCGACGCCTACCGCCAGCTGGCCAAGGAGGTGCTCCACCGTTGGCACGACGCGTGAGCATGCCGACGGCGGACGACCTGTTCCGCCCGACGGATCCCACGGGCGACCGTACGCCGGCCCGGGTCCGCGCCGTCCCCGACGCCGTCCCCGGTGACCAGGCCCCGAGCAGCCCGCCGCGACCCAGCGGACGGATCCGGCACGACGAGAAGATGACGGTCTACGTCACCTCCGCCGAGCTGCTCCACCTCGAGCAGACCCGGCTGCGGCTGCGCGCCGAGCACGGCCTGGCCGTCGACCGCGGCCGGCTCGTCCGCGAGGCGCTGGCCCTGGTGCTGGCCGAGTTCGAGGGTGCCGGCGACGAGTCCGCCCTCGTGAGGCGGCTGACCGAGGAATGACCGCGCCATGACCGGACCGGGCGGCAGCGTCACCGTCGAGCCGGTCCGCGGAGAGGAGTCCGCCCCGACCTTCGAGGTGCGGCTGGACAACTTCGAGGGACCCTTCGACCTGCTGCTCAGCCTGATCGCGAAGCACAAGCTCGACATCACCGAGGTCTCGCTCTCCCAGGTCACCGACGAGTTCATCGCCCACGTCAAGGCCGGCGGCTCCGTCTGGGACCTCGAGCAGACCACGTCGTTCCTGCTCGTCGCCGCGACCCTGCTCGACCTTAAGGCCGCCCGGCTGCTGCCCCAGGGGGATGTCGAGGACGAGGAGGACCTGGCGCTGCTCGAGGCGCGCGACCTGCTCTTCGCCCGGCTGCTGCAGTACAAGGCGTTCAAGCAGGTCGCGGGCGTCCTCGAGCGTCGGCTCGCCGAGGAGACGCGGCGGCACCCGCGGGCGGTCGGCCTCGAGGAGCGGTTCGCCACGCTCCTGCCGGAGGTCCTCATCGGCATCGGGCTCGACCAGTTCGCCGCGCTCGGAGCCAGGGCGATGGAGCCCAAGCCCGTGCCGGAGCTGTCGCTGCAGCACATCCACGCCCCCCGGGTCAGCGTCCGCGAGCAGGCGGCGCTGGTGGTCGACCGGCTGCGGCGCTCCGGGGCGATGACGTTCCGGGCCCTGTGTGGCGACTCTCCCGACACGCTCACGACGGTGGCGCGGTTCTTGGCCCTGCTGGAGCTGTTCCGGGAGGGCGCCGTCGGGTTCGAGCAGCTGACGCCGCTGGGGGAGCTGACCGTCCGCTGGACCGGCACCGACGACGGCGAGGTGGAGATCGACGACGAGTTCGACCGGCCCCCCGGCGACGACCCCGCTGCGGCGGACCACGAGCAGGAGGAGATCCGATGACCCAGCAGGCCGACGACGAGACCCTCGCCGTCCCGGTGGGCGCGCTGCACCCCTCGCTCGAGGCGATCCTCATGATCGCCGACCAGCCGCTCGACCACCTGGCCCTCGCCTCCGCGGTGGGCTATCCCGTCGCGGAGGTGGAGGCGGCCCTGCTGGAGCTCGCCGACGACTACACGCGTCAGGGCAGGGGCTTCGAGCTGCGCAACGTGGCCGGAGGCTGGCGCTACTACACCCGCGAGGAGCTCGCACCCGTCGTCGAGGCGTTCGTCCTCGACGGCCAGCAGGCGCGGCTGACCCAGGCGGCGCTCGAGACGCTCGCCGTGGTGGCCTACAAGCAGCCCGTCTCCCGTGCCCGGGTCTCGGCGATCAGGGGCGTCAACGTCGACGGTGTGATGCGCACGCTGCTGACGCGCGGGCTGGTCGAGGAGGCCGGCCACGACGGCGAGCACGGGGCCACGCTCTATCGCACGACCGGCTACTTCCTCGAGCGGATCGGCATCCGATCGCTCGACGAGCTGCCCGAGCTCGCCCCCTACCTGCCCGAGATGGACGACCTGGAGGACGAGCTCGGCGCCCTGGTCGAGTCCGGCGACCACGAGGATCGGGCCGACCGAGGTCACCCCGAGGCGGCCACGAGCGGTGCCGACGACGCGGGGGAGGAGTGACGCCCGAGTCCGGCGACGATCCCGGCCCGGGCGCCGACAACGGCCTGGTCCGGCTCCAGAAGCTGCTAGCCCAGTCGGGGGTGGCCTCTCGTCGTCGGTGCGAGGAGCTGATGCTCGCCGGCCTGGTCGAGGTGGACGGCGAGGTCGTCACCCGGCTCGGCACCAAGGTCGACCCCCGCACCGCCGTCATCAGGGTGGAGGGCCGTCGGCTGCCGCCCGTCTCGGCCCACGTCTACCTCGCCCTGCACAAGCCGCGCGGTGTGGTCTCGACGATGTCGGACCCCGAGGGACGGCGTACGCTCCAGGACCTCGTGGCCGACCGTCCCGAGCGGCTCTTCCACGTCGGCCGGCTCGACACGGACACCTCCGGCCTGATCCTGCTCACCAACGACGGCGACTTCGCCCACCGGCTCGCGCATCCGTCGTACGAGGTGGACAAGACCTACGTGGCGGAGGTCGAGGGCACGGTGTCGCGGTCGACGATCACCCGCCTGCGCGAGGGAGTCACGCTCGAGGACGGGCCGGTCGAGGTCAGCCGGGCCAGGCTGGTCGGCGCCGGCGAAGGCGGAGCCGCCGGTCGATCCATCGTCGAGCTGGTGATCCACGAGGGCCGCAACCGGATCGTACGCCGGCTGCTCGACGAGGTCGGCCACCCCGTGCGCCGGCTCACCCGCACCCGGCTCGGCCCCGTGCGCCTCGGCAACCTGCGACCCGGCGACCTCCGCGAGCTCACCCGCGAGGAGCTCGGGACGCTGCTGGACAACGTCGGTCTGTGAGGCCACCCCGGCACTAGGGTGTCCTCGGCGGCCGGCCGCGGTGCCGGCGCAGGGAGGGCCGCCGCGAGGACGAGGAGGCGACCGATCGTGGCCGTGCGTGCCGTGCGGGGCGCGACCCAGCTCGAGGCCGACGACCGCGACCACATGCTGGAGCGGGTCGCGGAGATGGTGACCGACGTGATGACCTCCAACGGACTCACCGTCGACGACTTCATCTCGGTGGTGTTCACGGCCACCTCCGACCTCGTGGCGGAGTTCCCCGCCTACGCCGCCCGCAGGCTGGGGTTCGGGGAGGTGCCCCTGCTGTGCGCGCGCGAGCTGGAGATCGCGGGATCGATGCCGCGGGTGGTGCGCATGCTCGCCCACGTCGAGACCGACCTCCCCCGCGCGGAGGTGACCCACTGCTACCTCCACGGCGCAGCGGCGCTGCGCAAGGACCTCGACCGGGTCCGGGCGGTGCCCGACGAGACCGAGGAGTCGCGGTGACGGGCGCGCCGGCGGGACTCGATGAGAGGGCACCCGAGCTGACCGGACCTGTGCTCGTGGTCGGCACGGGCCTCCTGGGCACGTCGGTGGCCCTGGCCTGTCGCCGGGCGGGCCTCGACACGCTGCTCGACGACGTGTCACCCGAGCACCTGCGCACCGCCACGGGGCTCGGCGCCGGCCGACCCGCGCGCGAGGGAGACGCGCCGCAGCTGGTCGTGGTCGCCGTACCACCCGACCACCTGGCGGCGGCCGTGGCGAGCGCGCTCCTCGCGACCGACGCGGCGGTGACCGACGTCGGCAGCATCAAGTCGGGCCCCTTGGCCGCCGTCGCCGCCGAGGTGTCCCCGGGCGACCTCACCCGCTACGTCGGCTCCCATCCGATGGCGGGCAGCGAGCGATCCGGCCCGCTGGCAGCCAGCGCGGCGCTCTTCGACGGGCGACCGTGGGCCGTGGTGCCCCACGAGGGCTCGGCCCCCGAGGCCACGGCCCTGGTCGAGGCGCTCGCCCGGGTCTGCGGAGGTGTGCCCCTGCTGATGGCCCCCGACGAGCACGACCGGGCCGTGGCCCGCGTCTCCCACCTGCCCCAGCTCGTGTCGGCGCTGCTCGCCGGCCGCCTGGCCGACGCTCCTCAGGAGCACCTGGCGCTGTCGGGCCAGGGGATCCGCGACGTGACCAGGATCGCCGGCAGCGACCCGGTCCTGTGGCGGCAGATCGTGTCGGGCAACTCCTCCGCCGTCCTCGCCATGCTGACCGAGCTGCGCGGCGAGCTCGACGCGCTGATGGCCGCGGTCGGATCGGGCTCGGCCGAGTCCATCGAGCGGCTGCTGGCGCGCGGCGTGGCCGGCACCCGCGCGATCCCGGGCAAGCACGGCGGCACCCCGGCCCCCACCGGCCCCGTCTACGTCTCCGTGCCCGACCACCCGGGCGAGCTCGCACGCCTCTTCACCGACGCGGGGGAGAGCGGCGTCAACATCGAGGACGTCCACATCGACCACGACCCCGGACGCGACACCGGCCTGGTCGAGCTGGTCGTCGACGAGGCGCGGGCCGACCAGCTCCTGGCCGCTCTCGAATCGAGGGGCTGGGTCGTCCACCGCTAGGCTGGGCCGGTTCGTACGCCGGCCGCGGCCGGCCCCCCACCCCACCGAGAGGCACCCGTGAGCACGCACGTCCCCGCACCCGAGGGGAGCCCTGACGTGACGGGTCTCGTGATCGCGATCGACGGGACGTCCGGGTCGGGGAAGTCGAGCACGTCTCGCGGCGTCGCCGCCCGGCTGGGACTGCGCTACCTCGACACCGGGGCGATGTATCGGGCGGTCACCTGGTGGATGCTCCAGCACGGTGTCGACGTCGCCGACCCCGACGCGGTGGCGGCACGCGCGGGGGAGCCCGTGGTCGAGTCCGGCACCGACCCCCTGGCTCCGACGATCGCCGTCGACGGGACCGACGTGTCCGTGGAGATCCGCGGCGAGGACGTCAACGCGGCGGTCAGCCCGGTCAGTGCCGTCGCGGCGGTCCGGGCCCGGCTCGTCGACCTGCAGCGCGCGGCCGCCGCCGGCGGCGGCATCGTCGTCGAGGGACGCGACATCGGCTCGGTGGTCCTCCCCGACGCGCAGGTCAAGGTCTATCTCACCGCCGACCCGGGGGCGCGCGCCGCCCGGCGGGCCCTCGAGGAGGGCGGCTCCGACCTGACGGCGACCCGCGAGTCCCTGCTCAGCCGCGACGCCATCGACTCCACCCGCGCCGCGTCGCCCCTGGTGATGGCCGACGGTGCCGCCCACCTCGACACGACGTCGTACAGCCTGGAGGAGGTCATCGACCAGGTCGTGGCGCTCGCCGAGTCGGCGGCGACGAGGCAGCCGTCATGAGCGACCTGCCCGACGACGTGGGGTCCGAGACGCCCGACGGCACCGACGCCCTGGGCCCGGTGCAGGCGCTGGCCGTCGTCGGCCGCCCCAACGTCGGCAAGTCCACCCTGGTCAACCGGATCATCGGACGCCGCGAGGCGGTCGTCGAGGACCGCCCCGGCGTGACCCGCGACCGGGTGTCCTACGACGCGCTCTGGAACGGCCGCGTGTTCACCGTCGTCGACACCGGCGGATGGGACCCCGACGCCCGCGGGATGGCCGAGCGGATCAAGGCCCAGGCGGAGATCGCGGTGTCGCTGGCCGACGCCGTGCTCTTCGTCGTCGACGCCACCGTCGGCATCACCGACGCCGACGAGGCCGTCGTGAGGGTGCTCCGCCGCTCGGGCAAGCCGGTGGTGCTCGCCGCCAACAAGGTCGACGACGCGCGCACCGAGGCCGAGGCGCACGCGCTGTGGAACCTCGGGCTGGGGGAGCCGCACGCGATCTCCGCGCTGCACGGTCGGGGCTCGGGCGACCTGCTCGACGCCTGTCTCGACGCCCTGCCCGAGCCGCCACCGGAGGGGGAGCCCGAGGTGGGCGGTCCGCGCCGGGTGGCCCTGGTCGGCCGCCCCAACGTCGGCAAGTCCTCGCTGCTCAACCGGCTGGCGGGGGAGGAGCGCGTGGTCGTCGACAACGTCGCCGGCACCACCGTCGACCCCGTCGACGAGCTCGTCGAGCTGGGCGGGCGCACCTGGCGCTTCATCGACACCGCCGGCATCCGCAAGCGCGTGAAGGAGGCCTCGGGCCACGAGTACTACGCCTCGCTGCGCACCGCGACCGCGATCGACCGGGCCGAGGTGGTGGTGCTCCTGGTCGACGGTGCGGAGTCGATCTCCGAGCAGGACCAGCGCATCATCCAGACCGTGCGCGAGGCCGGGCGGGCGCTCGTGATCGCGTTCAACAAGTGGGACCTCGTCGACGAGGAGCGCCGCTACTACCTCGACCGCGAGATCGAGCGCGACCTGGTGCAGGTGCAGTGGGCGCCACGCATCAACATCACCGCCCGCACCGGCTGGCACGTCGACCGGCTCGTGCCCGCCATCGACCGGGCGCTGGAGGGCTGGGAGACCCGGGTCTCAACCGGCTCGCTCAACGCGTTCCTCGGCCGCCTGGTCGCCGAGCACCCCCATCCGGTCCGGGGTGGCAAGCAGCCCAAGATCCTCTTCGGCACCCAGGCCTCGACGGCGCCGCCGGTCTTCATCCTGTTCACGAGCGGCAAGCTGGAGGCGTCCTACGAGCGCTTCATCGAGCGGCGGCTGCGCGAGGAGTACGGCTTCGTCGGCACGCCGATCGTGCTGCAGCAGCGCCCCCGGGAGAAGCGCAGGCGATGACGGGCTCTCCGATCGGACGACAGCACTGGGAGGGTGTCTACGCCGCCAAGGCCGCCGACGAGGTGAGCTGGTACGAGCCATCGCCGGCGACGTCGGTCCGGCTCGTGACCGCGGACAGACTGCCCGGGTCGGTGATCGACGTGGGAGCGGGCGCCTCCCGACTCGCCGACGAGCTGCTCGAGCTGGGCGTGGCGCGGGTGACCGCCCTCGACCTGTCGGTGAGCGCGCTGGCGCTGGTCCACCACCGCGTGGAGGAGCACGCCACCCGGCTCACCACGGTCGCCGCCGACGTGCTGACCTGGGTGCCCGACACGACGTACGACGTGTGGCACGACCGGGCGGTCTTCCACTTCCTCACCGAGCCCGCCGACCGGGCGACGTACGCCGATCAGGTGCGCCGCACGGCCCCTGGCGGACGCGTGGTGATCGCCACCTTCGCCCCCGACGGGCCCGAGACCTGCTCCGGCCTCCCGACCTGCCGCTACGACGCCGCCGGACTCGCCGAGGCCCTGGGGCCGGGCTTCGTCCTCCTCCACGACGAGCGGGTCGAGCATGTCACCCCGTGGGGGACCGTGCAGCCGTTCACCTGGGTGGTGCTCCAGGCACCGGCAGGCTGAGCCGCGGCGCCGTCGGCCCGTTTGGGTCGGGGGCGACCCGCTGCGGTAGGGTTCACTCCGCTCACTCGGACCACATGCGTGGCCCTCGGGAGGGCATCGGGCTGTGGCGCAGCTTGGTAGCGCACTTGACTGGGGGTCAAGGGGTCGCAGGTTCAAATCCTGTCAGCCCGACCGATCGACATGGTCTCTGAC
>CAZQCA010000157.1:0-7941 GCA_964591845.1 uncultured Nocardioides sp.
CGATGAGCACGGCCGTCTGCACGGTCATGTGCAGCGAGCCCGCGATCCGCGCACCCTTGAGGGGCTGCGAGTCGGCGTAGCGCGCACGAATGGCCATCAGGCCCGGCATCTCGTGCTCGGCGAGCGTGATCTCGGTGCGACCGAAGTCGGCGAGGCTGAGGTCGGCGACCTTGAAGTCCATGTGGCGATCCTCCGGAAGGCTTCCGCCATGCGGCCCACTCCGCGGCGGAATCAGCGGTCCGTTCAGGTTAGACCTGCAGTGCCCTCGTCGAAGAATCCTCGACGAGGGTGCCCGGTCAGTGCCCGCCGGCTCCGGCCTTCGACGGGCGTGGCACGAGGTGCATGAGACCCACCACCACGAGCCCGACGACCAGCCCGACCACCGCCGACGCGGCCGTGTTGACCGTCCAGCCTGCGACGCCGCCGATCGCCTCGAGGGCGTCGTGGGCGGCCTCCTCGGCATGGTGCACGAGGTCGTAGGGGGCGTGCCAGCCGAGCTCGTCGACCCCCACGAGCAGGATGTGCCCACCCACCCAGAGCATGGCCGCGACGCCGACGACCGAGATCACGGCGAGCAGCCGGGGCATCGCCGCGACCAGCCCGCGGCCGACGCGCTGGGCACCTCGAGAGGGACGCTGCGCGAGCAGCACCCCCACGTCGTCCATCTTCACGATCAGGGCGACCACGCCGTAGACGAGCACCGTGATCAGCAGGGCGACGACGACGAGGATCGCCGTGCGGGAGAGGAACGGCTGGTCCGCCACCTCGTTGAGCGCGATCACCATGATCTCGGCCGACAGGATCAGGTCGGTGCGGATCGCACCCGCGACCATTGCGTGCTCGGCGTCCGGACCCTCCTCGACCGCGAGGTGGCCCTCGTCGCCGTGGTGGCCCCGCAGCCGGGCCCAGACCTTCTCGGCCCCCTCATAGCAGAGGTAGGTGCCGCCGAGCATGAGGATGGGCGTCAGCAGCCACGGCAGGAACTGGCTGAGGATGAGCGCGACCGGCAGGATCACCAGCAGCTTGTTGCGCAGTGACCCCTTGGCGATCCGCTTGACGATCGGCAGCTCCCGCTCGGCAGCCACCCCGTGGACGTACTGCGGCGTCACAGCCGTGTCGTCGACCACCACCCCGGCGGCCTTGGCGCTGGCGCGGCCGGCCGCCGCGCCGACGTCGTCGAGCGAGGCCGCGGCCATCCGGGCCAGGGTGGCGATGTCGTCGAGGAGACCGAAGAGGCCCGCACTCATGCGTCGCCTCCCGCCGGCGCGGCCGCGGCGCGGTCATCGGTACCCGGGCCGTCGGCCACGAAGCCGAGTCGGAGGTACTCCGCGGCGTAGGTGCCGGTGAGCAGCAGCGAGGCGTAGCGGGCCACCTCGGTGGCCGCCTCGGTCCCGACCGTCTCGATGCGGATGCCGCGCTCCACGGCCACCGACTGGAGCCGGCCGCGCTGCTCACGCACGACCGCCTCCTGCGAGCCGTCGTCGAGCACGAGCAGCACCGGCCGCGGCGCCGGCGTCTGGTCGTCGAAGGGGTCCGCGAACGGGTCGTCGAAGACGTCGCGCCGCTTGGCGGCCTCCAGCACCGGCAGCAGGTGCTCGGCGTCACCGGCGATGGCGGAGCGCCCGCTGGCGCGGCGGATGGACTCGGCGACCCTGCGCGCGGCTCGCGCGGCCAGCACGGACCCGCCCCAGACCACCGGGCTGGTGTCGGCGAGCGCGATGGCCAGCATCTTCGCCGGGTTGCCGGCGAGGTCCTGGTGGGGCGAGCAGGCGGCCGCGACCTCGTCGAGGGCGCTCGCCACGCTCTCGGCGTCGGCGCGTGGCCCGAGGTCGACCCGGTCGAGGTAGTCCAGCATCACCACGGCGGTGGCGAGCTGGTCGCCGGTGGTGGTGGGGAGCAGCGTGCTCCAGCGGCCCTCGGCGTGCTCGGCCACCATCGAGCGCGGCGGGCTGGCGACGACGACCTGGCAGCCGCGGCGTACGGCCTCGGCGGCCGACGCCGCCGCTCCCGGATCGGTGCCCTGGGGCGCCAGGACGACCACCAGGTCCATGCTGCCCGCCCAGCCCGGAAGGCCGGAGGTGGGCCACGCCACGAACGGGACCGGGCACCACGGCTCGAGCACTGCGCGGAGCAGACGCGAGTCGGGGCCGGCGGCGATCACCGCGCGCGGCCTCCCCTGCTCGACCGCGCGGCGCACCGCGTCGTGCACGGAGGCGGCGGCCTCGGTCGCGTCGCGACGCACCCGGGCGCCCGCCTCCGCCATCTGCCGCAGCACCGGGTCGGCCGACCCCAGCACCACGGGGTCGTCCAGCCGGGACTCGTCGAACCAGCTCATCCGGGTCCTCTCGGCGCCGCCGGCCTCAGCCGGGCCGTCGGGCCTCGTCGACGAGCAGCACCGGGATGTCGTCGCGGACCGGGTAGGCCAGGCCGCAGTCGCCGCACACGAGCTCCTCGTCGTGAGGCTCGAGCGGACCATGGCAGTCGGGGCAGACGATGATCTCGAGCAGCACGGGGTCGAGGTTCATGGACAGGAGCCTAGTCGCGCCCGCGCCACCCGCTGGTCGGGCCCCACGCCGGGTCAGTCGCTGGTCAGCACCCGGAGGTGCCCGCGCCGGGCGACCTCGCGCCCGTGCTCGCCGGCAAGACCTGCCGCCGCCTCGACCGGAGGCGCGACGGGCCGGGCCGCCTCGCGCACCGCGTCGGCCAGTGCCAGCAGGTCGTCGCTGCTGGGCCCGGCGAGGCTGGGGTCGGGTGCGAGCCGCATGACCTCCCAGCCCCGGGGGGCCGACAGCCGCTCGCTGTGGGACTCGCACAGGTCGTAGGCGTGCGGCTCGGCGTGCAACGCGAGCGGACCCAGCACCGCCGTCTGGTCGGCGTAGACGTAGGTGAGCGTCGCGACGGCCGGGCGGCCGCACGCGGTGCGCGAGCAGCGGCGGGTGGGACTCACGAGCCGACCGTACCCGGCGCGGCGCCCCACGGTGACCCGCCACGCGGCTGCCCGCGGCGGATAGTGTCGGCGCGTGGACTCCCCGCCGAGCGAGCTGCCCAGCGAGCTGACGAGCGAGCTGCCGACCGGCGATCGTCGCGAGGCGCGCCGCCGCACCCGCGACCGCCGCGGCCGAGGACAGCGAGGGCCGTCGGTGGTGCCCCGCCTCCCCGGGACGCCCGAGACGCCGACCGACCGGGAGCGCTTCGACGAGCTGGTGCTCGACGTGGTGACCGACCTGGAGCGTCGGTGGGGAGACCGCCTGGGACTCCTGGAGTACGCCGTCGAGGAGGTGCCCTCACTCCCCGACGACTGGTCCACGGCCTCCGTCCCACTGTCGTCACTGGTCCGCGGCGGGGGCGGTCGGCCCACCCGGGTGGTGCTCTTCCGCCGGCCGATCGAGCACCGCGCCGACACCCGCCAGGACCTGGAGGCGATGCTCCTCACCGTGCTCGTCGAGCAGGTCGCCGAGCTGCTCGGCCTCAGCCCCGAGGACGTGCATCCGAGGTACGCCGGCGAGTGACCCCGACGGGACGCCCGGCCCCGCTGTCGCTCAGCGGTCGGCCGGCCGGACCGCCGGGACCAGTCCCACCACGTCGGGCGTCGTGAGCGCGAGCACCACGTGACCCTCGCGTTCCTGGTCTCCCTCGAGGGTCACGGCGGCCGCCAGGGTCGTGCGCTCGACCGTCACCGTGACGAAGGCCGCCGAGGCGGGCACCCGCACCGAGAACGCGCGACCCGGGGTCACCTCGACCTGCTCGTCGTCCAGGGGCGAGCCGTCCGCCTCACGGAAGCTCACGGCCGCGAGACCCGACGTGGACGCCCCGGCGAGCACCACGGTGGCCTTCCCGTCGGGGAGCACGGCGGAGGCCGACGCTGCGGGGCTCACGGCGGGGGTCACCACGAGATCTCCGCCGACGACGCCTGCGAGTCCGCTGACGACGGGCTCGGACGACTCGACCAGCACGCCGACCGCTCCGCGGCGTACCTCGCGGAGGATCACGGGTCCGAGCCTGACGTCGACCAGCGACCCGGGCCGAACGCGCACCTCGTCGAGGTCGGCGGGCGCGAACGTGCTCTCCGCCGAGACCAGCCTGAGCGTGACCCGCGCCTGGTCGGCCCCGGGGTTGGCGATGGCGAGCGTGCGAGGCCCCCGCCCGCCGGGAAGCCCGAGGAGCGTGGTGACGGTGGCCGGCTCGGCCTGGGGAGCGAGCCAGTCCTCGGTCGGGGCGTCGGAGCCGAGCCGGTCGATCCGGTCGCGCACGGTGGCGGCGAGCCGCCCCCGGGTCACCGAGAGCCGGATCGCGAGGTCGCCACGCCGGGGTGCGGTCTGCGCCAGGTCGATGACGTACGACGAGTGGCCGGGCACCCGAAGGCCCCTGAGCTCGGGGACGTCGGCCGGTCCTTGGCGGGTGAAGACGTCGATGTCGACCACGGCGGCCCCGACGTCGGGGTTCGCGAGCTCGATCGTCGAGGCATGCTCGGCACGCGCGCCCAGCCCCGCGAACCAGGTCTCGGGCCCAGGGGCCGGGCAGACGGTGGCCGCCTGGGCACCGCCTGCCGTCCGGGTGGCCACGAGCCCCGGAGCCAGCTCCTCCCGGCCGGTGACGACCAGCGGCCCGTCGTCGGCGGTCGACGCGGTCTCGCCCGCGGCGACGGCCAGCGGCTGCGGCTCGGAGTCCTGGTCGGCGACGGCCCGCAGCTCCACCTCGCCGCTCGCGTCGATCCCGGCGTCGGCCACCAGGACGGTGCCGCCTTCCTGGGGAGATCCGGGGCAGCCCCGGTCGGCGCGGGTGAGCGGCGCCTCCTCCGGGGGCGCGACCGACGTCGACGCGGTCGGCTGCCGCAGGCCGAGCGCGAGCGCGCCCGTCACCAGCGGGATCAGCACCGCGAGCACCACCAACGGGTGGAGGCCACCGCGCGCGGGCGACTCGCGACGCCGGCCGCCGGCCGGGACGCCGGAAGGCGAGGCCGCGCTCATCGGAGCGACCTCCTCGTCGGTCCGCACAGGACCAGCACCACGACGACCGCTGCCAGCTGGAGCCACAGCAGAACCGTGCGCAGCCACGACCCGGGGCCGGTGAGGGCGTCGTCGCCCAGCGTTCGCTCCACCTGCCAGGCCCGGGTCGACCGGTCCTCGGCGCTCGCCTGGGCGAGCCCGGGCGTGGTGTCGAGGGTCGCCGCGACCCGGCCGTCTGCGGGCGCGCGGAGGACGACGTACTCGACGCCGGCCTCGCTGAGCCGGTTGGTCAGCGAGGTGGTCGGCGAGGCCAGCAGGCTCTGCAGGTTGGCGGTGAACTCCCGATCCTCGGGCGTGAGGACGCCGATCTCGTCCTCGCCGAGCGTGGCGCCGTCGCCGCGGCGCAGCGTGTAGGTCAGCCCGTCCTCGACGCCGCCCTCGAGGATCAGCACCCCGTGGGCGGGTCCGAGCAGGGAGCTCTGGGCCATGTAGGCGGGGATGCCGTCGTCGGGACGCTCGCTGAGGCGGTCGTGGCCGCCGACCACGAACCACGCGAGACCCGACACGGGCAACGCCGCGGCGGCCAGGCCCAGGGTGACGCCGACGACGCGACCGGGGAGTCCACCGACGCGACGCGACAGCGACGGCAGCCCGAGGACGGCAGCGGTCACCCACAGCCCCGCCAGCAGCACCGAGAGGACGCCGACGCCGGCCCAGGCCCCCGACGCCTCGACGCCCAGTGGCACGCGCGACACCCCGACCGCCGTGACCACGACGACCAGCGCCACGAGCCAGCAGACGAGGACGGGGACCCGGGTCGCGGCGGGCACCAGAGCCAGCAGTGCGAGTGCCACCAGCACCGCGCCCCAGACGACGGGGACGCCCGTCTCGGACACCCTCCCCAGCACGAGCTCGACCGCACTCGGCGTGGCCGCCGGAGGGCGGCCGGTCTCGAGCAGCAGACCTCCTCGCGGTCCGCTCACCAGCAGCGGGACCACCCACGGGGCCAGCAGCAGCGGGACGACGCCGAGGGCGGTGAGCGGCGGGCCGAACACCGAGCGGTCACGCAGGGCCGAGCGGCTGATCCGCGCCGCGACCGCCAGGACGACGACCCCGAGCAGGGCGGCGCACCACCACAGGGAAGGGGTGAACGCCGTCGCGACGGCCAGCAGGACGCCGGTGCGCCAGGCCGCGCGCCAGCGGCGGTCGGGCTCGGGATCGGCGAAGCCGAGCGCCGCATGCCCCAGCCAGGGCAGCAGGATCGCGGTGACGACGGTGCCGAGGCGCCCGTCGCCCCACGCGCCGCTGACGACGGGGACCAGCGCGAACGTGGTCGCCCCGGCCAGCAGCACCCATCGCGACACGCCACGGGCATGGACGAGTCTGGTGGCGACGCGCAGGAAGCGCCACGCGCCCCACAGCGTGAGGGGGACGGCCAGCACCATGAGCACCGTCACCGCCAGGCTCGCGCGTCCGCCGAGCAGCGTGCCGAACCCCGCCAGCACCGGGAGGTACGCCGGCGCCGGGGCGTCGCTCCCGTTGCCGACCGCGTGCCAGTGCTCGACGTAGAGCCGCCACCAGTCACCGGCCCCCGAGGGCGCCGGGCTCAGGGCACCTCCGCTGACCGCGCCGAAGGCGGGCCGGGCGGCCGCGAGCGCGGCCAGCACGAACAGCGTGAGCAGCACCGCCCTCGGGTTGGTGAGGAAGCGCGCCGCCCAGCCGGTGTCCTCGATCAGGTCCTCGTCGTCCTCGGCGCCGGCCCGCGCCGCGCGCGGGGTGACGCCCTGCTCCGCCAGGGTCGCGGCCCGGCGTCGTTCGGCGACGTCCTGGGCCTGGTAGGTGGCGGCGACCGCGATGTCGCTCACGAAGTCGAGACCGTGGCGGTAGGGCAGCCACGGTGGGGCGAGCAGCGACCGGACCCGACCGGGGTCGGCGGGGCCGGAGACCGGCAGGGCGGCGCGGGCCCGTCGGCCACGGCGTACCTCCCCCGGACGGGTGTAGACCGACGCGAGGGCGGCCAGCTCGTCGCCGGCCTCGCGACCGGCGCGCACCAGCAGGAGACCCAGGGCGCGCCACAGGCTGCCGAGCGCCAGGCGCAGGAGCTGGAACGGGAGCGCCGCTCCCCGCGCGTTGACCAGCAGCGTGTAGAGCGCGGCGCGCCGCTCCTGGAAGTGGGTGTGCTGCCCCGTCAGCGCGGTGCGCCGGACGCCGCGATGGGCGGCCTCCGCGTGGAACACCACGGCCTGAGGCACCACCAGCGTGCGGTGGCCGGTGGCGGCGGCCCTCCACCCGAGGTCGACGTCGTTGCCGAAGACGGGCAGGCTCGGGTCGAAGCCTCCGAGCCGCTCGAGCACCTCCCGGCGCACCAGCATCCCCGCCGAGTTGACCGCGAGCACCTCGCGGACCTCGTCGTGCTGACCCTGGTCGTACTCCCCGAGCTCGAGGCCGGTCTCGCGTCGGCCGGTGCCGGAGATCGTGACGCCCACCTCGAGCAGACGACGCAGCGAGGGCCACTCGCGGAGCTTGGGGCCGAGGATGTCGGCGTCGGGGTGCTCGTCCGCGGCGTCGAGCAGGTGCCCCAGGGCCGTCGGATCCGGGTTGGCGTCGTCGTGCAGCAGCCACAGCCACTCGTGCTCGCCGGCGGCGTCGGCACCCATCGCCACGGCCTCGCCGAACGCCGTCGAGGGCTCGGCGTAGAGCACGCACTCGCGTGGCAGCGCGCGCGTGAGCAGGGAGACCGTGTCGTCGGTGGAGCCGGTGTCGACGGCGACGATCCGGTCGACGGGACGGGTCTGGCCCTGGAGTCCGGCCAGGACCGTGGGGAGCCAACGGGCCCCGTCGTGGCAGACGAGAAGCGCCGTGACCGTCACGCGGCGCAGCCTACAGAGACGCCGCGAGGGCTCAGACGGCGCGCTTCTTGAGCTTGCGGCGCTCGCGCTCGGACAGCCCGCCCCAGATGCCGAAGCGCTCGTCGTTCATGAGGGCGTACTCGAGG
>CAZQCA010000158.1:0-7904 GCA_964591845.1 uncultured Nocardioides sp.
ACGTCGAGCTCGTAGATGAACTCCTTGAGGTTGAGCGGCTCCGCCTGCGACGAGACGTGCTCGGCCGAGACGGTGGTGCCGCGGATCACGAACATGTCGACGCCCGCGTCGACGACGGCCTTGGCGAACTCCTTCGTCCGCTGGGGCGAGAGCGACCCGGCCACGGTGACCCCCGCGTCGCGGATCTGGCGGAGGCGCTCGGTGACCAGGTCGGCCTGGATCGGGGCCGCGTAGATCTCCTGCAGCCGCGCCGTGGCGTCCGCGCCCTCGAGACCGGCGACCTCCTCGAGCAACGGCGCCGGGTCGTCGTAGCGAGTCCACAGACCCTCGAGGTTGAGGACTCCCAGCCCGCCGTGCCGACCGAACGCGATCGCGGTGTCGGGCGACATCACGGAGTCCATCGGGGCGGCCACGATCGGCAGCTCGAACCGGTAGGCGTCGATCTGCCAGGCGATGCTCACCTCTTCGGGGTCGCGGGTGCGCCGGCTCGGCACGATGGCGATGTCGTCGAAGGCGTAGGCCCGGCGCGCCCGCTTGGCGCGGCCGATCTCGATGTCCGTCACGGGTGCAGGCTATCGGTGACAGCCGGGCACACTGGACCCATGCTGTCCGTCGAGCTGGCCCGTGCGCTGCGCGAGGCGGGGCTGGAATGGCGTCCGGGCCAGGGCGACCGGTTCCACATCCCCGACCGCGACTTCGACGACGACGTCTTCGTCGTGAGCGACATGGTCATCGAGCAGCTGCGGGCACCGGGAGGCGGTGAGGTCCTGGCGTTCAACGGCACCACGGAGTGGGCGCTGGACAGCCTCGAGTCGTCCGAGGCGGTGTGGCTCCCGCGTGAGGAGCAGCTCCGCGAGGCCCTGGGTGACGCCTTCGTGAGTCTCGAGCCCGTCCGCGGGCCGCAGCCCGGGTACGCCGTCACCGCGAGCGTCGGAGGCGAGGCGAGGCGCTACGTCGACCTCGACCCGGAGGCGGCGTACGCACGCGCCGTGCTCGACCTGCTGCGCTCCTGAGCGTCAGCGACCGGAGTAGTTCGGCGCCTCGACGGTCATCTCGACGCCGTGGGGATGGCTCTCGGTGAGCGAGGCCGAGGTGATCCGCACGAAGCGGCCCTTCTCCTGGAGCTCGGGGATGGTGCGCGCACCGACGTAGAACATCGACTGGTTGAGCCCGCCGATCAGCTGGTGGGCGACCGCCGCGAGCGGGCCGCGGTAGGCGACGCGCCCTTCGATGCCCTCGGGCACGATCTTGTCGTCGCTGGCGACCTCGGCCTGGAAGTAGCGGTCCTTGGAGTAGGACTTCTTGCCGCGGCTCGACATCGCTCCGAGCGAGCCCATCCCGCGGTAGGACTTGTACTGCTTGCCGTTGACGAAGACCAGCTCGCCCGGCGACTCCTCGCACCCGGCGAGCAGCGAGCCCACCATCACGGCGTCGGCACCGGCCACGATCGCCTTGGCGATCTCGCCGGAGTGCTTCATGCCGCCGTCGGCGATCACGGGTACGCCGGCCGCGCGGGCCGCGAGCGACGCCTCGTAGACGGCGGTGACCTGCGGGACGCCGACCCCGGTCACCACGCGGGTGGTGCAGATCGAGCCCGGCCCGACCCCGACCTTGACCGCGTCGGCGCCGGCGTCGACGAAGGCTTGCGCGCCGGCGCGGGTGGCGACGTTGCCGCCGATCACCTGGACGTGGCGGGTGGCGGGGTCGGTCTTGAGCCGCTCCACCATGTCCAGCAGCAGTCGCACGTGGCCGTGTGCGGTGTCGGCGACCAGCACGTCGACGCCCGCCTCGACCAGCCGCGTCGCGCGCTCCCAGGCGTCGCCGAAGTAGCCGATCGCGGCGCCCACCATGAGCCGTCCGTCGCCGTCGTAGGAGGCGTGGGGGAACTGCTCGCCCTTGACGAAGTCCTTCACCGTGATCAGGCCCGTGAGGCGCCCCGCCTCGTCGACGATCGGGAGCCGCTCGCGCTTGTTCTGGCGCAGCAGCACGATCGCGTCCTCGCGGGAGATGCCCTCGGGCGCCGTGAACAGCGGCATCGGCGTCATCACCTCGTCGACCTTGGTGGTCGACCACTCCGCCACCGGCGTGAACCGCAGGTCGCGGTTGGTGATGATGCCGAGCAGGCGGTCGTCGGTGTCGACCACCGGGAAGCCGGAGATGCGGTACTGCCCCGCGAGCCGGTCGAGCTCCTCCAGCGTCGCGTCGGGACCGATCGTGACCGGGTTGGAGATGATGCCGGTCTGCGTGCGCTTCACCAGGTCGACCTGGTAGGCCTGGTCGTCGATCGACAGGTTGCGGTGGAGCACGCCTAGGCCGCCCTGCCGGGCCATCGCGATCGCCATCCGCGACTCGGTCACCGTGTCCATCGCCGCGGAGACCAGCGGCACGTTGAGCGTGATCTCGCGGGTGAGCCGGGTCGAGGTGTCGATGTCGGTGGGCGCGAGCGCGGACTCGCCGGGCAGCAGCAGCACGTCGTCGTAGGTCAGGCCGAGGGCGGCGAACTTGTCGGGGACTGCCTCGGTCATGAGACGACCACGGACCTTTCTGGCGGGGGCGGCGAGACCTCATCCTATCCGGCCGCGGGGCGCGCTCCCGACCGCCGTACCGTGACCGACTCGTGTCCCGCCCGTGACCGGCCGGCCGTAGGTTCGGCCCGTGACCAGTGCCCGCACCGTGCGGCTGGCCGCCCTCGTCGCGGTGCTCGCGCGGATCCCGGGGGCGCTGTGGCCGATCCGACCCGACGAGGCCGGTTTCACCCTCGTCGCCCGGGCCTGGGACCCGCAGCCGGACGCGATGTACGGCCGCTACTGGGTCGACCGGCCGCCGCCGCTGCTCGCGCTGGTGCGGCTCACCGACGCGCTCGCGGGGCCGCTGGCGATCCGGCTCGTGGGCGCCCTGGGGTGCGGGCTGCTCGTGCTGGCCGCGGCCGCCCTCGCCCGGGAGGTCGCGGCGTACGCCGGCCGCCCCGAGCACGGTCCACGGATGGCCGCCTGGACCGCCGTCGGGACGACCGCGGTCACGAGCAACGCCATGATCGACCTGGTCGCCGTCAAGGGGGAGGTGCTGGCCCTCCCCCTGCTGGTCGGGACGTTCTGGCTGGCGCTGCGGGGGCTGCTGGAGCGGTCGGCCCGCCTGGTCGGCCTGGCCGGGCTCACGGCGGGTCTGGCTCTCGGCCTGAAGCAGAACCTCCTGGAGGGCGTCGCCTTCACGGGGCTGCTGCTCGTCGTCGAGTGGCTGGCCGGCGGCCTCCCCCGGCGGACGCTGCTGCGCCTGGGCGGTGCCTTCGCGCTCGGCCTCGCCGTGCCGGTGGGGGTGACGGTCGGCTGGGCGGTGGCGGCCGGCGTACGCCTCGGCACCCTGTGGTACGCCGTCTACGGCTTCCGCTCCGACGCCTGGGGCGTGATCTGGTCCCAGCCCGCCGGGGCACCGCTCCACCGCGCGCGCGTGCTGGCCGTGATCTTCGTGCTGAGCGGCCTGGCGCTGGTCTACGGCTGGTTCCTGGTGCAGCTGCCGCGGCTGGCCCGAGCCCGCCCCGCCCTGGCGACGGCGACCGCGGGTGTGGTCGCCCTCGACCTGGCCGGGGTGGTGCTGGGCGGTTCCTACTGGCGGCCCTATCTCTTCGGACTGGTGCCGGGCTGCGTGCTGGTGCTGACGCTGCTCACGTCGGAGACTGCGGGCGGCCTCCGGCTGCGCCGGCTCGCCGGCGCAGCGGCGCGGACCGTCGCCGTCCTGGTCACCTCGTCGGCCGTGGCCCTCAGCGGCTGGTTCGTCACCTACGCCCGCAACGCCGAGCCCCCGACGGAGGTGCGCACCGGGGAGGCCGTCGGCGGCGCCTCGGCGCCCACGGACACGCTGGTCGTCTATGGCGGTCGGGCGGACCTCCAGCTCAGCAGCGGTCTCTCGTCGCCGTACCCGCACCTGTGGAGCCTGCCGGCCCGCACCCTCGACCCGGGAGCTCGCCGGCTCGCCCGGCTGCTCGACGGACGTCGGGCGCCGACCTGGTTCGTCGAGTGGGTGTCGCTGGACGCGTGGGACCCGGCGGTCGCGCGACGGATCCGGCCGATCCTCGAGCGGCGCTACGACAAGCACGGGTCGGCGTGCGACGGGCGCCGCGTCTACCTGCGGCGTGGGCTGGTGCGCGCGGACCTCCAGCTCGACTGCGACCGGCCGGCGTGGCTGGACCGGCTCCGGCACCAGGACCGGCCCGGGCCGCCCGGCGGCGGGGCCCTGCGGTCCCCCTGAGCCGGCTCGGCCCGGTCGAGGCTCAGCCGGCGGCGGCGCCCGCGAAGTCGCGGACCGGGGCGCGCACGGTCAGCCGCTCCGCCGACATCCGGATCCGGCCCCGCAGACCGGCGGCGAGCACGAGCGGAAGCACCGCCTGGTTGTCCGCCCGGGTGTTCATCATCACCTCGGCGGCTCCCTCCACCGCCGCCAGCCGCGCGGCCTCCACCAGCAGACGGGTGCCGATGCCGCGGCGCTGCCAGGCCGGGTCGACCTCGAGCACGATCTCGCGCAGCCCGGGCTCCCCCGCCTCCGGACGCACCTGCGCGACGCCGACGGTGGTGCCGTCGACGGCGGCCGAGACGACCCCGTCGCCGACGACGTACGACGGCGAGCCGGTGCCGCTCACGCGGCGGCCCGCCGATGGCCCCGCCTGCTCGTGCCGGGAGCGCGCCAGCACGTCGGTGACCAGGTCCGCCATCGCGGCACCGCGGGCGTGCTCGGTCGGCGTGAACGGCGCGGCGCGGCGCACCTGCACGCGGACCTCGCCCACCGACATCTCCATCACGTCCTGGACGACCTCACCCGCGTCCGGCGCGGGATCGGCCTCCGCGTCGAAGAGCGTCGCCACGATCTCGGGGAACGACGCGGGCTGGGCCAGGATCGACCGGGCCGCCTGCACGTAGCGCGTCGGCTGGTCGACCAGCGCCGCCTCCGAGCAGGTGGTGGCGCTGACCGAGCCGCCACCCGACCGCTGGATCAGCCGGGTGATCTCCTGCACCCCCCAGTCGCTGGGCGTGCGCAGGACCAGCTCGTCGGTCACCGCCCCCACGCCCGGGAAGATCTGCAGGCCGAGGATGTTGACGTCGGCCGAGCCGCACTGCGCGGCGAGCTTGGCCAGCGCACCGGGGCGGTCGGGCATGGTGGTACGGACACGCCAGAGCATCGGCGGCCCCCTCTCCTCGGTCGCGGTCGGGTCTCCAGCGTGCGCCGAGCGGGTTTCCCCGGGTGGTCGGCGGTGTTTCGGGCAGGAAAACAGTGGGACGGACACCGTGGCCCCGATGGCCCAGGTCACACCGCCGAGGCCGGGACCGTGAGGTCGCTCCCAGTCGCTGACGTGGAGGGTCCCCGCGGTCCTAGCGTGGGGGTGTTCCCAACGAGGAGACCGCCATGACGTCAACTCAACTCATGTCCGACAATCGGACAACGTCCCACCCCCGCGCCACCCACCAGCGCGCTCCCCAGGGGCTGACCCTGGCCGCGCTCACGGCCCTGGTCGTGGGGTCCATGATCGGCAGCGGCATCTTCGCCCTGCCCTCCCAGATGGCCGGGAGCGCGGCTCCGGGGCCGCTCCTGATCGGCTGGCTCGTCACGGGCGCCGGCATGCTGATGCTCGCCTTCGTCTTCCAGAGCCTCGCGCGGCGCAAGCCGGACGTCGACGGCGGCGTCTACGGCTACGCCCGGGCCGGCTTCGGCAACTACATCGGCTTCACCGCGGCCTGGGGCTACTGGGTCTCGGCCTGGGTGGGCAACGTCGCCTACCTCGTGCTGCTCTTCTCCACCCTGGGCTACTTCTTCCCGACGTTCGAGGGCGGCACGACCACCTCCGCCATCGTCGGAGCCTCGATCCTGCTCTGGGTGGTCCAGGCGCTCACCCTGCGCGGCGTCCAGACCGCGGCGGTGGCCAACACCGTCGTGACCATCGCCAAGGTGGTCCCGATCCTCACGTTCATCGCGATCGCGGCCGTCGGCTTCCGGGCCGGACTGTTCACCGCTGACTTCTGGGGCACCGACAGCGGTCTCGGCTCCACGATGGACCAGGTCCAGAACATGATGCTGGTGACGGTCTGGGTCTTCATCGGCATCGAGGGGGCCGCGGTCTACAGCAAGCGGGCGGCGCACCGGCACGACGTCGGGCGCGCGACCGTGATCGGGTTCGCCGGGGTCCTGGTGCTGCTCCTGGCGGTCAACCTCCTGTCCTACGGCCTGATGGCCCAGGCCGACGTCGCGGGCCTCAGCGACCCGTCGATGGCGGGCCTGCTCGAGCACGAGGTCGGTGGGTGGGGCGCCGGATTCATCTCGATCGGGCTCACGATCTCGCTGCTGGGCGCCCTGATCGCCTGGGTGATGCTCTGCGTCGAGATCCTGCGGCTGCCGGCCATGGAGCAGGTCATGCCACGCGTGCTCGCGCGTGAGAACGCCCACGGCGCGCCGGCGCCGGCACTCTGGGTGACCAACCTCTGCGTGCAGGCCCTGCTGCTGTGGACGCTGGTCAACGACAGCACCTACACCAACCTGATCTACCTCGCCACGTCGCTGATCCTGCTGCCCTACCTGTGGTCCGCCGCCTACCAGGTCCTGCTGGCCTGGCGCGGGGAGAGCTACGAGGACGGGCATGGCCGGGTGCGCGACCTGCTCGTCGGCCTGGTCGCGACGGCGTACGCCGTGTGGCTGGTCTACGCCGGCGGCTGGGAGTACCTCCTGGTGGCGGCGCTGTTCTACCTCGCCGGCACGGCCGCCTTCGTCTGGGCGCGCCGCGAGAGCCACGCCCGGGTGTTCGCGCCCGGTGAGTGGGCGGCGGCCGCCGTGGTCGCCGTGGTGTCCGTCGTCGCCGTGGTGATGCTCGCCACCGGCAACCTCGCGGTGCTGTGAGGCGGTGGCGATGACCAGCACGCCCGCGATCGGCGTACCCCTTCCCGACAGCCGTGTGGGTGTGTGGTCCGAGGCGGGCCGGCTCCGGCGGGTGCTCGTATGCGCCCCCGGGCTGGCCCACCAGCGGCTCACCCCCGACACCGCCGCCGAGCTCCTCTACGACGACGTGATCTGGGTCAGCCAGGCCAAGCGCGACCACTACGACTTCGTGTCCAAGATGGAGGATCGCGGGTTCGAGGTCCTCGAGCTGCACGACCTCCTCGCCGAGGTGGTCGCCGCGCCCGAGGCGCGCGCCTGGCTGCTGGACCGCAAGGTCACCGACGGTCAGGTCGGCGTGGGCTTCCGGACCGAGCTCCGCGCCTGGCTCGACGACCTGCCGGCGGACCGGCTGGCGGAGCTGCTCATCGGCGGCGTCGCCTATCAGGACCTGCCCGACGACCTCCACGGCGGCGGCGGCTTCCTCAGCGCCTTCCGCGAGCTGGACCCGCGCGGCTTCGCCCTGCGACCTCTGCCCAACACGCAGTTCATGCGTGACAACACCTCGTGGATCTTCCGTGGCGTCACGCTCAACCCGATGTACTGGCCGGCGCGCCGGCAGGAGACGCTGCTGACCACGGCGGTCTACCGGTTCCACCCCGACTTCGCCGGGGAGCGCTACGACGTCTGGCTCGGCAGCCTCGACGGCGACAGCACCGACGAGGGCATGGCCACCCTCGAGGGCGGCGACGTGATGCCGCTCGGCAAGGGCGTGGTCCTCATCGGCCTGGGCGAGCGGAGCTCGCAGCAGGCCGTGACCCAGGTGGCCCGGAGACTGTTCGAGGCGGGCGCTGCCGAGCGGGTGATCATCGCGAGCCTCCCGAGGACGCGAGCGGCCATGCACCTCGACACCGTGTTCACCTTCGCCGACCACGACCTGGTGACGTCGTACCCACCGGTCGTCGACGGCATCGTGCCGTTCAGCCTGCGTCCCTCGGACCGCCCCGGCGGTCTCGAGATACGGCGCGACCACGGGACGCTGGTGGAGACGATCG
>CAZQCA010000159.1:0-7891 GCA_964591845.1 uncultured Nocardioides sp.
GTCACGGCCCGTCACCCCGACGCGGCGACCTACTCTCCGGGGAGCATCCTGTGACAGACGAGCCCGAGCAGGCCGGCCAGGACGTCGACGACGAGCCCCGGGGGACGACTGCGGAGCGGCGGCCGATCGAGGAGCTGCTCGCCGACGAGCCGGCCGGGGACACCGCCGAGCGCAAGCCCCTGTCGCGCGAGGTGCTGGATCCCTCGTCGGCGTCGGCCGCCGGAGCCCACGCCGGCCCGGTGGCCAGCGAGGAGCCGAGCGCCCCGCAGCCGCCCGGGGCGCACGCCGCGCCGGTGGCTCCCGACGACGGCCTGCAGCCCGGCTTCGTCAAGCTCCACCTGCAGGGCAACATGCTCATCTCGATGATCACGCCGAAGGTGCAGATCGACGGCTTCCCCGCCCCCTCGCAGTACGGCGAGAACGTCTACCCCGTGGCCCCCGGCCCGCACACCGTGTCCGCGCACGCGCAGTGGATGTGGCAGTACGGCAAGGCGCAGGAGCAGGTGGCCCCGGGCCCGGGCGAGACCGCCGAGCTGTGGTACGCCCCGCCCGTGATGACCTTCATGTCCGGGGCGATGGGGCGCACCAAGCAGAGCCATCCCGGCCTGATGATCCTCCTGCTGCTGTGCGGGGTCGCGATCGCGTTCGTCGTGGGCATCGTGATCCTGTCGCTGGGCACCTGACCGGCCGCCCGAGAGGATCGGTCAGACCAGCGCCCAGCCGTCGTGGGTGGCCAGCCGGCTGGCGACGTGGCGCAGGTCCTCGCGCCAGCCCTCCTCGGGCAGCGGCGGAAGCATGTCGAGCCACTCCACCGCCATCGAGCCTCTGACGCCGGACAGCCGGTCGGGGCGGGCGATGAACCACACGTGGAGGTGCTCTGCCCCGTCACCCCAGCGGCAGACGTGGACGCGGCCGATGTGAGGCATCCGCTCGATGATCCGGCATAGCCAGACGCTGATCCGGCCGTACTCGGCGGCGAGCTCGTCGCCCATGTCGGAGTAGTCGAGGTGGTCCTTGCTGAGCAGCCAGAGCACCAGCATCCCGCCGGGCCGCGCCGGGTGGGTGAGCTTCCAGCGGTCGTTCTCCCAGATGCGCACCGCCTCTCCGTCGCCCGCACAGGCGAAGCAGCCGGCGCCGTCCGCTCCCGACCGGGGCTCCTCGCGGTCGAGCGGCGGCCCCAGCACACGCGGCACCAGGGCGCCGTCCACCACCTCCCAGGGGAAGATGTCGGACTGCTCGACGGGCGGCATCGGCAGCCGTCCGGACTCGTCGGCGGCGGCGACGACGCGGGCGTAGAGCTCTTCCGCTGACTCGGGCATGCCTCCACCCTGCCACGACCGGCGGCCGGTGTTCCGGGCCCGTGCAACGATCGAGTCCTGCCCGGACATGGCAGTGGTGATGGACGCAGAGGCGACGGAGACAGTGGTCGGGACCAGCCGCGGATCGTCGGGGGACGACTGGTTCGTGGCGCTCTACCACGCCCACGTCACGGCCGTGCTCGGCTACGCCCTGCGCCGCGTCGACGTGGCCGAGGACGCGGCCGACGTGGTGGCGGAGACGTTCCTGGTCGCCTGGCGCCGCCCCACCGCAGTCCCCGGGGGAGACGGGGCGCGCCCCTGGCTGTACGCCGTCGCGAGGCGCGTCCTCGCCAACCACCGGCGCGGCGCCGACCGCCGGGACCGGCTGGGCGGCCGGCTGCGCGCCGAGCTGGCCGCCACGGTGCCCGACCCCGCAGACGCCGTGGCCGTCGACGTCGACACCGAGCGCCTGCTGGCGAGTCTCCCCACCCGCGACCGCGAGGTGCTCGAGCTGGCCGTCTGGGAGCAGCTGGCCCCGCGGGAGATCGCCGTCGTCGTGGGGTCGACGGCACTCGCCGTCCGCACGCGTCTCAGCCGGGTGCGGGCCCGGCTCCGCCACGAGCTCGCAGGCAACGATCCCTCGCCGGCCGGACATCTCCACCGTGTCCAGTCCCGACGCAGCGCCGAGGAGGCCCGATGACGCCCCGCATCACCGACGAGCAGGTGGCCTCCCTCGACCTCGCCGAGGGTCGCGCCCGGCTCCTGGAGGAGATCATGGCCACACCCGTGCTCGACCGAGTCGACCGTCCCGACGAGCGGCGCCACGCGCCGTGGATGACCGTCGCCGCCGCCGCCGCGGCCGTGACCCTGGTCATCGGGGGCGCCGCCTGGCTGGGCAGCCGGCACGACCCTCGCGCGGTCGACACCCCGGTGGCCGGTGGTCCCTCGTCCTCGGTCGAGGGCTACCGGGCGGTGCTGTCCGACCCCGGCTGGCGGATCTCGGACCTCTACGACCCGGGCGACGGCCACGGGGGGTCGATCTCCTATGCCCGCGGCCCGGTCGACGTGGAGATCAACTGGTACCCCGCCGACACCTACGCGTCGTACGTCCAGGACCGGCAGGTGGACCTCGGCGACCCAGAGGTCCTCGACCTGCTCGGCGAGGCGTCGAAGCTGTGGTCCTACGACGACCAGGACTTCGAGGCCATGCGACCGGCCGCGCAGGGGCACTTCCTTGCGATCCGGGCCTCGGGCCTGACGCGCACCGACTTCCTGCAGCTCGCCGCGGGGCTGCGCCTGGTCGACGAGGAGGCGTTCGCCGACGCGGTCGGCGACAGCGCCGTCACGCCGGCCAACGCCGACCGGGTCGTCGCCGAGATCCTCGACGGCGTGCCGCTGCCCGACGGGTTCACCTCGCCCTCCCTGGGCCGCGCCTACCTGTCGCGCTACCAGGCCATCGCCGAGGTCACCGGGCCGGTGTCGTGCGCCTGGGCGAGCCAGTACGACGAGGGTCGGGCCGGAGGCGACCAGCGCGCCGTCGACGAGGCGACCGAGGCCATGGTCGGCAGCCGCCAGTGGGCCGCGCTGCGCGAGATCGCCGACCAGGGAGACTGGGCGGAGAGCCTGTGGTCCATGGGTGCGGCGATGGCTTCCGGCACACCGGGGATCCAGGAGCGCTACTGCGCAGACGTCGCCGTGGGCGAGTGACACGCGACTGGCTAAGCCGCTGAGCGATCCCTGGCCAACTCCGCGACGGTGCAGCAGGGTGGGTCCGAAGTCCCGTGACCATGGGGGGCCGCGGGCCGCCACTCGACAGTGGTGACCACTTCGGAGGTCGACCGCATGACCCGTTCACACCGTCTCGTCAGCCTCGCCGCGGCCGTCGTCGCAGCCACCACCGCTCTGGGGGTCGCCGCTCCGGCGTCCGGCAGAGCCGCGCCACCCGACCCCGACCCGATCGTCACCGGACTCGGCGGGCCGCTCCAGATCGACATCGGCCACCACGGCCAGATCTTCGTCGCGGAGGCCTTCAACGCCAGGCTCAGCCGGATCGACGCCGGCGCGATCGTCGTCTTCCACGGCGAGCAGGTCTCGGTGAGCGGCATCGCCGCTCGACGCAAGACCGTCGCGTTCACCATCCGCGGTGACGACCCCGCCAACCCGCTCGCCCAGCTGAAGGTGTGGCGGATGGACGGCTCGACCCGCGTCGTTGCGGACCTGGCGGCCTACGAGGCCACGCGCAACCCCGACCGGCACAACCGCTACGGGTTCCGCGGCCTCAGCGCCGACTGCCTGTCCCAGGTGCCCCCGGACTTCCGGCCCTACCAGGGGCAGGTCGACTCCAACCCCTATGCCCTGCTCAACACCAGGGGCGGGTGGTACGTCGCCGACGCCGGCGCCAACGCGATCCTCAAGGTCTCGGGCCGCGGCCACGTCTCCACGGTGGCCGTCCTGCGTCCGCAGGTCACGACGATCTCGGCGGAGGTCGCGGAGTCCTTCGGACTGCCCGACTGCGTGGCCGGCAAGAAGTTCGCCTTCGAGCCCGTCCCGACCGACGTCGAGCGCGACCCGCACGGCGGCCTGCTCGCCACGCTCCTCCCGGGAGGGCCCGAGGACGCCAGTCTGGGCGCCCGCGGCGCCGTCGTACACGTGGCGTGGGGCGGTGGTTCCCACACCGTCGCCGGCGGGCTGCTCGGGGCGACGAACCTCGCGGTCGGCCCGCGCGGCGGCATCTACGTCGCGGAGCTGTTCGGCAACAAGATCACGGCCGTCCGCAACGGCCGCACCCGCACGGTCGCCGACGTGCCGTCGCCCGCGGCGCTCGAGTGGTGGCGGGGCCGGCTGATCGCGACGACCGACGTGTTCGGCGCGGGCAACCTGGTCTCGATCAGGCCCTGAGCCGGATCGGTGGGCGCGACCGTCACCTGTGGCCGCGCCCACCGACACCGGCCCACGTCACTACGCTTGACCGGTGCGGATCGACTTCCACCCCTCGCCCGAGCCGACGCTGGGCGTCGAGTGGGAGTTCGCCCTGGTCGACCGCGCCAGCCGTGACCTCGTCAACGCGGCCGGCGAGCTGCTGGCTGCCGCCCACGCCCGGCTGCCCGACCCGTCGCGACTGCACGGCGAGCTGCTCCGCAACACCGTCGAGCTGGTGTCGGGCGTCTGCGACACGGTCGGCGACGCGATGGAGGACCTGCGCCGGCTCCTCGACGTGACCCTCCCGGTGGCCGACGGTCTCGGCGTCGACCTCTTCGGCGCGGGTGCCCACCCGTTCGCCGCGTGGGACCACCAGCAGCTGACCGAGGGTCACCGCTACCAGGAGCTGATCAACCGCACCCAGTGGTGGGGCCGGCAGATGCTCATCTGGGGGGTCCACGTGCACGTGGGCCTGCCGGAGCGCGACCGCGTGATGCCCGTGCTCAGCGCCCTGCTCAACCACTACCCGCATCTCCAGGCGCTGTCGGCCTCCTCGCCGATCTGGGCGGGCGTGGACACCGGCTACGCCTCCAACAGGGCGCTGATGTTCCAGCAGCTGCCGACCGCCGGGCTGCCGTTCCAGTTCGCCACGTGGCCGGAGTTCGAGGCCTTCGCCGAGGACCAGATGGTCACGGGAGTGATCGAGGAGATCTCCGAGATCCGCTGGGACATCCGCCCCTCGCCCCGCCTCGGGACGTTGGAGAACAGGGTCTGCGACGGCGTCTCCAACCTCACCGAGCTGGCCTCCCTGGTGGCGCTGATGCACTGCCTGGTCGTCGATCTCGACGGGCGCGCCGCGGGCGGCGAGGCGCTGCCCACGATGCCTCCGTGGCACGTGCAGGAGAACAAGTGGCGTGCCGCCCGCTACGGGCTCGACGCCATCGTCATCCTCGACGCCGACAACCACGAGCGGCTCGTGACCGACGACCTGGCCGACCTGCTGACCCGGCTGGAGCCGACGGCGGCGCGTCTCGGCTGCGCGACCGAGCTCGCCGGGGTCGCCGACATCGTCGCCGGCGGGGCGTCGTACCAACGGCAGCGAGCGGTGGCCGAGCGCACGGGCGGCGACCTGGTGGCCGTCGTCGACTCGGTCGTCGGCGAGCTGACCCGCTGACCCGTCGCGGACTCACCGCAGAGCCGACGCCAACCTGCCCGCCAGGTCGTCGATCTCGTCCGGCACCATCACCAGCGGCGGCGAGATCTGCAGGGCTCCGCCGACGAGGGCGCGCGTCGAGACGCCGTGCTCGCGGGCCGCACGCACGGCCGCGTCGACCGCCGCCGGCTCCGCCAGCTGGACGGCGGCCAGGAAGCCGGGCGCGGTCCGCACCTCCGACACCGCGGCGACCTCGGAGAGCGCCGACCCCAGCGCCGAGTGGAGCTGGCCGGCCTGGGCGGCCACGTGCTCAGGCAGCCGTTCCTCCCGCATGATGGCCAGGTTCACCAGCCCGGCGGCCGCCGCGACGGCGTGGCCGCCGTAGGTGTAGCCGTGCCGCCAGACCCCCGCGCCCTCGGCATAGAACGGCGCCCACACCCGCTCCGAGGCCAGCACCGCGCCCATCGGCGCGTAGCCGGACGTCAGCCCCTTGGCGCAGAGCACCAGGTCGGGCTCGAGCCCCATCAGCTCCGAGGCGAACCACGCGCCCGTGCGCCCGAACCCGGTGATCACCTCGTCCGACACCCAGAGGGTGTCGCGCTCCGCGCAGGCCTTGCGCAGGCCGCGCAGGAACTCCTCCCCGGCGAAGCGCACCCCTCCGGCGCCGGTGACCGGCTCGGCGAACACCGCGGCCACCTCGCCCGCCTCGTCGAGCCGTGCCACCGCCGCCTCGAGGTCGCCGTGGGTCAGCTCGAGGACGTCCGGGTCGAGGCCGGGGACGCCCTCCCGGTTGGGCGGGATGCCCGACAGTGCCGTCCCGCCCTGGTGCATGCCGTGGTAGGCGTGGGTGAGGACCGCGATCGTGGTGCGGGGTCGTCCGCCGCCGGGCGCGGTCAGCTGGGCCCAGCGACGCACCAGCTTGACCGCCGTGTCGACCGAGTCCGAGCCGCCGGAGGTGAAGAAGACCTTCGCCTGGGGCATCGGCGCCAGGGCCGCCACCTCGTCGGCGAGTCGGGCCGCGGTGTCGACGACGACGTCGCCGAAGGAGCTGTAGGCCGCCAGCCGAGCGGCCTGCTGGGCCATCGCGTCGGCGATGACCCGCCGGCCGTGGCCGACGTTGGCGAACCACAGTCCCGCTGTGGCATCGAGGTACTCCCGCCCTTCGACGTCCCACACGCGGCTGCCCTCGCCTCGGGTGAGGACGAACTCCTGCCTGCTCACGGCCGCCATGTCGGCGAACCCGTGCCACAGCGCGCCCGTCATGCGGTCGCTCCCTTCAGGAGCTGGTCGAGCTTGGCCTCGAGGCGATCGATGTCGGCCCGCGTGGCCGACTGCTGGGCGGGTCGCATCGTGGTCACGATCGCCCCGCTGGGCTCCAGCACCACGCTCTCGACATCGTCGACCCCGTTGGCGTTCTGCCGGCGCAGCGCGGCGTCGACGTCGGCCAGCCGCAGCCCCTCGCTCCGCAGGGCCTCGTCGATCCAGGCGCCGTCCCGCGCCAGCACCGTGGGCGTCCCCTCCAGCAGGCGCGCGGCAGTGTCGGAGCGGCGCACCGCCCGGACGACCACGGCGTTGAGGGCGAGCAGGGTGACCGCGCCGATCAGGCCGCCCGCCAGGGAGTTGTCGGGTCCGATGATCGCGTTCTGCACGACGTTGGAGAGCAGCAGCATCACCACCAGGTCCATCGTGTTGATCTGCGCGAGGTCGCGCTTGCCGCCGAGCCGCAGCAGCAGCGCGATCGCGGCGTACACGAGGATCGTGCGCACGATCTTCTCCGGGGCCGAGACGCCGAGGTCCACGAGGTCGTTCCACATGGACACCATCGTGACCCCTCATGGGCCGGAGATAGGGTCGCGGCATGCCGATCGAGCTGCCTGCGGCCCCGGTGCTCCCCGGCGCGACCCACGTCCACTCGGGCAAGGTGCGCGATCTCTACCGCATCGACGACGGCGCGTACGCCGGCCGGCTGCTGATGGTGGCCAGCGACCGCATCTCGGCGTTCGACTTCGTGCTCTCGCCGGGCATCCCCGACAAGGGCGCGATCCTGACCCGGATGTCCCTGTGGTGGTTCGACCAGCTGGCCGACCTGGTGCCGCACCACGTCGTCTCCACCGACGTGCCGGAGGAGGTGGCCGGGAGGGCGGTGATCTGCGAGCCGTTGGACATGTTCCCGGTCGAGTGCGTGGCGCGCGGCTACCTGACCGGCTCCGGGCTGCTCGACTACCGGGCGACGGGCGAGGTGTGCGGCATCGCGCTGCCGGCAGGACTCGAGGACGGCTCGCGACTGCCCTCGCCGATCTTCACGCCCGCCACCAAGGCCGCGCTGGGCGATCACGACGAGAACGTCGACTTCGAGGCCGTCGTGGCCACGGTCGGCGCCGACGACGCCGCGGCGCTGCGCGACCTCACGCTGAGCGTCTATGCCCGCGCCGAGGAGATCGCGCGCGAGCGCGGCATCATCCTGGCCGACACCAAGTTCGAGTTCGGGCGCGAGGTGGCATCCGGCAGTGGCCGGCTGGTG
>CAZQCA010000160.1:0-1909 GCA_964591845.1 uncultured Nocardioides sp.
GGGGGCGTGGAAGTCGCTCGCGCGGAGCGCCTCGGCCGCCTCCTCGGGATAGCGGGCCTCCTCGTCGACCGCGGCGGCGTACGGCGCGACCTTGGCGTCGCAGACCGCGCGGACGGCCTCGCGGATCGCCTGGTGCTCCTCGGAGAGGGCGAACATGGGCTGGTCGTCGGTCACCCCGTCAGTCTAAGAAGAGTTAACGGACGTTCACCACGGCTAGGCTCGTGGACATGGTCACATCGACGGGGGTGGGTGGTCCGGTGGCGGCACCCAGGTCGTGGCAGGACCCCGAGGCGGTCCGGCTCATGCTCGACGACTGCGAGACCTGGGCGGTCGTGGGACTGTCGGGCAACCCGTCGCGCACCGCCCACCGGATCGCCGGACTGCTCCAGGACCGCGGCAAGCGGATCGTGCCGATCCATCCCGCCGCACCCATCGTGCTCGGCCAGCAGGGGTACGCCACGCTCGCCGACGTGCCGTTCGCGGTCGACGTGGTCGACGTCTTCCGGCGGTCGGAGGCGGCCGGGGAGTTCGCCGACCAGGCCGTCGCCGTCGGCGCTCGGGGGGTCTGGCTCCAGCTCGGCGTCGTGGACGGGGCGGCGTTCGATCGCACCTGGGCCGCGGGCGTGCCGATGGTGATGGACACCTGCCCGGCCATCGAGTGGGCGCGGCGGCGATGAGCCCCTCCCGCGGACGCCGCATGCTCGCGACCGGGGTGCTCCTGGGCACCGTCCTGTTCCTGGCGGTCGCGGCCGTCTGGGCGGTCGGGCTGCTGCGCAACGGCGGCGAGACCTCCGCACCCGACGACCCCCTGGACGAGCAGTGTGAGGACGTGCCCGACGGGGCGGAGCGGGTCGTGCTCGACGGGTCGGGCGACGTCCGGCTCGGGGCCGCCGTGGTCGGGTCCGACAAGGCCGACTCCGCCGTGGTGCTGCGTCAGGGGGCCGGGCAGACGATCTGCGACTGGCTGCCGCTCGCGGGCCGGATCGCCGACGAGACGGGCGTCCGGGTGCTCCTCTTCGACCGACGCGGCAAGGGTTCGTCGCCGGGGGACGAGGACCTCGCCGCCGAGCCGTCCGACACGGTGACCGCCGCCACCTGGCTGCGCTCGCACGGCGCCGACCGGGTCGGCCTGGTCGGGTCGTCGATGGGCAACTCGGTGACGTTCACCGCGCTCCCCGACCTGCCCTCGGCCCCCTGCGTCCTGGTCGCGGTCTCGCCGGTCCTCGAGAGCGGTCCCCTCGACGCGACGCCGGTCCCGACCCTGCCCCGCAACGTGTGGGTCGTCACCGAGACCGGCAACGCCACCGTGGCGTCCTACGCCGAGCGCGTGGTCGAGGCCTCACGCACCGAGCACGTCCTCGAGATCGACACCCAGGCCCACTCGATCGCCCTCGTCCGGCGCTACCCGGAGGCGGCGGACTTCGTGGTGGAGGCGGCCGGCTCGTGTGCGCGATGAGCGCACCCGGCAGCGACCTGCGGGTGCCGCCCGGTCCCGGGCTGGCCACCGGCCTCGTCGTCCCGGCCTCCGAGCTGGTCGAGCAGTTCTCGAGGTCCTCGGGCCCGGGGGGTCAGTCGGTGAACACGACCGACAGCCGGGTGCAGCTGGAGTGGGACGTCGGCGCGTCGACCGCGCTCTCGGACACCCAAAGGGCGCGCGCCGTGAGCCGGCTCTCCGCGAGGCTCGTCGAGGGCCGCCTCGTCGTCACGGCGGCCGAGCACCGGTCCCAGCACCGCAACCGGGTCGCCGCCCGGGAGCGCCTCGCCGAACTGATCCGTGCCGCGCTGGCTCCGCCCCCGCCGACCCGGCGGCCCACGCGGCCCTCGCGCGCGGCCAAGGAGCGGCGGCTCACCGCCAAGCGGCACCGCGCCGAGACCAAGGCGCTGCGGCGGCGGGTGGGGGGCGAGTGAC
>CAZQCA010000160.1:2009-7794 GCA_964591845.1 uncultured Nocardioides sp.
CCGGCCCTCGGCTCAGAAGCCGACCTTGCCGCCGCCCCCGGCCTCGCGGCGTACGACCTCGCCCTTGACCTGGGCGGTCTCCTTGAGCGACGCCTGGTAGTCGACCATGCGCTGCTGCAGCGCAGGGTCGGACAGCGCCAACATCCGCACCGCCAGCAGGCCCGCGTTGCGGGCACCGCCGATGGCCACTGTCGCGACCGGTACGCCGGCCGGCATCTGCACGATCGAGAGCAGTGAGTCGAGGCCGTCCAGCTTCGAGAGGGAGACGGGGACGCCGATGACCGGCAGCGGCGTGACCGAGGCGAGCATGCCCGGCAGATGGGCCGCGCCTCCCGCACCCGCGATGATCACCGACACGCCCCTGGAGGCCGCCTCCTTGCCGTAGGCGAGCATCTCCTCGGGCATCCGGTGGGCCGACACGACGTCGGCCTCGTAGGCGACGTCGAACTCCGCCAGCGCCTCGGCGGCCGCCTGCATGACCGGCCAGTCCGAGTCGGACCCCATCACGATGCCGACCCGCGCACCCGCTTCACTCACTGTGGTCTCCCAGCTCTCCGGCGAACCACGCGGCGGCGTGCCGCGCCCGCTCCAGACAGTCCTCGAGGTCGTCACCATAGGCGTTGACGTGGCCGACCTTGCGCCCCGGTCGCAGCGACTTGCCGTAGAGGTGCACCCGCAGCCCCGGGTCGCGCGCCAGCGCGTGGGGAAAGCCGTCCCACAGCCGCCCCGTGTCGTGCCGGCCGCCGAGGATGTTGACCATCACCGTCCAGACCTCGCGGGGGGCAGGCGACCCGAGCGGCAGGTCCATCACGGCTCGCAGGTGGTTCTCGAACTGCGAGGTCCGCGCCCCGTCCTGCGTCCAGTGGCCGGTGTTGTGCGGTCGCATCGCGAGCTCGTTGACCAGCACCCGGCCGTCGGCGGTCTCGAACAGCTCGACGGCGAGGATCCCCGTCACGTCGAGCTCGCCGGCGACCCGCAGCGCGAGCTCCTGCGCCGACATGGCGAGGACCGGGTCGAGATCGGGCGCGGGGGCCACCACCTCGCGGCAGATGCCGTCGACCTGGAGCGTCTGGACGACGGGATAGGCCGCCGCCTGCCCGCTCGGCGCCCGCGCCACGAGGGCCGACAGCTCGCGCCGGAACTCGACGTACTCCTCCGCCAGCAGGCGTACGCCGGTCTCGGCGGCGACCCGGAGCGGCTCGGCGCACTCCTCGGCCGACCGGACCAGCCACACGCCCTTGCCGTCGTAGCCGCCGCGGCTCGTCTTGAGCACGCACGGGAACCCGACGTGCTCCACGTCGGCGACCGAGGCGACCACGGCCCACCTCGGACACGGCACGTCCAGGGCGGTGAGCCGCTCGCGCATCACCACCTTGTCCTGCGCGTGCACCAGGGCATCCGGGCCCGGGCGGACGGCGACCCCGCCGGACTCCAGGGCGTGGAGGTGCTCGGTCGGCACGTGCTCGTGGTCGAACGTCACCACGGTGCACCCCTCGACGACACGGCGGAGCGTCTCCAGATCGCGGTAGTCGCCGACCAGGTGGTCGGGGATCACCTGGGCCGCCGAGACGCCGTCGGCCTCCGCGAGCAGCCGCAGCGGCAGCCCGAGAGCGATCGCCGGCTCGGCCATCATCCGGGCCAGCTGCCCGCCGCCGACCACGGCGAGTCGGGGCGCGTCAGCGGTCGGGCTCACAACGCGCGAGCCTAGCGGGGCCGCCTCTCGGCTCAGGCGACGGCTCAGGCGACGGAGTGCTTGCGGTCCCGGTCGCGGCCGCCGGGCTCGAACCGGAGTCCCTTGCCGCGCACGGTCGTGATCAGAGCCGGGTTGCGCGGGTCGTCGCCGAGCTTGCGACGGACCCAGCCCAGGTGCACGTCGATGGTCTTGGAGGAGGTCCAGAACGTCGTGTGCCACACGTCGCGCATCAGCTCGTCGCGCGACACCACCTGGCCGGCCCGGGAGATGAGCGCATGCACGAGGTCGAACTCCTTGCGGGAGAGGACGACCTCGCGGTCCCCGCGCCACACACGGCGTTCGGCGGGGTCGAGTCGCACATCCTGGACTGTCAGCACGTAGGGAACCGTAGGTAAATGCCGTCGCCCGCGCCGGGGAACCACGAAAGTGACCGCCGATTGCCGGGTGATGGTCCTCTCATCGGGCGTCAGCGTCCAGACCGGTCTAGTGCGGTCCAGACCGGGCCCCGGCCCGGCTCCTGTGGGGCCGGCGGGTCAGTCGGTACGCCGCACGGTGATCGGCTCGATCACGCCGAAGCCACGCACCGGTCGCGCCGGCAGGAGGCTGGTCGAGAAGCCCTCGGGCAGCAGCTCCGCGGTCGCCGCGTCCACGATCACCCGGTTGCGACGCGCCACGGCGGTGAGCCGCGCCGCCAGGTTGACCGGGCGCCCGAAGACGTCGCCCATCCGCATCACCACCGAGCCGGTCGCGAGGCCGACCCGGACGTCGGGGAGCCGCGAGTCGCGGCCGATGACCGCGATCAGCTGCTCCCCGGTCTCGACGGCGCGCACCGGGTCGTCGTTCACGAAGAGGACCGAGTCGCCGATGCTCTTGATCATCCGGCCCCGGTGAGCCGCGATCACGTCGGCGCAGCGCGTCTCGAACACTTCAACGAGGTCGCCGATCCGGTCCTCGTCGAGCTGGTTGGAGAGCGCGGTGAAGCTCACGATATCCACGAATCCGACGGTCACGTCGATCGTGTGCAGGTCGTCCTCGGCGCCGAGTGCCTCGACCCTCCCGACGGCGGCGGCGAGATGGCGCCGCCACGCATAGAGCAGCAGCTGCTCGAACGGCTCCTGCACCTGGTCGACCATGCGCCGCGCCGTCGTGGCCCGGCTGCCGGTGGCGCCGGCGGCGGCCTCGATCTGCTCGATGCGGTGGACGAGGTTGGCCACCTCCCAGTCGGCCAGCCGCGCCATGGTCTGGCCCACCGCCCGGGTCAGGTTGACCACCGTGTCGAAGTCGAGGGCACCCGACGACACGATGCTCTCGATCCGGCGCAGCGCCTCGGCGTCGGCGTCGGTGAAGGCCACCTCGCCGGCGTACTCCGGGAAGCCGAGGGCGCGCCACAGCCGGCGGGCGCGCTCGGGGTCGACACCGGCCGCCTCGGCGATCTGGGCGGCGTCGTAGCCCGGCACCTCACCGAGGATGGCGTGCTCGAGCGGCTCCGCGTCGCTGCTCGGAGGCTCAGGCTCCTTCATCGGCGTGCAGGTCGTGCAGGAGCTGGTTGAGCCGGCGCTGGGTGTCCTCGACGCGCGGGATGTCGTGCAGCAGCACGCGTCCGTGGGTGCTGGCGTCGCTGATGATCAGCGTGCCGCAGCCGAGCATCCGGTCGACGATGCCCATCTCGTAGGCGACGTCGGAGATCCTCGCCAGCGGGATGTCGTGACCCTTGCGGGTGAGGATGCCGTGCCGGGTGATGAGCCGCCGGTCGGTGACCGTGTAGCTGGCCAGCAGCCACTCGAGGAACGGCCGCAGCGTGAACCACACGAGCAGCGCCGCCGTCACCACCCAGAGGATGGTCGAGCCGATGCCTCCGACGAAGGACGCCTCGAGCCAGGCCGCGGCGGCGAGCACCACCAGGCCGATCAGCATCGGCAGGATCAGCGCCTTGGCGTGCGTGCGGGTGCTGACGACGATGGACTCGCCGTCGTTGAGGAGCTTCGGGTTGATCGCCACGGCCCGATCCTCTCACTCCCCGGCCGGTCTGACGTGGATCACGTCCCCGGCGGTCACGGTGACGGGGTGGTCGGCGCCGTCCGGACGGACGAGCAGGCCGCCCTCGGACGACAGGCCGGCGCCGACGCCCGTCAGCACCTCGCCCCCCGGCAGCTGGACGCGGACGCGCTGACCCCGGACCGTCGGGCAGAGCCCGACGTACGCCGCGCGCACAGAGGCCGGGTCGCGCAACCAGGCGTCGTACTCCTCGGCGAGGCGCGCGAGCACGCGCGAGAGGAGCTCGGTGCGGTCGACGGCGACGCCCGCGAGCGCCAGCGAGGTCGCCTCGGCGACCGGCAGCTCGTCGGGCGTCTGCGAGACGTTGAGCCCGATGCCGACCACGGCCGCCGGTCCGGCCGGCGTCTCGACCCGCTCGACGAGCAGGCCACCGAGCTTGCGGCCCTCGACCAGCACGTCGTTGGGCCACTTGAGCGTCGCGCCCGCCCCGAGGTCGCTCAGCGCGGTGGCGACCGCCACGCCGGCCAGCAGCGGCAGCCAGGTCCATGCCGCGGCGTCCGCGTCGGGCCGCAGCAGCGCCGAGAGCGTCAGCGCCGCCCGGTCGGGCGTCTCCCAGGTGCGGTCCAGCCTCCCGCGGCCGGCCGTCTGGTGCTCGGCCACCACGACCAGCCCCTCGGGCGCTCCCGCGCGGGCCCGGGCGGCCACGTCGGCGTTCGTCGAAGGCGTGCGCTCCACCACCTCGACGTCGTACGCCGGCCCGCCGGGGCGCACGCTCGTCGCACGTTGCCGCAGCCTCACCGCATCGAGCGGGGGCCGCGCGTCCGGGAGAGGCGCCATGCGCACTAGATTGGCCGAAGCCAGACGGAGGACGCCAGACCGAGCAGGCCAGCCGAGGAGGCCGAGCGTGACCGCACAACCCCAGGACGACGCCTCGCAGGCCGCCACCATCGACCTGCACACGACCGCCGGCAAGCTCGCCCAGAAGGAGATCCGTCTCGACGAGGCCGTCCGCGTCGCGGACGAGAAGGCCCGCGAGAAGCAGCACAAGAAGGGCCGCAAGTCGGCCCGTGAGCGCATCCTGGCGCTCTTCGACGACGGCTCCTTCGTGGAGATGGACGAGCTGGCGCGCCACCGGTCGACCAACTTCGGCCTGGAGAAGAAGCGCCCCTACGGCGACGGCGTGATCACCGGCTTCGGCACCATCGACGGCCGCCAGGTCTGCGTCTTCTCGCAGGACTTCTCCATCTTCGGCGGCTCCCTGGGGCAGGTCTACGGCGAGAAGATCTGCAAGGTCATGGACCTCGCCATCAAGACGGGCTGCCCGATCATCGGCATCAACGAGGGCGCCGGGGCGCGCATCCAGGAGGGAGTGGTCTCCCTCGGCCTCTACGGCGAGATCTTCAAGCGCAACGTCCACGCCTCCGGCGTGATCCCCCAGATCTCGATGATCATGGGCAACTGCGCCGGCGGCCACGTCTACTCCCCCGCGGTCACCGACTTCACGGTGATGGTCGACCAGACGTCGGCCATGTTCATCACCGGTCCCGACGTGATCAAGACCGTCACCGGCGAGGACGTCACCATGGAGGACCTCGGCGGCGCCCGCACCCACAACACCAAGTCGGGCAACAGCCACTACCTGGCCGCCGACGAGGACGACGCGATCGACTACGTCAAGGCGCTGCTGTCCTACCTCCCGCAGAACAACCTCGACGAGCCGGTGGTCTACGACGTCGCGGTCGACCTCGACAACACCGACCTCGACCGGTCGCTCGACACGATCATCCCCGACTCGCCCAACCAGCCCTACGACATGCACGACGTCATCGGCGCGGTCCTCGACGACCAGGAGTTCCTGGAGGTCCAGGCGCTGTTCGCGCCCAACCTGCTCGTCGGCTTCGGTCGCATCGAGGGCCGTCCGGTCGGGGTGGTCGCCAACCAGCCGATGCAGCTCGCCGGCACGCTCGACATCGACGCGTCCGAGAAGGCCGCACGGTTCGTCCGGACCTGCGACGCGTTCAACGTGCCGGTGCTGACCTTCGTCGACGTCCCCGGCTTCCTGCCCGGCACCGACCAGGAGTGGAACGGCATCATCCG
>CAZQCA010000161.1:0-7791 GCA_964591845.1 uncultured Nocardioides sp.
AAGGCCGAGATCGTCTCGTACGACGACCTGGTCGCCGCCGGCTCCATGCTGAAGGCCAAGGAGGCCGGCAAGGTGCGCATGGAGGGCAAGGACTACGTCATGCAGGACGGCGACGTGGTGGAGTTCAGGTTCAACGTGTGACGGCGGGGACGAGATTATGCGGAGTCCTTGATCCACCAGGTGCACCACAGACTCCGCGATGAGCCAAGGTTCGCCGCGAAGAGCCACTGCTGACGAGCGCGCCCGGCACGTCGGGTATTGACTGCGCACATGGCGGGGCGTGAGCAGCGCATGGGCATGGCAGAGCTGGCCGACGGCGCGCGGGTGGCGTACGCCGTGACCGGCAGCGGGCCGCCGCTGGTCGTCGTACCCGGCTGGCTGAGCCACCTCGAGCTCGGGTGGGCGATCCCCGTGGAGCGGGTGTTCCACGAGTCGCTGTCGAGGGGGCGGACGCTGGTGCGCTTCGACCGGCCGGGCTGCGGGCTGTCGGATCCCTACGAGGGGGAGCGCACGATGGAGCTCGAGCTCGCGACGGTCGACGCGGTGACCGCGGCGGCGGGGGTGGAGCGGGCCGACGTGCTGGGCTGGTCGCTGGGTGCGGGGGTGGCGGCGCAGTGGGCCGCGGAGCGGCCCGAGCGGGTGGGTCGGCTGGTGCTGTACGGCGGCTGGGCGGTCGGCGCGGAGATCGGCGACGACGACAGTCGTCGTCACCTGCTGGGGCTGATCGCGACCCACTGGGGGCTCGGGTCAGACCTGCTGACCGACGTCTTCGCCCCCGATGCCGACGCCGGGACCCGCCGGGCGCAGGCCCGCTACCAGCGGCAGGCGTCGTCCGCCGAGACGGCGTCGGCCCTGTTGCAGCTGGCCTACGACATCGACGTACGCCGTGCCCTGCCGCGGATCCTCGCGCCGACCCTGGTCCTCCATCGCCGCGGCGACCGCGCCGCGCCGCTGGCGCAGGGCCGGGTGCTGGCCGAGGGCATCCCGGGCGCCCGGCTGCTCGAGCTCGAGGGCCGCTCCCACCTGCCGGCGTTCGGCGACGCCGACGCCGTGGTCCGGGAGATCCGGCGCTTCCTCGGGCTGCCGGGACTTCGCCGGACGATGCCGACGGGGCTCACCGAGCGCCAGCGGGAGGTGGCGGCCCTGGTCGCCGACGGCCTTACCAACCGCGAGCTGGCCGAGCGGCTCGGGATCACCGAGCGCTCCGCCGAGTCCCACGTCGAGCGGATCCGGCTCCGGCTCGGCTTCCGGTCGCGCGCGCAGATCGCGGCCTGGTGGGTCGCCAGCGGCTCGGGCGGCTCCGAAGTGCGGTAGTTCCCCGGCTGTGGCGGGCCATCGGACGAGCCACGATCGACCCATGTCTCGTCGCCCGGTCGTCCTCACCCTGTCCGCCGCCGGCTGGCTCTGGTTCAACGCCGTGATGGCGTGGAACGTCGCCTTCCTCGCCGGGGTGCTCGTGCCGGTGACCGTGGACGGCCCGGTCCGCCTGGACCCGCTGCCCGCGGTGGCGGTCGACCTGGCGCTGTTCGCGGTCTTCGCCCTGCAGCACTCGGTGATGGCGCGCGCCCCGGCGAAGGCGTGGCTGGCCCGCCGGGTGCCGGCCGAGCTCTCGCGGACGGCGTACGTGCTGGCGACGAACCTCTGTCTCACCCTGCTGATGGCGGCGTGGCAGCCCTGGGGCGCCCAGGTGTGGACCGTCCACGGGGCCGGGGCGGTGGCGCTCTGGCTGCTCTTCGCGGGCGGCTGGGTCCTCGCGGTCGGGTCGACGTTCGCGGTCGACCACCTCGAGCTCTTCGGGCTGCGTCAGGCGGGGTGGGCGCCGGCCCGCGGTCAGGAGGGCGACGAGGAGCTCCGCGTCGACGGCCTCCATGCGCTCGTGCGGCATCCCCTGATGACCGGCATGCTGGTGGCCTTCTGGGCCACGCCGCGGATGAGCGCCTCCCATCTGGTCTTCGCCCTGGCGGCGACCGGCTACATCCTGCTCGGGGTCCGCTACGAGGAGCGCGACCTGCGACGCATGTTCGGGACGGCGTACGACGCCTACGCCGCTCGCGTCCCGGCGCTGGTGCCGGGGCTGCGGCGGGCGCGCTATCGACCCGCCAGCTCGTCGTCCACGTACGCCGGCCGCGAGACGCGCAGGCCGGCCCAGGTGAACGGCACCACGGTGGCCAGCAGCAGCCAGAGCACGAGGGTCCAGCCGCCGGTCGCCTGGTGGACGAGGCCGACGGCGAAGGGGCCGAGCGCCGCGAAGAGGTAGCCGACCGGCTGCACGAACCCCGACAGCCGGGCCGTGACCGCGGGGCTGCGGGTGCGGGTGGTGATCAGCGCGATGGCCAGCGGGAACGCGAAGCCGGCGGTGCCGAGGAGCAGCGCCCACAGCCACGGAAGCGTGGTCGGGGCGGCCAGCAGGCCGGCGTACCCGGCAGTCAGCAGCACCCCGAAGCCGACGGCGTACGGCGCCAGAGACCTGGCCCGCGCCGCGATCGTGGGCATGGTCAGCCCTCCGACGATCCCGATCCCCGCCACCAGCGCGAGCAGCGCGCCGGCGTACGCCGCCGACAGGCCGGCGTCACGGTAGATCTGCGGCAGCCAGCCGAACTGGACGTAGGCGTGCATCGACTGGATGCCGAACAGCGCCGTGAGCGCCACCGCCGTCGGCGACGAGGCGATCCGGCCCTCCGGAGCGACCATCGGCGCAGCGCGATCCTCCGCGTCCGCGCGCTCGCGGACGCTCAGCCAGCCCCAGACGGGCACCGCCAGCAGCATCAGGAGGCCCCAGACTGCCAGCGAGCCGCGCCACCCGCCGAGCGCGTCGGCCAGCGGGGAGGCCGCGAGCGAGCCGACGGCGCCCCCGATCACGAGGCCGGTGCCGTAGACGGTCATGGAGGTCACGACCAGGCTCCCGCCGTGGTGCTTGACCCACGCGGGCACGAGCACGTTGCCGACGGCGATGCCGCCGAGCGCGACGACCGTCAGCGCCAGGAACACCCAGACCGAGTCGGTGGTCACCCGCAGCAGGAGACCCGCCGCGACGGCGACCGCTCCGAGGGCGATGCCCGCGGTCGCGCCCACCGCCCGCGCCAGGCGGACGGCGGCCACGCCCACCAGGCCGAAGCAGAGAGGGGGCAGCGCGGTCAGCACCCCCGCCTGGGCCGCGCTCATGCCGAGCCCCTCGCGCACCTCCTCGAGCAGCGGGCCCACGCCGGAGGCGCCCGGGCGCAGGTTGACCGCGATCAGCGCCACGGCCACGACCAGGAGCGGGGGCGCGACGGCGGTCGCGGGCCGGGGTGGGGTCACCGGGGGAGCCTACGTGCGGTCGCGCGCCTCCCGGCCGGCCGCCCACGCGGGAGGGTTCCGCCCGGCCTGACCGCGGGGCTAAGGTGCCGGGAGCGCCGCGTCGCGGTGCGGGAGGATCCGATGGCCGATCAGGCAATGCAGTCGATCTTCGACGCCGCCGGGGGCGCCGGGGCGTTCCATGCCCTGGCGGACGCCTGGCACGAGCGGGTGATGGCCGATCCGGTGGTGAGCCACGCCTTCGAGCACGGCTTCCACCCGCGGCACAACGAGCGGCTGGCGGCCTACTGGATCGAGGCGCTCGGCGGGCCGCCGGAGTACTCCCGTCAGTACGGCAACGAGTCCTTCGTGCTGCGGCTGCACGCCGGCAACGGCGAGCACGAGGAGATGGACGAGCTCGCCAACCGGTGCTTCGCCGCCGCGCTCGGAGACGCACGGATCCCGGACACGCACGGGCTCCACGCGACGCTGATCGCCTACTTCCGCTGGGCCACCGACCACATGGCGGCCTTCCCCGACTCACCCGAGGACGTGCCCGCGGGGCTGCACGTCCCCCGCTGGTCGTGGGACGGACCGGTCGCCGAGAGGTCGGTCGGCTGACCCGATGCGCACGTCGTACGACGTCGCCGTGGTCGGCGGCGGCATCGTCGGCCTGGCCGTCGCAGATGCGGTGCTCGCGGCGCGGCCGCAGGCGAGTGTGCTCGTGCTCGAGAAGGAGCCCGCCCTGGCGGCACACGCCTCCGGACGCAACAGCGGGGTGCTGCATGCCGGCTTCTACTACCACCCCGACTCCGCGAAGGCCCGGCTGACGCAGCGTGGCAACCAGCTGCTGCGGGAGTTCTGCGCCGAGCGTGGCGTGCCCCTCCGCGAGAGCGGCAAGGTCGTGGTCGCGACCGGTCCCGATCAGCTCCCCGGGCTGCTCGAGCTGCACCGCCGCGGCGCGGCGAACGGCGTACCCCTGGAGCTGGTGGACCCTGCGGGGCTGGCCCGGCTGGAGCCGCTGGCGCGCACCCACGAGCTCGCCCTGTGGTCCCCGACGACGGCGGTGGCAGAGCCCGGCTCGGTGGTGCGGGCGCTGGCCGCCCGCGTGACGGAGCGCGGTGGGCGGGTGCGGCTCGCGTCGGCCGTGCTCGGCGCCGGCCCGGGCTGGGTCGAGACGTCGGAGGGACGCGTCGACGTCGGGCACCTCGTCAACGCGGCCGGGCTCCAGGCAGACCGGGTGGCGCACTGGTTCGGCGTCGGCCGCGAGTACCGCATGCTGCCCTTCGCCGGGCGCTACTGGTACGCCGACCCGGGGGCGCTGCCGCTGCGCCGGCTCGTCTATCCCGTGCCGGACGCCCGGTTCCCGTTCCTCGGGGTGCACCTCACGGTGACCGTCGACGACCGCGTCAAGGTCGGGCCGACCGCGATCCCGGCGCTGTCCCGCGAGGCCTACGACGGCCTGGGCCTGCGGCGCGAGACCGCCGAGGTGCTGCGCACGCTGCCGCTCTTCCTGGCCGGCCAGCGGCGGGGTGCGCCCCGCCTGGTGGCGACCCAGCTCCCCACGCTGTCGCGTCGATGGCTGCTGGCCCAGGCCCGGTCGCTCGTGCCGGCGGCCCACGAGGGGCTCTTCCGCGAGCGTGGGCGACCCGGCATCCGCGCCCAGCTCCTCGACTTGCGCACCCATCGGCTGGAGATGGACTTCGTCGTGAGGCCGGGCCCGGGATCGACCCACCTGCTCAACACCGTCTCGCCCGGCTGGACGACCGCGCTGGCCATGGCCGAGGAGCTGGTGGCCGAGCTGGCGGGGCGGATCAGTCCGTGACCCACCGGCCCGCGCCGCCCGGCACGAGAGCAAGATGGTCCCAGCCACCCGCGGGTCCCGAGCCCGCGCACCGACCCTGAGAGGCTCCGATGACCCTGCACCTCGGCGACACCGCCCCCGACTTCCAGGCCGACACCAGCGAGGGCCCGCTCTCGTTCCACGAGTGGGCCGGCGACTCCTGGGTCGTGCTGTTCTCGCACCCCGCCGACTTCACGCCGGTCTGCACGACCGAGCTCGGCCGGGTCGGTCAGCTCAAGGACGAGTGGGCCGCCCGCGGCGTCAAGACCATCGCGCTGTCGGTCGACTCCGTCGACGACCACGCCAGGTGGAAGCCCGAGATCGAGTCCTTCAACGCGACCAGCGTCGACTACCCGATCATCGCCGACCCCGACAAGGCGGTCGCCGAGCTCTACGACATGATCCACCCGGGCGAGGGCGACACCTCCTCCGTGCGCTCGGTCTTCGTGATCGACCCGGCGAAGAAGATCCGGCTCACGATGACCTACCCCAAGTCCACCGGACGCAACTTCGTCGAGGTGCTCCGCGTCGTCGACGCGCTCCAGGCCGGTGACCGGGGCGGCTTCTCCACGCCGGTCGACTGGCAGCCCGGAGACAAGGTCGTGGTCCCCCCGACGATGTCCACCGAGGACGCGCGCGGCAAGTTCGACGACGTCGAGGAGTTCTACCCCTACCTGCGCACCGCCCGCATCAAGGCCTGACGCCCGCGGCCGTCGTACGCCGACCCGACCCAGGACAGGCCCGACCCAGGGCAGGCAACCCTGTGTGAGCCACGAGTCGCCCTGCTAGTGAGCCGCGTCATGGGAGGCGCCGCCGCGCGCTCCTAGCCTGGGAGGACCAGACGACCTCTGGTGCTCTCACATCGGTAGGTGATGCAGCATGGTCGCTCCGGCTCCTTCGGCTTGGGCAACATCGACCCGCGACCCGGCGCAGGACGCCACTCCTGTGCCCCGCTACCCGGGCATTCCCACGGTCATCAACGGCAACGGCGCCGTCGCCTACGTCATGGGCAAGGTGTGCGGCGGCGTCATCGGCTACCCGATCACGCCCTCCACCGAGATCTCGGAGATGTTCGAGGCGACGCTCGCCGAGGGCGGCGTCAACGTCTGGGGCAAGCACCCGTTCTTCTTCAGCCCCGAGGGCGAGCACTCCGCGCAGTCGGGCGCGCTCGGCGCGGCGCTGACCGGCGGGCAGTACGTCTCCAACGCGTCCTCCAGCCAGGGGATCCTCTACGCGATGGAGTCGCACTACGTGACCGTCGGCAAGAAGGTCGGCGGCTTCGTGCTGCAGGTCGCCGCACGGGTGGTCTCCAAGCACTCGCTCAACGTGATGGCCGGCCACGACGACGTCTACAGCCTGCTGTCCTCCGGCTACACCATCCTCTTCGGCGCTAGCCCGCAGGAGGCGGCCGACCTCGCGGCGATCGCCTATCGCGCATCGTCGCTGTCGCTGATCCCGGTCGCCAACGCGATGGACGGGTTCTCGACCAGCCACATGATGAGCGAGGCGCTGCTGCCCGAGCCCGAGCTGCTGCGCGACTACCTCGGCGACCCCGCCGGCCGGATCGCCTGTCCGACGGTCGCCCAGGAGCTGCTCTTCGGCGCCCGCGGCCGGGTCCACCAGCTCACGGCGTACGCCGACCGGCGGCGCCGCGACCTGCTCGAGGCCGACCACGCCGCGCTGACGGCGTACCTCTCCGCGCACGCGGCCGAGGTCGAGGCCGACGCCGACGGCGCGCTGCTGCCCGCCACGCTCGGCTGGCTGCCGCCGGAGCTGCACGCCGCGTGGGGCCGCCAGTGGCGGCACGCCCACCCGCTCGGCACCCGGCAGCGCGTGCCGGGGCTGGTGGACGTCGACAACCCCGGGCTGACCGGCCCGGTGCAGAACCAGCCCGACTTCCAGGCGGGCGCCGTCGACCACCGGACCCACTTCGCGGTCGCGGTCCCCGCGCTCGTCCGCCAGGCCATGGACGAGTACGCCGGCCTGACCGGCCGCCGCTACCAGCCGGTGCACACCCTCGGGTGCCCCCCGGACGGGTCGGAGGCCGACGAGATCATGATCGGCCTCGGCTCGGTGACCGAGGACGTCGAGGCCGTGCTGCCGCACCTGAGGGCCCAGGGCCGCAAGGTCGGCCTGGTGGCCGTCAAGCTGCTCCAGCCGTTCCCCGAGGCCGACGTGGTCGCCGCCCTCGCCGGGGCGCGCTCGGTGACCGTCCTCGAGAGGTCCGACCAGACCGCGCTGACCTCGCTGGTCACCCAGGCGCTCTTCAAGGCGCGCGAGAACGCCGCCGACCCCGGCCGCCACCCCGGCATCCCGCCCCTGGAGCAGGCCCCCAGGATCACCACGGCCATCTTCGGCCTGGGCGGCCACGACCTGCAGCCGCGCCACCTGGTGGCGGCGTACGACGCCATGGCCGCCGGCACCGCCCCGCCCCTGGTGTACCTGGGGTCGCAGTTCTTCGAGGCCGACCCCTCGCCCGAGACGGCCGAGATCCAGGCCCGGCTGCGCGCGGCCTATCCCGAGACCGTGCCGATGGCGCTGGAGACGCGGGACAACCCCCGGCTGCTGCCCGACGGCGGCCTGCGCATCCGCTTCCACTCGGTGGGCGGCTACGGCACGATCGCGACCGGCAAGCTGCTGACCGACATCCTGGCCGGGGCCCTGGGCCTGCACTC
>CAZQCA010000162.1:0-7758 GCA_964591845.1 uncultured Nocardioides sp.
CGATGCGGGTGGGCCCGATCCCGGCGCCCGTGCACACGCCACCGGCGATCGGGTTCGACGACGTGACGAACGGGTAGGTGCCGTGGTCGACGTCCAGCATGGTGGCCTGGGCGCCTTCGAAGAGGACGGTCTGGCCCCGGTCGAGCGCCTGGTTGAGCAGCAGTGACGTGTCGGCGACCATCGGCCGCAGCCGGTCGGCTGCGGACAGGAGCTCCTCGACGACCGCGTCGACCTCGACGGCGCGACGGTTGTAGACCTTGGCGAGCAGCTGGTTCTTGACGTCGAGGCTGCCCTCGACCTTCTGGCGCAGGATGCCCTCGTCGAACAGGTCGGCCACCCGGATGCCGAGCCGGTTGACCTTGTCGGCGTACGCCGGCCCGATGCCGCGACCGGTCGTCCCGATCTTGTTCTTGCCCAGGAACCGCTCGGTGACCTTGTCGATCGTCTGGTGGTAGGAGGCGATCACGTGGGCGTTGGCCGAGACGACCAGACGGGACACGTCGACGCCGCGCCCCGCGAGCCCGTCGAGCTCGCGGAACAGCGCCTCGGGCGACACCACGACGCCGTTGCCGATCACGGCCGTGCAGCCGGGGGTGAGGATGCCGGAGGGCAGCAGGTGAGTGGCGAACCGCTCGCCGCCGACGACGATGGTGTGCCCGGCGTTGTGGCCGCCCGACGTGCGCACGACGTAGTCGATGGTCTCCGTCGTGGCGAGCAGGTCGGTGGCCTTGCCCTTGCCCTCGTCGCCCCACTGGGCGCCCAGGACCACGATCGCGGGCATCTCAGCCCTCCTCCTCGGCGTCCTGGACCGGTCTCGCTCGGCCGGGAGGACGTTACCAAAAGGGCGAGGTGGGACCCTGGGACCCTTCGCTAGGGTCCAAGACGTGGACCCGCTCCTCGTCATCACCAACGCCGCCGCCGGGACGGCCGACGAGGAGACCCTCGAGCGAGGGCTCTCCGTGCTCAGGGCGCACCGGTCGGTCGAGGTCGCCGCCACCGGCACCCTCGGCGAGCTCGACAGCGTGCTGCACCGGGCCGCGTCGCGCACGATCGTGGTCGCCGGCGGCGACGGCAGCCTGCACGCCGTCGTACGCGCGCTGCACCGCAGGCACGACCTCGACCACTCGACGCTCGGGTTGCTGCCGGTCGGCACCGGCAACGACTTCGCCCGCTGCCTCGGCATCCCGCTCGACATCGAGGAGGCGGCGCAGGTCGTCGCCACCGGCACACCCACCCGGGTCGACCTCGTCGTCGACGAGCTCGGCGGTGTCGTCGTCAACAGCGTCCACGTCGGAGCCGGAGCCGAGGCCGCCAAGAGCGGTGCGGGCTGGAAGCAGCGCCTGGGCTCGATCGGCGTCGGCGGTCTCAACCTGGGCAAGCTCGGCTACCCGATCGGCGCGCTGCGCACCGCCCTCGACCCGCCCTCGCTGCGGCTGCGGGTCGAGATCGACGGCGAGGTCGTCACCGACCTCGACCAGCCGGTGCTCATGGTCGCGGTCGGCAACGGCACCTCCGTGGGCGGCGGCGCCCCGCTCACACCGGAGGCCGACGCCGAGGACGGCCGGGTCGACGTGATGATCGCCCGCGCGGTGGGTCCGCTCAAGCGGCTCGGGTACGCCGCCCGCCTGGCTCGCGGCACCCATCCCGACCACGCCGACGTGACCTATCTGCGGGCCAAGCAGGTCTCGATCTCCGGCGAGCCGTTCTGGTGCTCCTCCGACGGCGAGATCGAGGGACCGGAGCGGCAGCGCACCTGGCGCGTCGAGCCGGCGGCCTACACCATGCTGCTGCCGTCCTGACCCCGGCGGCCGATTGCTAGCGTGGTGCGCTGCACGGACGCGGCCCCGGACCGCGGTCACCCACGATCAGGAGCGGCACGACCATGGCACGAGGCGCACGCGAGCAGGGCGAGCCCACCGACTGGGTGACCCGCGCGGCCGACGACGCCATCCGTCACGCCGGCGAGGGCAACCTCGTCACCTGCGCGTCGGGGATCAGCCCCTCGGGGCCGATCCACCTGGGCAACCTGCGGGAGTTCCTCACCGTGCACTTCGTGGCCGAGGAGGTCCGGCGCCGCGGCGTGGAGGTGCGGCACCTCCAGTCCTGGGACGACTACGACCGCTTCCGCAAGGTCCCGTTCGGCGTCGACGAGTCGTGGAACACCCACATCGGACGGCCGCTCTCGGCCGTGCCCGACCCCTGGGAGTGCCATGCCTCGTGGGCCGAGCACTTCAAGCAGCCCCTGCGCGACGCGCTCGCGGCGATGGGCTGCGAGATGCACGAGATCAGCCAGACCGAGATGTACCGCGCGGGCGCCTATCGGGAGCAGATCCTCACCGTCGTACGCCGTCGGGACGAGATCGACGAGGTGCTCGGCCGCTACCGCACCAAGCGCCCCGACACCGACAACGACCAGGAGGCGGCCGCACTCGCCGACTCCGTCGCGCTGGACGACGACGAGGCCGAGGGCGGCTCCGGCACCGGCGACCTGGCGCGCTTCCCGTTCAAGCCCTACTGCCGCGGCTGCGGTCGCGACACCACCACGATCACGGCGTACGACGACGACACGACCGACCTCTCCTACACCTGCGACGTGTGCGGCGACTCCTACGTCACCCGGCTCGCCACCCAGGACGAGGGCAAGCTGGTGTGGAAGGTCGACTGGCCGATGCGATGGGCCTTCGAGAAGGTCGACTTCGAGCCCGCCGGCGCCGACCACTCCTCCCCCGGCTCCTCGTTCACGGTCGGCCACGAGCTGGTCGAGACGATCTGGGGCTGGCCGCGGCCGTCCTGGTTCGGCTACTCGTTCGTCGGCTTCGCGGGGATGACCAAGATGTCGTCGTCCAAGGGCGGGGTGCCGACGGCGGCCGACGCGCTGCGGGTGCTCGAGGCACCGATCCTGCGCTGGCTCTATGTGCGGCGGCGGCCGCAGCAGGCCTTCGACATCGACTTCGGCCCCGAGGTGATCCGGCTCTACGACGAGTGGGACGCCCTCGGCCGCAAGGCCGCCGACCCGGCCCGCCGCGACGCCCACGTGCTCGCCTTCGAGCGGGCCTCGTCGACGTCCACGGCCGGTCGGCTCCCGACGCCCGAGGTGGTCGTGCCGTTCCGGGTGCTGTCGTCGGTCGCCGACGTCACCGCGGGCTCGGCGGAGCAGATCAGCCGGATCGTGGCCGACGTGGGCCACCCTCACGACAGCGTGGCCTCGCTCGAGCCCCGGCTGTCCAAGGCGATCGGCTGGATCGAGGAGTTCGTGCCCACGGAGGACCGCACGCTGGTGCGGGAGACCCCCGACGCCGACCGTCTCGGCCGGCTCAGCGAGGACGAGCAGCGGTGGCTCGGCCTCTTCCTCGACCGGCTCGGGGACGCCGCCGACCTCGACCACGTGACCGCCGTGGTCTACGGCGTGCCCAAGCTCGCGCTCGGGCTGGACATCTCCGACCCGCCGACCGAGGAGGTCAAGGCCGACCAGAAGCTCTTCTTCGGCCTGCTCTACCGGCTCCTCGTCGGCGCCGATCGAGGGCCGCGACTCCCCACGCTGATCGTCGCGCTGGGAGCTCCGAGGGTGCGCTCGCTGCTGACCGTGTGAGGCCCCGGGCCGCGGTCAGTCGGCGCGCTCGGCGGCGTACGACGCCTGCTGGTGCGCCGGGCGGGCGAACGCCAGCGCGGCCACCAGGCCCAGCAGCAGGATCGCCGGCGGCAGCAGCGTCGCCTCGGCCATGGCGTCGCTGAACGGCTGCAGCACCTGCGCCGGGAGCCCGCCACCGGAGCCGCCCTCGCTCGGGGAGAAGTCGAGACCGTTGGCGGCCAGCCGCGAGTCGATGAGGACGGCGATCGCGGCCGACCCCAGCACCGCGCCGACCTGACGGGTCGCGTTGTAGACCCCGGCCCCGGCACCGGCCTGGTGGAGCGGCAGGTTGCGCGTGGCGGTGGCGCTGTTGGGCGCCCAGATGAAGGCGTTGCCGATGCCGAGCAGCACCATCGGCAGCAGCAGCTGCCACGTGGCCGAGTCGGGCGTCATCACCGCGGCGAGCCACACGAAGCTGGCGATCGTGGCGACGAACCCGAACCCGGTGAGCAGCCGGGGGTGCACCTGGTCGGTCAGGTGGCCGACCCAGCGCGCGAGCAGGATCGTCATCACGGCCATCGGGACCAGCAGCAGGGCGCTGCGGGTCGGCGACAGGCCGCGCACCAGCTGGGCGTAGAGCATGAACGGGAAGGCGAAGGCCGTGATCGCGAACCCCATCGCCGAGATCGCCACGTTGGCGAGGGAGAAGTTGCGGTCGCGGAAGAGGCTGAGGGGGACCAGCGGCTCTCGCCGGTTGCGGGCCTGCCAGACGACGAAGGCCGCCAGGACCAGGAGACCGCCGACGATCAGCCGCGGGACGGTGACCTGGCCGGTGATGGTCGACCAGTCGTACTCGTGGCCCTCCTGGATCCCGAACACCAGCAGGAACATGCCGGCACCGCTGAGCACGACGCCCAGCCAGTCGAAGCGGTGCGGGTGGGTCTGCAGCCGCGGGACCAGCCGCCAGGCCAGCACGAAGCCGATCAGACCCACGGGCACATTGATGAAGAAGATCCACTCCCAGCCGAGGCCGTCGACCAGCACACCACCGAGGATCGGCCCGACGAGCGTCGCCACGCCGGCGGTCGCCCCCCACAGCGCCATGGCCTGCCCGCGGCGCTCCGCCGGGAAGATGCGGGTGATGATCGCCATGGTCTGCGGCGTCATCATGGACGCGCCCAGGCCCTGGAACACCCGCGCCACGATCAGCGCCTCGACGCTGCCGGTGAGCCCGCACCACAGGCTGGAGAGGGTGAAGACGGTGAGTCCTGTGAGGTAGAGCCGCTTGGGGCCGAACCGGTCGCCCAGCCGCCCGGTGATCAGCACCGGCACGGCGTAGGCCAGGAGGTAGGCGCTGGTCACCCACACGACGTCGTTGACGCCGGCCTGCAGGTCCTCGATGATCGCCGGCGTCGCGACCGACACGATGGTCGAGTCGACCAGGATCATGAAGAAGCCCAGACACAGCGCGAACAGCGCGGGCCACGGACGGTCGTGCTCGGGAGACGTCTGGGCGGCCGGGTCGGCCGTCGCCGGGCGGGAGGTCATGTGAGGACTCAACACCTCGTCGCCGACATGTGTTCCGCCGCCTGGCAGGCTGAGGCCATGGAGCATGCCGACCTGATGGCGGGACCGCCGCCCACTCACCTGCCCGACGATCCTGCCGGCGAGGAGCTGGCGGGCGGGGCCCCGCCCGCGGCCGTCGTACGGCGGCACCCGGCGTCGCCGACGGCCTGGGCCGCGCTCGCCGACCAGGCCCGGGACGGCGGCGCCGACGAGGTGACGGTCTATGCCTATGCACGCGTGGGCTACCACCGATCCCTCGACCTGCTGCGGCGCAACGGCTGGAAGGGGCACGGGCGGGTCCCGTGGGAGCACGAGCCCAACCGCGGCTTCCTGCGCTGCCTCGCGCTGCTGGCGCTGTCGGCGAGGGCGATCGGCGAGGCCGACGAGTGGGAGCGCTGCTCGGCGTTCCTCCGCGACTCCAGCCCCACGGCGTACGACGCCCTGCTGGGCTGAGCCGCCTTCCCCGCCTCGCCGTCGTCGTCGGTCGCTGTAGACCAACTGCCGCGGTGTTGCTGCCCTTGAGTGCCCGGAGTACGGAGCACTCATGCGCCAAAGCGCCGCGGCAGTTGGTCCGGGGGGCGGAGGCGGCGCGGGTGCTGGGCGGCGTACTGCGCCAGCGGCTCCGGCAGCGTCGTGCCGAACCGGCGAACGGTGGTCGCGTACTCGTCGGCGAGCCGGGCCAGGAGCCGAGGGCGGGCGGCCCCGAACAGCTCGGACCACACGATGCGTGAGACCCCGAGACCGTGCCGACGGATGGCGTTCTCCCGCAGCTTCTCCTGCCAGACGATCTCCTCGGGCGCGCGGGAGGCGACCCCACCGTCCTCGGGACGGCGGTACTTGAGACGCCCGTCGAACTCGAAGACATGACATCCGACGCGTACGTCGCACCACGCCGGCCACCCGTCGACCTCGACGGCGAACTGGGTCACCGGGCTGCCGACGCCCAGCTCCGCCACGGCGATGCGGGTGAGCGACTCACCCGGTGACTCGGCGCCGCCGTCGGAGAACGCGAAGGCCGCCCGCGCCTGGGTGACCCCGGGCCACGAGCGCATCAGCGCAAGCTCGGCGAGGAACTCGAGGTGCGGCGCGTGGAGGCGGCGTACGGCGTCGAGGGTCACGACACCGGCCGCGAACCCGTGCTCGCGGGCGATGTCGAGTCCGGTCCTCGCCAGACCGGTGACCGGAATGTCTCCGACCTGGGCGGTCCGAGCGGGATCGACCCGGGAGAGGTGGTGCTTGACGCCGTGCTCGGTGCGCGAGCCACCGACTCCCGGCCGTGTGACGTGGCTGAGGCCGGTGCGGGCCAGTACGGGCAGGCCCCAGGCGCGTGCCGCGGAGTCATGGCTGAGCAGGTGCGGCCGGGTCATCGTCAGATGGGCCGCGACGTCGCGGAGCCAGTCGCGATCCCTCTCCGGGACGGCCTGCCAGTCGGCACCGACCGTGAAGACTCCGCGGCGCACGGTGGTCCAGGCGCCGGTCTCCGTCAGCCGCCGCACCTCGATCGCGGAGTAGCCCGACGCGAGCGCCTGCGCCCGGGTCACCAGGCCCTGCTGCTGCCGGGCCACGGCGGCCAACGGAGGCCGGAGCTGGGCGTCGCGCATGACCGACAGCGTCGCGCGGACGCACGCGGTGCGCCACGGCGTCCTCACAGGGCTGTGGACACAGCGGTGGCTCGTGGTCGCGCCTCGGGCGCCCTGTCGCCAACTACTGCGGTGTTCTAGCGCTTGAGTGCCCCGGGTGCGGTGCACTCAAGCACCACAGACCCGCGGCAGTCGGTCGTCCGCGACCCGGGTGGCGGTCAGGCGCCGAGGCTGTGACCGGTGGACGAGAGGTTCTCGCAGGCCTCGACGACCCGGGCCGCCATGCCCTCCTCGGCGGCCTTGCCCCAGGCGCGCGGGTCGTAGGCCTTCTTGTTGCCCACCTCGCCGTCGACCTTGAGTACGCCGTCGTAGTGGGCGAACATGTGGGCCGCGACCGGGCGGGTGAAGGCGTACTGGGTGTCGGTGTCGACGTTCATCTTGACCACGCCGTAGTCGACGGCCGCCGCGATCTCCTCGGGCAGCGAGCCCGACCCGCCATGGAAGACCAGGTCGAAGGGCTTGGAGCCGGCCGGCAGGCCGAGCTCGGCGACCACGGCGTCCTGCGCGGTCTTGAGGATCTCGGGGCGCAGCTTGACGTTGCCGGGCTTGTAGACACCGTGCACGTTGCCGAACGTCAGGGCGGTCAGGTAGCGGCCCTTCTCGCCGACGCCGAGCGCGGCGACCGTCGCCAGCGCGTCCTCCGGAGTCGTGTAGAGCTTCTCGTCGATGGCGCCCACGACGCCGTCCTCCTCGCCGCCGACGACGCCCACCTCGATCTCGAGGATGATGTGGGCGGCCGCGGCCTTGGCCAGCAGCTCCTCGGCGATCTGGAGGTTCTCGGCCAGGGGGACGGCGGAGCCGTCCCACATGTGCGACTGGAACAGCGGCGCCTCGCCCCGCGCCACCCGCTCGGCGGAGATGTCGATCAGCGGCCGGACGAACCCGTCGAGCTTGTCCTTGGGGCAGTGGTCAGTGTGCAGCGCCACGTTGACGGGGTAGGCCTTGGCCACCTCGGCGGCGTACGCCGCGAAGGCGACCGAGCCG
>CAZQCA010000163.1:0-7615 GCA_964591845.1 uncultured Nocardioides sp.
GACCGGTCCGACGTGCTCTACGCCTCCCTCCACGTCGATCCCGGTGCCGGGTGGTTCCCCCACGTGCTCGGCTATGCCGACGAGCGCGGCGCCGGGGCGGGGGAGGGCTGGACCCGCAACGTGCCGCTGCCGCCCGGCACCGGCGACGACGCGTGGAACGCCGCCGTCATCGAGCTGACCACGTGGCTGCACGGGTCGGGGTGCACGGCCCTGGTCGTCAGCCTCGGGGTCGACGCCGCCGCCGAGGACCCGGAGAGCCCGCTGCAGGTGACCCGCGACGGCTTCCACACCGCGGGGGGCGTCGTGGCCGCCTCGCTGCGGCCGACGGTGATCGTGCAGGAGGGCGGCTACCACCTGGAGTCGCTGGGCCAGCTCGTCGACGCTTTCCTGAGGGGGCACGAGGCGTGAGCGCCGTCGTCCACCCGCCGCGCCCCGCGGAGGCCGAGGCGGTGCTGGACGTGCAGGCCGCGGCCTTCGGTGACGACGGCCCGGTGATCCGCCGGCTGCTGGCGGCCCTGGCCTCCAGTGGAGCGCTGCGCGCGGAGCTCGTGGCGGTCGACCCCGACGACGACCAGCAGGTCGTCGGTCACGTCGCGCTCAGCCGCGCCTGGCTCGACGCCGAGCGCGCGCTGGTGGAGGTGCTGGTGCTGAGCCCGCTGGGGGTGCACCCGGCCCACCAGGGGCGTGGCGTCGGCGGCGCGCTGGTGGCGGGCGCGGTGGCCCGCGCGGGAGAGCTGGGAGCGCCCGCGCTGTTCCTGGAGGGGGACCCCGGCTACTACGGCCCACGCGGGTTCGGGGCCGCGGGGCCGCTGGGCTTCGACCGGCCCTCCGAGCGGATCCCCGCGCCGGCGTTCCAGGTCGCGGTGCTCGACGCGCACGAGGAGTGGATGACCGGGCGCCTGGTCTATCCGGAGGCGTTCTGGGCGCTCGACTGCGTCGGCCTCAGAGGAGAGGCCCTGACCGAGGTGCGCCGGACGCTGGAACACTAGAACATCTGTTCGAATGACGTCTACACTGTGGCGGTGCCGCCGTTCATCCCACCCGCTCGCGAGCAGCCGCGCCGGCTCAAGGCGACGCCGCGGCTCGACCGCGCCTACGCGCCTCCGGGCTGGCCCTCCGAGGTGCGACCGCCGGAGGCCCCCGACTGGGAGCGCACGGCCGCGGGCTGGCTGCTCGACCAGTGTCCCGCCGGCTACCGGCTCTATCCAGGTCTGCGCCGACACGTCGTGGTGCTGGCACGCTTCGCGGTGCTGCACGTCGAGGCCGAGCAGGCGGCGGTGCGACGCGGCCTGAGCGAGGCGCGCGGCGAGCTGCGCGACGTGGCCACCGACGCCGAGATCGACGCCGCGGTCGAGACCTGGCAGCGCGAGGAGGCCCGGCTGGCCGGCGTACGCCGTGCCGTCGGGCTGGTCGAGGAGGCACTCCGCGGCCGGCGCTACGTGCCCCGGCTGTAGACGGGGCCGCCCGCCCCGATCAGGATGAACCCATGAGTGCGCGGATCACCGTCATCCCCGTCCCCGCGGACGGCGCCGAGGACGTCGTCGTCGCCACCGTGGGCCCCGACGAGGGCTGCGTGTTCACCGGCACCGCGGAGGGCTCGATCTGGCGGGTGCGCCACGACGGCTCCTCGGCCGACCGCGTGGCACACACCGGCGGCCGCCCGCTGGGCCTCGAGCTCGACGCCGACGGCAGGCTGCTCGTCTGCGACGCCCGGCGCGGGCTGCTCCGCGTGGACCCGCGCACCGGCAGGTCCGAGACGGTCGTGGAGCAGGTGCTGGGTCGGCCGATGCGCTTCTGCAACAACGCGGCCGTGCACTCCGGTGGCGACGTGTTCTTCACCGACACCTCGCTCGTCTACGGCATCGACCACTGGAAGGACGACTTCGTCCAGGACACCCGCACCGGCCGGCTGCTGCGGCTGCGCGCGGGCGGGGGGCTGTCGGTCGTGCTGGAGGGCCTCGCCTTCGCCAACGGCGTCGCGCTGGCGAGCGACGAGTCGTTCGTCGCGGTCGCGGAGACCGGAGCGCGCACCGTCGTACGCCAGTGGCTGACGGGGGAGCGGGCCGGGACCCTCGACTTCCTCTGCGAGGACCTGCCGGGCTACCCCGACAACATCGCCCGCGGCAGCGACGGGCTGATCTGGGTCACCATCGCCAGCCCCACCGACCCGGTCGTCGAGGCTCTGCGGATGGCCCCCGTGCTCGTGCGCAAGCAGGTCACCAGGATCCCCGAGCGCCTGCAGCCGGCCCCCCGCCGCACCGTCCGCGTCCAGGCCTACGACGACGCCGGCACGCTGGTCCACGACCTCGACGTGGACACGCCGGACTTCCACATGGTCACCGGCGTCAGGGAGCACGACGGGCGGGTCTGGGTGGGCTCGCTGCACGAGCCCGCCATCGCGGTCATCGACGCCTGACTGGCTAGAGTGGTCCGGCTGGAGCAGCCTGCCGGACGGAGGACCATGGGCCACCTGGAGTCGATCTCGACCCCACGCGACCTCCGCGGCCTGTCCGACGACGACCTGACCGCGCTCGCGAGCGAGATCCGCGACCTCATGGTCGCCACCTGCGCCCGCACCGGCGGCCACCTCGGCCCCAACCTGGGCGTCGTCGAGCTCACCCTCGCGCTCCACCGCGTCTTCGACAGCCCCCGCGACCGGATCGTGTTCGACACCGGCCACCAGTCCTACGTCCACAAGCTCCTGACCGGGCGCGCCGCGGAGTTCGACGGGCTGCGACGCGAGGGCGGGCTCTCGGGCTACCCGAGCCAGGCCGAGTCCGAGCACGACCTCGTCGAGAACTCCCACGCCTCCACCGCGCTGTCCTACGCCGACGGCCTCGCCAAGGCCTACGCCCTGCGGGGAGAGCGCCGCCACGTCGTGGCCGTGATCGGCGACGGCGCGCTCACCGGCGGCATGGCGTGGGAGGCGCTCAACAACATCGCGATCGCCGACGACAGCCGCCTGGTCATCGTCGTCAACGACAACGGCCGCTCCTACACCCCCACCATCGGCGGCCTCGCCAACGCGCTCACCGCGCTGCGCACCAACCCGCGCTACGAGCAGATGCTCGGCACCGTCAAGCGCCGGCTCACCGCCGTGCCCCGGGTCGGGCCGCCCGCCTACGACGTCCTGCACGCGATGAAGAAGGGCGTCAAGGACGCCCTGGCCCCGCAGGGTCTCTTCGAGGACCTCGGCCTCAAGTACGTCGGCCCCGTCGACGGCCACGACCGGGCGGCGCTGGAGCACGTGCTCGGCCAGGCCAAGCGCTTCGACGGCCCGGTCATCGTGCACGCCCTCACCCGCAAGGGCTTCGGGTACGCCGCCGCGGAGCGCCATGTCGCCGACCAGTTCCACAGCCCCGGCCCGTTCGACCTCGACACGGGGGAGGAGAAGCCCAAGGGCCGCATCTGGACCGACGTCTTCGCCGACGAGATGGTGGCCATCGGCGAGCGTCGTCCCGACGTCGTGGCGATGACCGCCGCGATGATGCACCCCGTCGGGCTCGACGCGTTCCAGGCGCGCTTCCCCGAGCGCACCTTCGACGTCGGCATCGCCGAGCAGCACGCGGCCACCTCGGCCGCCGGCCTCGCGATGGGCGGACTGCACCCGGTGGTCGCGATCTATGCCACCTTCCTCAACCGCGCCTTCGACCAGGTGCTGATGGACGTCGCCCTGCACCGCTGCGGCGTGACGTTCGTCCTCGACCGGGCCGGCGTGACCGGCGACGACGGGGCCTCCCACAACGGCATGTGGGACATGTCGGTGCTGCAGGTGGTCCCCGGACTGCGCCTGGCCGCCCCCCGCGACCCCGCGCGGCTTCGCGAGCTGCTCGGCGAGGCCGTCCAGGTCGACGACGCGCCGACCGTGGTGCGCTTCCCCAAGGGGCCGCCCCCGGCCGACCTGGAGGCGGTCGGCAGGGCGGGTGGCGCCGACGTCCTGGTGCGCAACGGCACCCATGACGTGCTGGTGGTGGGCATCGGCTCGATGGCCACGGTCGCGGTCGGCGTGGCCGAGCGCCTGGTCGCGCAGGGCATCGGCGTCACCGTGGTCGACCCCCGGTGGGTCAAGCCGGTCGACCCGGCCGTCGTCGAGCTCGCTCGCGACCACCGGCTCGTCGTCAGCATCGAGGACAACGGCGTCGTCGGCGGATGCGGCGCCGTCCTGCTGCAGACGCTGACCGAGGCGGGCGTCACCATTCCGGTCCGCCTCCACGGGATCCCGCAGGAGTTCCTGGGTCACGCCAAGCGCGACGCCATCCTCGAACGGATCGGGCTCACGCCTCAGGCCATCGCCCTGGAGGTGGTGGGGCTGATGACCGCCGGCCAGGAGCCGCAGTCGGCCGGGGCCGACCTGGTCGATCTGGAGGAGCCTCGCTGACGGCCTGGCTCAGTGGGTCGGCAGGTGCAGGTCCAGCAGGAACGCGCGGAAGCGCTCGGCGGCCGGCAGCAGCCGGCGGGCGGGCGACCAGACGAGGCCGACGTCGCGGGAGGCGCCCGCGTCGGTGAGGGCGACCAGCCAGGGCTCACCGGGCAGTGGGGCCGCCGGGTTCGCGTCCATGGCGGGGAGGATCGCCACGCCGAGGCCGGCGGCCACGAAGCCCCGCATCGTGGTGAGGTCGTCGCTCTCGAAGACCATCTGCGGCGAGAAGCCCGCGGCGGCGCAGAGGCGGTCGGAGATCTCGCGCAGCTGCCACTGGGGACGCATCACGACGAACTCCTGGTCGGCGGCCTCGGCCAGCGACACCTCGTCGAGCTGGGCCAGCCGGTGACCGGGCGGCACCGCGAGATAGAGCCGCTCGCCGAAGAGCGGGTGCCAGGACACCTGGGGGTCGTCGGGACGTCGCGAGGTGAGCTCCATGTCGACCAGCCCCCGCAGCACGAGGGAGCCGTCCCAGGCGTCCTCGGCGCGGCGCAGCCGGAACCGGACCCGGGGGTGCTCCCTCCGGAACCTCCGCACCAGGTGCGGCACCAGCCAGGTGCCGAGCGAGAGCTGGAAGGAGAGGGTCACCGTGCCGAGCTCCGGGTCGAGCACCTCGTCCACCGCCGCCAGCCCGTCGTCAAGCGCATGGATCGCCGCATCGGCGTGCCGCTTGAAGGCCGCCCCCGCCTGGGTCGGGCGCAGCACCCGGCCCGAGCGCTGCAGCAGGGGGGTGCCGACCTCGTCCTCGAGGCGGGCCAAGGCCCGCGACACGGCGGGCTGGCTGACCATCGCCAGGTCCGCCACCTCCGTCACGGTCACGCCGTCCGCCACCTGCTGGAACCAGCGCAGCACCTCGGTCTCCACACCCATTACCCTAGGGCATGAATAGACCTGCGTTTTGGTTATTGGACGTATGTATGCAGGTCAGCGGACACTGGAGCCATGACCAACACCGCACACACCGCCGGCCACACCCTCGCCCGGGTCACCCACCTGTGGACCGCCGTCCGCGACGAGGCCCGCACCCACCGCGCCGCCCGCGCCGAGCACCGTCAGCTGCGTGCCGACCTCGCGTCGTACCGGACGCCCACCGACATCAGCGACCTGATGGCCGCGCTCGACGGCAGCCAGGGCCACGACCGCGACGTCTCCGAGATGCGCACGATCCTCGCGCACAACCTCGCCGACTACCACCGCACCCACGTCGCCAGCTGACGTGACGACCGCCGCCGACAGCGTCTCCGCCTGGGACCCCGGGCCGATCATGGCCTGGCGCCGCCACCGCCGGGCGGAGCTGCCCGGATCGCTCGCCGTACGTCCGGGCGCGCCCCCGCGCGCCGGGTCAGTGGAAGCGCCGACCGGTGACCTTCTCGGCCAGGCCGGTGCGGTCCAGCAGCATGGTGAGACCGCCGTTCCAGAACGAGAATCCCGCGCCGGTGATCATCGCCAGGTCGAGGTCCTCGGGCGCTGAGACCACGCCCTCGTCGAGCATCCGCCGCGCCTCGTCGGCCAGCGCGGACAGCACCCGCTCGCGGACCTCGTCGCCGGTCAGCACGACCGGGTCGGCCGGCGTCTCCTGCAGCGCCTCGACCTCGGGGTCGATGGTGAAGTCGGGGGCGTAGTACGACGTCTTGCCGGCCTCGACCACGCGCCGCAGCGCGGGCGAGACGTAGAACCGGTCGGGGAAGGCCGCCGCCAGCGTCTCGTTGTTGTGCAGCGCGATCGCGGGCCCGACGAGCGACAGCAGGAAGAACGGCGGCATCGGCGCGATCCCCGCGAACGCCCCGTCGGCCACCGGCACGGGAGTGCCGTCGTCGACGATCCGCCCGACCTCGCCCATGAAGCGGCCCAGCAGCCGGTTGACGATGAACGACGGGCTGTCCTGCACCAGGATCGTGGTCTTCTTGAGCGCCCGGCCCGTCGCGAAGGCGGTGGCCAGCGTGGCGTCGTCGGTCTGCTCTCCCTTGACGATCTCGAGCAGCGGCATGATCGCGACCGGGTTGAAGAAGTGGAAGCCGACGACCCGCCCAGAGTGCTCCAGCTCGGAGGCCATCTCGGTGATCGACAGCGAGGAGGTGTTGGTCGCGAGCACGCACTCGGGCGAGACGGCCTTCTCGACGTCGGCGAAGACGGCCTTCTTGACCGACATCTCCTCGAACACCGCCTCGATCACGAAGTCGGCGTCGCGGAAGACCTCTCCCTTGTCGACGGCGCCGGTGACCAGCGCCTTGAGCCGGTTGGCCTTGTCCTGGCCCACGCGACCCTTGAGGAGCAGCTTGTCGACCTCGGCGTGAACGTAGCCGACCCCCTTGTCGACGCGCTCCTGGTCGAGGTCGGTGAGCACCACCGGCACCTCGAGCCGGCGGCAGAAGAGCAGGGCGAGCTGGCTGGCCATCAGGCCCGCGCCCACGATGCCGACCTTGGTCACCGGTCGCGCGAGCGAGCGGTCGGGGGCACCCGCCGGGCGCTTGGCACGCTTCTGCACCAGGTCGAAGGAGTAGAGCGACGCGAGCAGCTCGGGCGTCGCCGCCATGTCAGCCAGCGCCTGGTCCTCGGCGGCGAAGCCCTCGTCCCGGGTCGCCGTCCGCGCGGCCGCGATCAGCTCCAGCGCACGGTACGCCGCGGGCGACGCGCCGCCGGTCTTGGAGTCGGCGATGCCGCGCCCCCGGGCCAGGGCGGCGTCCCAGGCCTCGCCGCGGTCGACCTCGGGACGCTCGACGGCGACCTCGCCGGTGAGCACCCGGGCCGCCCAGAGCAGCGACTGCTCGAGGTAGTCGGCGCCCGAGAAGCAGGCATCGGCGAGCCCGAGCTCGAAGGCCTGACGGCCGGTCAGGGTCCGGCCCTGGTTGAGGGGGTTGTCGAGGATCAGCGTGACCGCCCGGTCGGCACCGACCAGGTTGGGCACCAGGTAGGCGCCGCCCCAGCCGGGGATCAGGCCCAGCATCACCTCCGGCAGTCCCACGGCCGCAGCGGAGTCCATCACGGTGCGGTAGCCGCAGTGGAGGGCGACCTCGAGCCCACCGCCGAGCGCCAGTCCGTTGACGAAGCCGAAGGACGGCTTGCCGCCGTCGCCGAGCTTGCGGAAGACCGCGTGACCGAGCTCGGCGATCATCTGCACGCCCTCCGCACCACCGGCCGCGAGCGCGCCGAGGTCGGCGCCGGCGGCCAGGATGAAGGGCTTGCCGGTGACGCCGA
>CAZQCA010000164.1:0-2309 GCA_964591845.1 uncultured Nocardioides sp.
GGCCGGTGCCTGGCTGGCCGGCGGCTCCTACCTGGTGGCGAGGCGGATCGCGATGACGATCGAGGTCTGGGACCGCCAGCCGCTGGGCGACCAGGAGGAGTTCGTCGGACGCACGAAGGACTCGGGGTCGCCGCTGTCCGGTGGCGGCGAGTTCGACGAGCCCGACTTCGAGATGCCCGGCCGCGAGGGGCCGGTCATCCCGCTCGACGCCCACGTGCGGATCGTCCACCCGACCACCCACGGCGGTCACCGGATGCTGCGCCGCGGCTACAACTTCGTCGACGGGAGCAACTCCGTCGGAGGTCTGGACGCCGGGCTCTTCTTCCTCGCGTTCGTGCGCGACCCCGACACCCAGTTCGTGCCGGTCCAGAACGCGATGGCCAAGCAGGACGCGCTGATGGAGTACCTCCGGTTCACCGGCTCCGCACTGTTCGCCGTCCCGCCGGGGGTCACCGGCGCCGACGACTTCTTCGGCTCGACGCTGCTCACGTGACCCGGGGCGCCGTCGCGCACGTGGACGTGACCACCTGCCCCCGGTGACCGAGGGGTAGGATCGGTTGGGCACAGCGTCGTGCGAGGTCCGCGTCCGCGGGCCACCACACTCTCGCGACTCCCGGTCGCCCTTCTTCGTGAGGACCCGCTGTGACTGCCAACGCCCGGCCCGTCGTACTCATCGCCGAGGAGCTCAGCCCGGCCACCGTCGAGGCGCTGGGTCCCGACTTCGAGATCCGGCACTGCAACGGGGCCGACCGCGCCGAGCTGCAGCCGGCGATCGCCGACGTCGACGCGATCCTGGTGCGCTCGGCGACCAAGGTCGACGCCGAGGCGCTGGCCGCCGCGCGGCGGCTGCGGGTCATCGCCCGGGCGGGCGTCGGGCTCGACAACGTCGACGTGAAGGCGGCCACCCAGGCCGGCGTGATGGTCGTCAACGCACCCACCTCCAACATCGTCTCGGCCGCGGAGCTCGCCGTCGCGTTGATGCTCGCGGCCGCCCGCCATCTCTCACCCGCCCACGCAGCGCTCAAGAACGGCGAGTGGAAGCGGTCGAAGTACACCGGCATCGAGCTCTACGAGAAGACCGTCGGCATCGTCGGGCTAGGCCGCATCGGGGTCCTGGTCGCGCAGCGCCTGAGCGCGTTCGGCATGAACGTGATCGCCTACGACCCCTACGTGCAGGCCGGCCGCGCCGCCCAGATGGGGGTCCGGCTGGTCGACCTCGACACCCTGCTCGCCGAGTCCGACTTCATGTCGGTGCACCTGCCCAAGACGGCCGAGACGGTGGGTCTCATCGGCGCCGACCAGCTGGCCCGGGCCAAGCCCTCGCTGGTGATGGTCAACGCGGCTCGCGGCGGCATCGTCGACGAGACCGCGCTGTACGCCGCCCTCAAGGAGGGCCGCATCGCCGGTGCCGGGCTCGACGTGTTCGCCAAGGAGCCCTGCACCGACAGCCCGCTCTTCGAGCTGGAGAACGTCATCGCCACGCCCCACCTGGGCGCGTCCACCGACGAGGCCCAGGAGAAGGCCGGCATCGCGGTCGCCCGCTCGGTGCGGCTGGCCCTGGCCGGCGAGCTGGTGCCCGACGCGGTCAACGTCCAGGGCGGAGTGATCGCCGAGGACGTGCGCCCGGGCATCCCGCTGACCGAGCGGCTCGGCCGGATCTTCACCGGCCTGGCGGGCGAGGTCGCCCAGCAGATCGACGTCGAGGTGCGCGGCGAGATCACCGACTTCGACGTGAAGGTGCTGGAGCTGGCCGCCCTCAAGGGCGTCTTCTCCTCCGTGGTCGAGGAGCAGGTCTCCTACGTCAACGCGCCGCTGCTGGCGGCCGAGCGGGGCACCGCCGTCCGCCTGGTCACCGACCCGGAGAGCCCCGACCACCGCAACCTGATCACGATCCGCGGCACCCTCGCCGACGGCTCGCAGGTGTCGGTGTCGGGCACCCTGATCGGCATCGCGCAGCGCGAGCGGCTGGTGGAGGTCAACGGCTTCGAGATCGACATCGAGCCGACCGACCACCTGGCCTTCCTGCGCTACGAGGACCGGCCCGGCATGGTCGGCATCGTCGGCCGGATCCTAGGTGACGCCGAGGTCAACATCGCCGGCATGCAGGTCGCCCGCGACGCCAAGGGCGGCCACGCCCTGGTGGCGATGTCGGTCGACTCGGCGATCCCGGCCGACACCCTCGCCGAGGTCGAGGAGGCCATCTCGGCCACGTCGGTGCGCGCTGTCGACCTCGGCTGAGCGGCGAGGCGTCGCGAGTGTCGCGGTGAGGCGTCGCGAGTGTCGCGGTGAGGTGTCGCGAGTGTCGCGGT
>CAZQCA010000164.1:2409-7556 GCA_964591845.1 uncultured Nocardioides sp.
GAGGCGTCGCGAGTGTCGCGGTGAGGCGTCGCGAGTGTCGCGGTGAGGCGTCGCGAGTGTCGCGGTGAGGCGTCGCGGATCGTCAGGCGACCAGCGGCCGACGTGGTGTGGTGGTGGCAGTGGTGTCCTCGGTGGCGGCCCACGCCTCGGCGAGCAGGCCGACCGCCCGGACCAGCTCGTCCGTGGGGCGGGTGAAGGGGATCCGCACGTGCGCGGCGTACCCGCCCTGCGGGGCGAAGAGCGGACCGGGCGCCAGCACCACCCCGCGCCGCTCGGCCTCGGCCGCCAGGGGTACGGCGACCGGCCGAGGCAGCGTGCACCACATCGCGAGGCCACCGCTGGGTGGGGTGAACGTCCAGGCGGGCAGCCTCTCCCGCAGGGCGGCGGCGAGCGCGTCGCGCTGCTCGCGCAGGCGCGCGCGGTGCCGCGCCACCGTGTCGTCCGCGCCGGTGAGCAGCTCGAGGAGCGCCAGCTGCTCGACCACCGGGCTGCCCAGGTCCATCGAGAGGCGCGCCTCGGACACGGCGTCGACCAGGGCTGGCGGCACCCGCATCCAGCCGAGCCTCAGCCCGCCCCAGAACACCTTCGACGCGCCGCCCACCACGACGGCCGAGCCGCCCGCCTCCTCGACGTACGACGCCAGCGGCGCGGGCGTCGGCCCGCCGTCGAGCGTCAGCGGCTGGAGAGACTCGTCGATCACCACGACCGTCCCCGCGGCCGCCAGCGACCTGCCGACCAGCGCCCGTGCCGGATCTGCCATCAGCCGCCCCGTCGGGTTGTGGAAGTCGGGCACCACGTAGGCCGCCCGCGCCTGCCGCGCCGATCCGGCGAGCAGATCGACGTCCCACCCGTGGTCGTCCACAGGGACCGGGAGCAGCCGCGCCCCCTGCGCCGCGAAGGCCTGACGCGCGTTGGGATAGCCGGGCGCCTCGACCAGCACCCGGTCGCCGGGACGGACGACCGCGCGCGCCACGGCCGCGATCGCACCCAGCGCGCCGGAGGTGACGACCACCTGCTCCGGGGAGGTCCGAAGTCCGCGCGCCGTGTAGGACGCCGCGAGGGCCGACTGGAGCTCCGGCAGCCCGCTGGGGTAGTAGCCGTGGCCCGCCAGATAGGCGGGGAGCGCGGCCACGGCAGCTGCATAGGCGGCGGCGACCCCGGGTGGTGCCGAGGACGAGGCGCAGCCGAGGTCGATCGCCGCGTCGTCGCCGGGCCGCGGCGTCAGCGTGCGGTCCAGCGTGCGGGCGCGTCCTCCGGGGATCCTCGTGAACGTGCCGGACCCCTGCCGCGCCTCGGCGTACCCGTGCTCGCGGAGGACGGCGTAAGCCCGGGTCGCGGTGGTGCGCGAGACGCCGAGGGCCTCGCCGAGGTCCCGCTCGCTGGGCAGCCGTACGCCGGCGGGGATCCGGCCGTCGCCGATGGCCAGGCTGAGCGCCCCGGCAAGTCCGGCGTACGCCGGCCGCCGGTCGAAGCCGTCCACCAGCGCGGCCAGCCGGGTCGCGGAGAAGAGTCGCACCGGTCCACTGTCGCGCGATTGGCTATTGAAGACAAGGCCAATTGACCTCAGGATGGTCCCTGTGGTCGCCACCCCCCTCGCCAACCTCGGCCCCCTCGAGCAGCTCGGTGCCGGGCGGCTGCCGCGTCGGCTGACGCAGCTCGTCCTCGGACTGGGGCTCTACGGGCTCTCGATGGGGCTGATGATCCGCAGCGAGCTGGGACAGATGCCGTGGGACGTCCTCCACTACGGACTCGCCCTGCACCTCCCGCTCACCATCGGCCAGGTCGTGATCGCCGTCTCCTTCCTGGTCCTCCTCATGTGGATCCCGCTGCGGCAGCTGCCGGGGCTCGGCACCGTGCTCAATGCCCTGCTCGTCGGGCTCGCCGCCGACGCCACGCTCGCCGTGCTGGACCGGCCCGGCGCGCTGTGGGCGCGAGTGGCGTTCATGCTCGTGGCCGTGCTCCTCAACGGTGTCGCCACCGCGGCCTACATCGGCGCCCAGCTCGGCCCGGGACCGCGCGACGGCCTGATGACCGGCTGGGTGCGCCGCTCCGGGATGTCCGTGCGGCTGGTGCGCACCACCATGGAGGTCGTGGTGGTTGTGCTCGGCTGGTTCCTCGGCGGCGTCGTCGGCGTCGGCACCGTGCTGTACGCCGTCGCGATCGGGCCGCTGACGCAGCACCTGCTGCCGTGGCTGACGGTCCCGCTGCGCCGGCCCTGAGACCTGCGAGACCTGCGACGCCTCGCCGCGAAACTTGCGACGCCTCGCTGCGAGACCTGCGACGCCTCGCCGCGAAATCCACGACGCCTCGCCGCGAAACTTGCGACGCCTCGCCGCGAAAGTCGCGACGCCTCGCGGTCAGACGCCGGGGCGGCGGGTGGCGACGATGGCGGACGCGTCGGGGGCGACCATCACCTCGACGGCGGTGAACCGCTCGTCGGTGAGCCACTCCTCGCGCAGCGTGTCGACCCGCCCGTGCGCGACCGGCGGCCAGATGGCGCAGGGGTCGAAGTCGTCGAGCACCACGATCCCGCCGTCCTCGACGAGGTCGGCGACCGCGTCGACCCGGGCCGCCGAGGCGTCGCCGGAGTCGAGGAAGAGCAGGGAGAAGGGTCCCTTGCCGAGCAGCGTCGACCAGTCGGCCGCGACCACCTCGACCTGGGGGTCGTCGGCGAAGATCCCCGCGGCCGCCTCGGCCAGGCGCGGGTCGAGCTCGGCGGTCACGATCCGCGCCTCGCCGGGGACTCCCGACCGCAACCAGGCCGTCCCGACCCCGCAGCCGGTGCCGAACTCCGCGAGGGTCCCGGTGCGGGTGGCGGCCAGGGTGGCCAGCAGGCGGCCGGTCTCGTTGCGGCAGAACGACACGTAGCCGGCGCGCCGCGCGCCGTCGAAGGCACGGGAGACGATCTCGGGGAGCTCGGGCGGGGCGCTCATGCCCGAGAGTCTGTCATCCGACGGCCTGCGTCTCGCATCGTGAAATGTTCGTACCAACTCCTGGGCACGGCCGCATCCGCCGGCGTACCGTGGCCGCACCATGCGGAGCGTGTTCGTACTCATCGACCGCCGCGGCGAGGCCTGCACCAGGTAAGGCCACCTCGTCGCGGTGTTTCGGCGTTGCGACGGCCCTACCGATCCTCGAGAGATCGTGCTCGACGTCCTCGAGCCCCCGTGGCGGGTCCTCCGCTCCCTCGCGTGATCCGCAGCCCGGTGGTGATGGCGGCCGCTGTCGGCCGTGCAGGGCAGGCGTGACCCGTCGGCCCTCGGCCATCTCTCCCGCCCCGGGGGGCGCCGCACCCACCCACCGTCAGCCACCAGCCCACCCAGGAGAGACCGATGTACGAGATGTACCCCGAGTGGGGTCCCGCCCAGCACGACCCCGACAACCCGCAGAGCGCCGAGGCCGTCCAGGCCGCGCTTGACCTGCGAGACAACGGCAGCCAGCGCCCCGACGACAACTAAGGTCTGCCCGTGACCCACTCCGCCACCGTCCCCGCCCACGATCCAGGTGGGCCGCTGCGCCTCGCCGTGGTCCCCGGTGACGGCATCGGGCAGGAGGTGACGGCCGAGGCCCTCAAGGTCCTCGAGGCGGTCGCGCCGGTCAAGGTCGAGCAGACCCGCTACGACCTCGGTGCCGAGCGCTACCTCGCGACCGGCGAGGTGCTGCCCGACTCCGTGCTGGAGGAGATCCGCGGCCACGACGCGATCCTGCTGGGCGCCGTCGGCGGCAAGCCGGGCGACCCGGCCCTGCCGCCCGGCATCCTCGAGCGGGGACTGCTGCTGCGGTTGCGCTTCGAGCTCGACCACTACGTCAACCTGCGCCCCTCGCGCATCTTCCCCGGCGTCTCGACGCCGCTCGCCGACCACGTCCTGGAGCGCGGCGAGGTGGACTTCGTGGTGGTCCGAGAGGGCACCGAGGGCCCCTACACCGGCAACGGCGGCGCGCTGCGGGTCGGCACTCCCCAGGAGGTGGCGACCGAGGTCTCCGTCAACACGGCGTACGGCGTGGAGCGGGTGGTGCGCGACGCGTTCGCGCGGGCCTCCCGCCGCCGCCGCACGCTGACCTTGGTCCACAAGACCAACGTGCTCGTGCACGCAGGGGCGGTCTGGAGCCGCATCGTCGGGGAGGTGTCCCGCGACTTCCCCGAGGTCACCGTCGACTACCTCCACATCGACGCCGCCACCATCTTCATGACCACCGACCCGACCCGCTTCGACGTGATCGTCACCGACAACCTCTTCGGCGACATCATCACCGACCTGGCCGCCGCTGTGACCGGCGGCATCGGGCTGGCGGCCTCGGGCAACATCAACCCCGACCGCACCGCGCCGTCGATGTTCGAGCCCGTGCACGGCTCGGCTCCCGACATCGCGGGACAGCAGAAGGCCGACCCGACGGCCGCGATCCTCTCCATCGGGCTGCTGCTGGACCACCTGGGCCACGCCGACGCGGCGGCCACGGTCGAGCGGGCGGTGCTCGCGGACCTCGCCGAGCGAGTACCCGGCGCGTCCCGGCGCACCTCCGAGATCGGCGACGCGATCGCCGCCCGGGTCGCCGACTGACGCCGCCCGCCCCTCGCCCCGCCCCTCGCCCCCACTCCCCGTCCACCGTCCCTCGCCGGCCACGGCGCGCGCCGGCGGCGTCGCCCCGTGCCCCCGCACGCCCACTGGAAAGGTCGGCTACCGTGCCCCCTATGGAGATCTCCACCACGCTGTGCGCAGACCCGGTCAGCGACGAGCGGCTCGCGGAGGTGCTGGCCGACCCCGGCTTCGGCGTGCACTTCACCGACCACATGTTGACCGTCGACTGGACCCCGCAGCGTGGCTGGCACGACGCGCGGATCACGCCCTACGGCCCGATCTCGCTCGACCCCGCCACCTCGGTGCTCCACTACGCGCAGGAGATCTTCGAGGGCATGAAGGCCTACCGCCACGCGGACGGCTCGGTGTGGACGTTCCGGCCCGAGGCCAACGCCGAGCGGATGGTGAGGTCCGCACAGCGGCTGGCGCTGCCGGTGCTCGAGGTCGACGACTTCCTCCAGGCCGTCGACGCGGTCGTCACCGTCGACCAGCGCTGGGTGCCTGACGCGGCGGGCGAGAAGAGCCTCTACATCCGGCCGTTCATGTTCGCCTCCGAGGCGTTCCTCGGGG
>CAZQCA010000165.1:0-7554 GCA_964591845.1 uncultured Nocardioides sp.
CCTCGCCACGGCGCGCGAGGACCTGTCGGTGTGGGTGGTGACCGGCGACGGAGACGCGCTCTCCATCGGCGGCAACCACCTGATCCACGCGCTGCGCCGCAACGTGAACATGACGATCCTGCTCTTCAACAACCGCATCTACGGCCTGACCAAGGGCCAGTACTCCCCCACCTCGGAGCCCGGCAAGATCACCAAGTCGACGCCGATGGGCTCGGTCGACCATCCCTTCAACCCCGTGTCGCTGGCACTGGGCGCCGAGGGCACGTTCGTGGCGCGCACGATCGACTCCGATCGCAAGCACCTCACGTCGGTGCTGTCGGCGGCGGCCGCCCACCGCGGCACGTCACTCGTGGAGATCTACCAGAACTGCCCGATCTTCAACGACGGCGCGTTCGACGCGATCAAGGGCCGCGACACCGAGGACACGATCATCCCGCTCGTCCACGGCGAGCCCATCCGCTTCGGCGCCGAGGGCGGCAGAGGCCTCATCCGCGACGCCGCCACCGGAGGCGTCAAGATCGCCGAGATCGCCGAGGTCGGGCTCGACGCCGTGCTGGTGCACGACGTCGCCAACCCCGACCCCACCACGGCGTTCGCCATCTCGCGGCTCACCGACGCCGGCCAGCTCCACCGGGCGCCGATCGGCATCTTCCGTGCCGTCGAGCGGCCGACGTACGACGACCAGGCGCGCGCCCAGGTCGCGACCTCCGAGGCGCTGATCGACCAGGACCGGCCGGCCCAGCTGGCCTCGCTGATCGGCGGCGGAGACACCTGGGTCGTCGGCTGACCCGCCGCCCCACCCCACGGGCGGCCAGCGGCCCGATCGCCGGAGCGCGGCGGCCTGGACCGACGTCAGGACTTGTCGAGGTAGGTCTTCCAGACGCCGGAGTAGGACGTGCCGTAGCCGCCGTAGGCGTTGACCTTCGCCCTCCAGAACCACGCGCCCGTGCGGGGCACGTCGATCTCGCCCTTGTAGTGGCTCGTGGCGTCGCTGATGACCTTGCGATAGAACTTCCACGCGCAGCTCTTGCAGGTCTTGCGCTGCAGATAGACCGGCCGGGAGACGTGGTCGGGCTCGACCCGGCCCTTGAAGATCAGCTTGCCGTGCCGCTTGACGACCTTGGAGACCACGGTGCGCGTCGGCGGGTCCCCCACCGGTGCCGCGGCGACGGCCGGGACCGTGGGCAGGGCCAGCGCGACGGCGGTCGCGAGCGCGGCGAGCAGCCTGCGCGACGACGTCATGGGTCCCCTCCCGGTGCGTGGCCCACGGCCCGGCGCCGTGGCGTGGCCACTCTATGCTGGCCCGGTGTCGGAGCCGCGCCGAGGACTGCTGTTCGGGGTCGCGGCCTACACGATCTGGGGCGCCTTCCCACTCTACTTCCCGCTGCTGAAGCCCGCCGCCGCCTCGGAGATCCTCGCGCACCGCATCCTCTGGTCGGCGATCGTGATGGGCCTGCTGGTGCTGGTGCTGCGCCGGGGGCGCCAGCTGCGCGCGATCTGGAGCGACCGACGGCGGACGCGGCTGCTGCTGACGGCCGCCGGCCTCGTCAGCGTCAACTGGATGACCTACATCTGGGCGGTCAACGACGGCCGGGTGGTGGAGTCCAGCCTGGGCTACTTCATCAACCCGCTCGTGAGTGTCCTCATGGGCATCGGGGTGCTCGGCGAGCGCCTGCGCCGGGAGCAGTGGGTGGCCGTCGGCGTCGCGGCCGCCGCCGTGGCCGTCCTGACCGTCGACTACGGCCGGCTGCCCTGGGTCGCCCTGGTCCTGGCCGGCACCTTCGGCAGCTACGGCCTGGCGAAGAAGCTGGCCGGGGTCGAGGCCGTCGAGTCGCTGTCGTTCGAGACGCTGTCGGTCGCACCTCTGGCGGCGGCGTACCTCGCGTGGCTCGCCGCGCACGGCGACCTGTCCTTCGCGCACCACGGGCCCGGCCACGGCCTCCTGCTGGCGTCGACGGGTCTGGTGACGGCGGTCCCGCTGATCTGCTTCGGCGCGGCCGCCGTCCGGATCCCGCTCGTCACGCTGGGGCTGCTGCAGTACCTCGCCCCCGTCTTCCAGTTCGCGCTCGGGGTGCTGTGGTTCCACGAGGACATGCCGTTGTCGCGGTGGGTCGGGTTCGTGCTGGTGTGGCTCGCGCTCGTGCTCTTCACCGTGGAGGCGTGGCGCCACCGTCGCCGCCAGCTGCGGCTGATGGCCGAGGCCTCCGCCTGCTGAGCGTCGTCCCTCAGGACGAGCGGACCGCGATGCCGTCCGCGAAGGCCTCGAGGGCGTCGCGCACCGGGCCCTCGGGGAGTGCGGCGAGCAGCGCCTTCGCCTGGGCCGCCCGGTCGACCACGTAGGCCCGGGCGCGGTCCATCGCCGAGTGGGCGCGGAGCAGCGTCAGTGCCTCCGCGTGCAGCGCGTCGTCGGTCAGATCGGCGTCGAGCAGCTCCCGCAGACGCGCGTCGGCCGGGTCGGTCGAGGCCCTCGCCATCAGCACCGGCAGCGTCGGCACGCCCTCGCGCAGGTCGGTGCCGGGCGTCTTGCCGGACTCGATGGAGTCGGACGCGATGTCCAGGATGTCGTCGGAGAGCTGGAAGGCGGTGCCCACGAGCTCGCCGTACGCCGTCAGCGCGCGCTCGATCTCAGCGGGTGCGCCGCCGAAGATCGCGCCGTATCGGGCAGAGGTGGCGATCAAGGAGCCGGTCTTGCCGGCGACCACGTCGAGGTAGTGGGCCAACGGGTCCTCGTCGGGCCCGGGCGCCAGGGTCTCCAGGATCTGGCCCTCGACCAGCGCCGTGAACGTCTGGGCCTGGATCCGCACGGCCGCGGCCCCCAGCTCCGCCGTGAGCTCGGAGGACTTCGAGAACAGGAAGTCGCCCGTGAGGATCGCGACGTGGTTGTCCCAACGCGCGTTGGCGGAGTCGGCGCCCCTGCGCAGCTGGGCCTCGTCCATCACGTCGTCGTGGTAGAGCGAGGCCAGGTGGGTCAGCTCGACCACCGACGCCGCCGTCAGCACCTCGTCGGACTCCGGGGTGCTGCCGCACTCGGCGGCCAGCAGGACCAGGAGCGGACGCACGCGCTTGCCGCCGGCGGCGAGCAGGTGCGAGGCCGCCTCCGTGACGAACGGGGCCCGGCTCACGACGTGGCCGGCCAGCTCCTCCTCCACGCGCTTCATCCGGTCTCGCAACCGAGTGGCCAGTGCCTCGTCGAGCACGGGGAGCGCCAGCCCCGGCGTGGCGGGGCCGGCCGACCCGGCGTCTGCGCTCACCGGATGAACGACCCCACCGAGCTGGCGAGGTCCATCATCGGACCCGGGAGCACGCCGAGCACGGCGGTGACCATCACGGCGACCGCGATCGTGGTGGCCGTCATGATCGACGGGTCCGCGACGGCGGGTGCCTCGGGCGTGCGCTCGGAGAAGTACATCAGCCAGATGACGCGGACGTAGAAGAACGCCGCCACCACACTGCTCAGGATCGCCACCACCACGACCGGCCAGGCGCCGGCCGACAGGGCCACCGCGAACACCGCCCACTTGCCGACGAAGCCCGAGGTGAGCGGGATCCCGGCCATGGCCAGCAGGAAGAAGGCGAACACGCCCGCCACCAGCGGAGACTCCTTGCCGAGGCCGGCCCAGCGGGACAGCGTCGTCGCCTCGCCGGTCGCGTCGCGGACCAGGCTCACCACGGCGAACGCGCCCAGCGTCGCGAAGCCGTAGGTCGCGAGGTAGAAGAGCACGGCCTGCAGCGAGGTGATCTGCCCCTCGGCCAGGTCGGCGGCGCTCTGCACGCCCAGCACTCCGGTCAGCAGGAACCCGGTGTGGGCCACCGAGGAGTAGGCCAGCATCCGCTTGACGTCGCTCTGCGCGATCGCGAGCACCGCGCCGACGATCATCGTCAGGATCGCGATCACCCACAGCATCGGCTGCCAGCTCCACCGGTCGGAGCCGAAGGCGACGTAGAGGAGCCGCAGCATGGCACCGAAGGCGGCCACCTTGGTCGCCGCCGCCATGAACGCCGTCACCGGCGTCGGGGCGCCCTGGTAGACGTCCGGCGTCCACGCCTGGAACGGCGCCGCGCCCACCTTGAACAGCAGGCCGACCGCGAGCAGGCCCAGCCCGAGCACCAGCAGCGTCTGGTTGCCGGCGTCGTTGCGGATGGCCTCGTTGATGTCGGCGAACTGCATCGACCCGGCGAAGCCGTAGGTCAGGGCGACGCCGTACAGGAAGAAGCCGGACGAGAAGGCGCCCAGCAGGAAGTACTTCAGCGCCGCCTCCTGCGACAGCAGCCGCCGCCGACGGGCGAGCCCGCACATCAGATAGAGCGGGAGCGAGAGCACCTCGAGGGCCACGAACAGCGTGAGCAGGTCGTTGGCGGCCGGGAAGAGCATCATCCCGCCGATCGCGAAGAGCAGCAGCGGATAGACCTCGGTGTGCTCCAGTCCGCGCGCCGACGCCTCACGCTCGGCGTCGGTGCCGGGCAGGGCGCTCGCCTGGCCGGCGAAGGCGGACACTCCGCCCTCCAGGTCGCGCTCGGCGAACAGCATGGCACCCGCGACGCCGAGGACGAGGATCAGCCCCCACAGGAACACCGTGGGGCCGTCGACGGCGATCGTCTGCTCGGCGGTGAGCGAGCCGTAGGCCACGCCGTCACCGAGCTCGTCGAGGTCGAGGCCCACCATGACCGTGCCGACCAGCGCCACGAGGAGGCCGCCGATCGTCAGCGTGGCCTGGGCGCTGTAGCGATAGGCCCGCGGGAGGAACGCCTCGAGCAGCAGACCGACGCAGGCCAGCCCGAAGACCACGAGCAGCGGCCACAGCTGGGCGTACTCGATGGTGGGGGTGCTGAAGTCGTTCACTCCTGGCCTCCCTCGGCCGCGTGGCCGGCATCGCCGGCCGGCACCACCGGCGCCTCGTCGCTGACCCCCACGTGGGACAGCGTGTCCTCGACGTAGGGATTGATCACGTCGAGCAGCGGCATCGGGTAGAAGCCGAAGAGCAGCAGCCCGAGCAGGAGCGGGGTGACGACGCCCAGCTCGCGACGCCCCAGGTCGGGGAGGGCCACGAACGTCTCGGAGGTGGGACCGGTCATCGTCCGCTGGTACATCCAGAGCATGTAGACCGCCGCGAGCACGATCGCCGTCACCGCCACCGCTCCGGCCCACCAGGCGTGCTGGAAGGCCGAGATGATCACGAGCAGCTCGGAGACGAAGGGCGCCAGCCCGGGCAGTCCCGCGCCCGCGAGGCCCGCGACCAGGAGCACGCCCGCGAGGACCGGGGTGACCTTCTCGATGCCGCGCATCTCGCTGATCAGGGTGGTGCCGCTACGGCGGATCAGGAAGCCCGCCACCAGGAAGAGCAGCGCGGTGCCGATCCCGTGGTTGACCATGTAGAGGATCGCCCCGGCGCCGCCCTGGCTGTTGAACACGAAGATGCCGAGCACGATGAAGCCGAAGTGGGACAGCGAGGTGAGACCGATCAGGCGCAGGACGTCGTCCTGGCCGATCGCCACCAGCGCGCCGTAGACGATCGACACGAGCGCCAGCACCACGACCACCGGAGTGGCCCACTGGGAGGCGTCGGGGAAGAGGCCCAGGCAGAACCGCAGCATGCCGAAGGTGCCGATCTTGTCGAGGACGCACACGAGCAGCACGCTGGTGCCGGTCGTGGCCTTCTCGGTGGTGTCGGGCAGCCAGGTGTGCACCGGGAACATCGGCGCCTTGATCGCGAAGGCCACGAAGAAGCCGAGGAAGAGCCAGCGCTGCGTGGTCGGGTCGATGTCGAGTGCGGCCAGCTCCTTGAGCAGGTACGTCGGCGAGCCGGCGTCGGCCGAGACGACGTAGAGGCCGATGACCGAGGCGAGCATGATCAGGCCGCCGGCCAGCTGGTAGACCAGGAACTTCACCGCGGCCCGGCCGCGACCCGGCCGGCCGAAGCCGCCGATGAGGAAGTAGGCGGGGATCAGCGTGGCCTCGAACACGACGTAGAACAAGAAGACGTCGGTGGCCGTGAACACCGCCAGCGACAGGGCCTCGAGCGCGAGCGTCCAGGCCACGAAGGCGCGCGGGCTGCCCTGGTCGGCGTCGCGCCACGAGGCCAACAGGACGAGGGGGACCAGCACGGCAGTGAGCAGCACCATCAGCAGCCCGAGACCGTCGACGCCGAGCGCGTAGTGGACGCCGAGCGGCTTGACCCAGGCGTGCTGCTCCTCCAGCTGCATGCCGCCACCGAGCGAGTACTGCGTGGCGGCCCCGGCCGCCAGCGCGAGCGTCAGCACTGAGATGCCCGCACCCGCCCGCTTGGCGAGCGCCGTCGCGCCGCCCGGCAGCGTCGCCACGACCACGGCGCCGGCCAGCGGCACCAGGATCAGCAGCGACAGCCAGGGGAACCCGTTCATGCCAGCCTCACTCATGCCAGCGTCACCGCCATCAGGGACAGGGCGACGAGCAGCACGCCACCGAGGATCGTGAGTGCGTAGGAGCGGACGAAGCCGTTCTGGACCCGCCTCAGCCGGGTGCCGGCGCCTGCCACGGCGAGCGCGCCGCCCTCGACGGCTCCGTCGACCAGGCCGTCGTCGACCGCGGTCAGCGCTCGGACGGCCGCCGCGCCCGGCTCCACCACGAACGTGTCGTTGAAGGCGTCGCCGTAGAGGTCGGCCCGCGCGGCCCTGGTGACGAAGGAGACGTCCTGGGGCGCCTCGCGTGGCACCTCACGCCGCTGCACCAGCATCCAGGCGATCCCGACGCCGATCGCGACGACCACCAGGGTGAGCGCGATCAGGGCGGCCGCGGGGAGGGGCAGCTCCTCGTGGGCCTCCGCGCCGACGACGGGCGCCAGCCAGTCGCCGATCCAGCCGAACATGAGGAGGCCACCGACCAGGGACAGCGCGCCGAGCACCATCAGCGGCACGGTCATCACCAGCGGTGACTCGTGGGGGTGGACGCCGTCCTCCCACCGCGGCTTGGTGAAGAAGGTCATCAGCACCAGTCGGGTCATGTAGAACGCCGTGATGCCGGCACCGAGCAGGGCGGCCAGGCCGACCCAGACGTTCTGGCCGAACGCCGCCTCGATGATCTTGTCCTTGGAGAAGTAGCCGGCCGTGCCCGGGAAGCCGATGATCGCGAGGTAGCCCAGCAGGAACGTCCAGAACGTGAACCGCATCTCCGTGCGCAGGCCGCCGTAGTGCCGCATGTCGACGTCGTCGTCCATGCCGTGCATGACGGACCCGGCGCCGAGGAACATGTTGGCCTTGAAGAACCCGTGGGTCAGCAGGTGGAAGATCGCGAACGCGTAGCCGGCGACGCCGAGCCCGGCGGCGAGCATCATGTAGCCGATCTGGCTCATGGTGGAGCCCGCCAGTGCCTTCTTGATGTCGTCCTTGGCGCATCCGATGATCGCGCCCCACAGGAGGGTGACGGCCCCGACGACGACCACCGCGGTCTGCGCCGCGGGCGCCAGCTCGAACACGAAGTTGGAGCGGACCACGAGGTAGACGCCGGCCGTGACCATCGTCGCCGCGTGGATCAGGGCCGAGACCGGCGTCGGGCCCTCCATCGCGTCGAGCAGCCAGGCC
>CAZQCA010000166.1:0-7516 GCA_964591845.1 uncultured Nocardioides sp.
GACAGGATCTGGATCACCGTGGTCTTGCCGGCGCCGTTGGAGCCGAGCAGCGCGACGATGCTCCCGGCGGGGACGTCGAGGTCGACGCCGCGCAGCACGCTCACCTCGCCGTAGGCGTGCTCGAGGCCGGCCACGTGGATCGCGACCTCGGTGCTCACGACTGCGACCCCCGCTCGGCGTCCTCGATCGCCGTGACCAGGCGCTCGCGCTCCTTGTCGATCCAGCGCCGTCCGGTGTAGGCCTCCGCGAACGTCTCGGCGAAGTCGACCGGGTCGTCCCCGACGATCGCACGGACGGGGGTGCCGTCGGCGACGGCCCGCTCCCAGAGGTCGGCGAGGTCGCCGAACATCTCGACGATGGTGTCGTCCTCGGTGACGCCGCCGGCGTACATGAGGTAGCGCTGCAGCGCCTTGGCGACGCTCCGATGGGGCTCCGGCAACGCGTCGAGACGCTTCGCGTCGCGGCGGTACTGCCTCTTCTGCTCGAGCGATCCGGTGACCTGCTCGATCCACTTCGCGGCCATGGCTAGCGGCCTCCTTCGCGGAGCTCGTCGATGCGTTCTGCGAGGAAGCTCCACGTCCTCCAGAACTCGTCCAGGTGGTCCCGCCCCCGGGCGTTGAGGGAGTAGACCTTGCGCGGGGGACCCTTCTCCGACGGCACCTTCTCGACGTCCACGAGCCCGCGCTGCTCGATCCTCACCAGCAGCGCGTAGATGGTGCCCTCGGCGATGGCGGTGAACCCCCGGTCCCGCAGCCAGGCGGTGATCTCGTAGCCGTAGGCCGGCCGGGCGAGGAGGATCGCCAGGACGATGCCCTCGAGCGTGCCCTTGAGCAGCTCGGTCTCCTGCTTGCCCATCGTGCCTCCCCACTACTCAGTCATGCTGACTACCAGTACATAGTAACGCTGAATACCGAGAGCGCAAGTCGTCCGCCACGAGCCGTCGCGCCGGTCGAGCGGCCACCCGTACGGTGGACCACGTCACCCAACGCGACGACCCCACCGACGCCACCGAGGAGATGCCGTGACCGACGCACCCCGAGACCTGGACGCGCTGGAGGCCGAGCGCACGCGCATCCGTGACGCCCATCTGCGGCCCCCCGGCGCGCGCCCGGGCAGCACCGCCCGGGGCCTGCACCACACGGCGCTGGTGAGCAGCGACGTGGAGACGACCGTGCGGTTCTACCAGGACCTGCTCGGCTTCCCGCTCACCGAGATCGTGGAGAACCGCGACTATCCCGGCTCCTCACACTTCTTCTTCGACATCGGCAACGGCAACCTGCTGGCGTTCTTCGACTTCCCCGGACTCGACGTCGGTCCCTATCAGGAGGTGCTCGGCGGGCTCCACCACATCGCCATCTCGATGGAGATGGACGCCTGGGAGGCGGCCTGCCGCAGGCTCGAGGAGGCCGAGGTCGAGCACGTGGTGCACAGCGACGTGTCGGTCTACTTCACCGACCCGGACGGCGCGAGGCTCGAGCTGATCGGCGACCCGCTGGGGGAGATGTACGGGCTCCAGGTGCTGTGACCGTCTCGGGGTTCGTCCACGACACCCCGGCGACCCGGGTGGTCTTCGGAGCGGGCGCCAGGACGCGGGTCGCCGCGGAGCTCGAGCGTCTGGGTGTCCGGCGCGCGCTGCTGGTCCACGGCGCCCACGAGACGGCGTACGCCGAGGAGGTCGGGGCCACCCTCGGCGCACGGGCCGTCGGCACGTTCCGCGACGTCGCTGCGCACGTGCCGGTGGCCACCGCGCGCGCCGCCACCGCCGCGGCGGTCGAGGCCGGGGCGGACGGTGTCGTCGCGGTCGGGGGCGGCTCGGCGATCGGCGCGGCGAAGGCGATCGCCCTCGAGACCGGCCTGCCCATCCTCGCCCTCCCCACGACGTACGCCGGCTCCGAGATGACGCCGATCTGGGGGCTCACCGACGGCGACCGCAAGACCACCGGCCGCGATCCCCGGGTGCGGCCGCGGACGGTCGTCTACGACCCCGAGCTCACGCTCACCCTGCCCGCGGACGTCTCCGCTGCCAGCGGGATGAACGCCCTGGCCCACCTGGTCGAGGCCCTGTACTCACCCGGCGTCTCGCCGCTCACCGTGCTGACGGCCGAGGAGGGCGTGCGGGCGTTGGCGCGGGGTCTGCTGGGCGTGGCCGCCGACCCGCGCGACCTCGGCGCCCGCAGCGACGCGCTCTACGGCGCCTGGCTCGCCGGCTGGTGCCTGGGCGTCAGCGGCATGGGCGTGCACCACGCGATCTGCCACGTGCTGGGAGGCACGTGGGGCCTGCCGCACGCCGAGACCCATGCCGTGGTGCTGCCGCACGCGGCGGCCCACAACGCCTCGGCCGCGCCCGAGGCGTTGCGCCGCGTGGCACGCGCGCTGGCCGACGCCGGGCGCCCGGATCACTCGGCGGCCGCCGGCCTGTGGGACCTGGCCCGCGACATCGGTGCCCCCACGTCGCTGGCCGCCCTGGGATTCCCCTCGGGTGCGGTGGCCGAGGCCGCCGCGCTGGTCGTCGAGCGGCAGCCGGTCAACCCGCGACCGGTCAACCAGGAGAGTGTCGAGGCACTCCTGGGCGCCGCCCTGGCCGGCGCCCGGCCCGCCTGAGGACCCCGGCATGGTGCGGACCGACGGAGGAGGTTGACGGTGGCCACGATCGAGGACGTCCGAGCCCTGGGGAGTGAGTTGGAGCGGTCCTACCCGGTCTATGTCCGGGGCCGGTTGAAGTTCCGGGTCAAGCAGATCGTCTATGTCGCGTTCTCCCTCGACGAGACGATGATGGGCTTCGCGTTCCCCAACGACGAGCGCGCCGACCTGGTCGCGAGCGACCCCAACAGGTTCGTGATGCCGTCGGCCTCCGACCTGCGGTTCCACTGGGTGGAGTCGCATCTCGCGGCACTCGAGCCCGCTGAGGCGCGAGAGCTCGTCGTGGACGCGTGGCGGATGGTGGTGCCGCAGAAGCTGTCGCGGGCCTACGACCTCGCGCACCCGGACGGACCCGGCTGAGCCGTGTCCCGTCCCGCCACTTCCAACGTATAGCGGTGAGGGGGGCTTGCCGCAAGGCCCCGGTGAGGGCGCAGACTGCGGGACTCGAACCGACGACGGGGCCGACGACAGGGGCCGACGACAGGGGGATGACGTGACGGACGTGCTCGTGATCGGCAGCGGACCGACCGGGCTGATGCTCGCGGGGGAGCTGGCGCTGGCGGGGGTGGAGGTGACCGTCCTCGAGCGCCGGGCGACGCCGGACCTGGTCGGCACCCGGGCCCGCGGTTTCCACGCCCGCACCCTCGAGATCCTCGACCAGCGCGGTCTCGCCTCCCGCTTCCTCGAGGCCGGGCGCACGGTGCCGGCGCTCAGCTTCGCCGACACCGCGCTCGACGTCGGCAGCCTGCCGTCGCGGCATGCCTACACGCTGGGGCTGACCCAGAGCCACGTGGAGGACCTCCTGCGAGGCTGGGTCGAGGGACTCGGCGTGCCCATCCGCTACGGCGTCGAGGTCACGGGCCTCACCCAGGACGAGGGGGGTGTGGACGTCGCGCTGGCCGGCGGTGACGCGGCGCGGGCGGCGTACCTCGTCGGCGCGGACGGTGGGCGCAGCGTCGTCCGCCGGGCGGCGGGCCTCACCATGGTCGGCGCGCCCGCGACCCGGAGCCATCTGATCGCGGAGGTGCGGACGACGGAGGAGCCACCGCCGGGGCTGCGTCTCGACGAGATCGGCATCCACGGCCTCAACCCGATGCCGGACGGGCGGACGGTGGGGGTCGTCGTCACCGAGCCACGGCTCGAGCCCGGCTCCGAGCCGACGCTGGCCGACCTCGGCGCGGCGCTGCAGGCCGTCTACGGCACCGACTTCGGCGTCCACGACCCGTCGTGGATCTCGCGCTTCACCGACGCGACCCTGCAGGCGGAGGGCTACCGCGACGGGCGGGTGCTGATCGCCGGCGACGCCGCGCACGTGCACCCGCCCACCGGCGGGCAGGGGATCGGTCTCGGGGTCCAGGACGCCGTCAACCTCGGGTGGAAGCTCGCGCAGGTCGTGCACGGCACCTCGCCCGAGACGCTGCTGGACACCTATCGCGCGGAGCGGCACCCCGCGACCGCGCGCGTCCTGGACAACGTGATGCTCCAGGTGCTCCTCCAGCGTGGCGACGCCCGCACCGAGGCGGTGCGCAGGGCCGTCGCCGACCTGCTGGGCTCCGAGGAGTCCCGCACCCGGCTGGCCGGTCTGCTCACAGGACTGGATGTGCGCCACGACCTCGGCGAGGGACATCCGCTGCTCGGCCGGCGGGTGCCGGACCTGGATCTCAGCACCGCAGACGGCCCACGCCGGGTCTTCGAGCTGCTCCGCGACGCGCGGCCGCTGCTGCTCGACCTGGGCACCCCGGACGGCCTCGATCCGGGGGACGACCGCGTCCGGCTCGTCGCTGCGGAGGCGGCGGCGTCATGGGAGCTTCCGGTGGTGGGCCCGGTGCCGGCGCCGACGGGCGTGCTCGTCCGACCCGACGGGCACGTCGCGTGGGTGGGCGAGGGCGGCGCGGCCGGCCTCGACCGGGCGGTCGTCACCTGGTTCGGCGGCGGCCCTAGCGCGTGACGCCGTACGCCGCCGCGCGGCGTACGGCCTCCACCGCCCGGCGCGCTCCGGCCCGCGTCTTGTAGGACTGGCCCTGGGCCACGATCTCGCCGTTGGCCGCCCGGAGCCGCCACCGGTGCCTGCCCGCGCGGTCCTGGTAGAGCTCGAACGTCGCGGCACGACCGGCCGTGGCCGCCCTTGCCGCAGCCCCCAGCACCCCCGACGCCGCACCGGCGGTCGTGGGCAGCTGTTGAGTGTCGGCCATCGAGGCCATCAGCGCGAGGTGCTTGGCGCGGAACGAGCCGGGCGCGTACTTCTTGGTCCAGTCGGCGCTCTCCATGAGGAAGCGGCTCGCGCCCGCCTTGGCGGGCGAGGTCGTGGGCCGCCGGGAGATGTCCTCGACCACGCTGCGGAAGTAGTAGTGGTTGAAGAGCCGGTTGAACTCCGTGTAGTACAGGTCGGCGACCCGCTGGTCCCCACGGATGATCAGCATGTTCTCGTCGTTGTCGCCCGTCGAGGCGTCGCTGAAGTTGGCCGACCCGGTGACCACGACCGGCGCCGCGCCGAGCGGGTCGATGAGCATGAACTTCGAGTGGATGAACGCCACGTGGTTGCTGAGTCCCAGCTCGCGCGCGCTGGTCTCGCGGACCCACTGGTAGACGGGGCCCCTCAGATAGGTGCCCCACGCCGAGTAGACGTTGTGCTGCGAGTTGAGCCTGACGAACGGCTGGGGCTGCTGCCCCTCCTCGACCTTGCGGGGGACGTCCTTCTTCTCCAGCAGGAGGAACTCCAGCGGTCCCGCCTGGGTGTTGTCGGCCAGCGCGTCCTTGATCTTGGGCCCGACGCCGAAGGCCAGGGTGATGCATCCCTGCCGCTTGGCCTTGTCGAGCGCCGCCGCGTAGCGGTCGAGGAGGGTCAGGTCGGGTCGCGGGCTGAAGGCGGGCGTGATGCCGGGCGTGCTGCCGTCGAGGTCCGCCGCCAGCACGGGGGACAAGTCGGCCACAGCCTTCTCGTACGCCGCGTTGAGGGCCTTGGCGTTGGGGGAGCCGGACGGAGCGCCGGGGTCGGTCCACAGCAGCGCGAAGTACTGGTGGTAGGCCTCCGCGACGGCCTGGTCGCGCACCCAGTGCCCGACGTTGGTCTGCCCCGACACCCCGCTCAGCGACAGGTTGGTCGAGCCGGTCCACACCTCGCTCGGCTGGCCGCCCTGGGGCGTCCGGACCATGAACTTGTTGTGGGCGATGTCCCAGCGGCGCGCCACCCGGAGGACCACGCGGTCGGGGGAGATGCCGGCGTCGTCGATGACCGCCATGTTCTTGACGCGGGGGAAGGCCTCCTGGAGCTCGCCGTCGACCGTGCGCTGGTTCTCCTTCGCGTCGACGACGAGGCGGACGTCGACCCCTCGCGTGATCGCCCGGACGAACGCCGACACCGCCGGCTGGTAGTGGAACTCGTAGAAGCAGCCCTCGAGCCGGTCGCCGGGGCCGCAGTCGTCGATGAACCTGAGCAACGCGTCGTCGAGATCCCGGGTCAGCCAGGCCAGGGCCCGCGCGCGCTTCTCCTCACTGAGGTCCTCGATCCGGTCGTTGCCGAACTCGCGGGAGTAGAACTGGCTGCTGGCCACCCCCCGGTTGAAGAAGACGTCGTGCGTGCCGCCGTACGCCGGCTCGGTGCGCACCGCCACGACCATGGCGGGATCGGGGTAGGTCAGCGCCCCAGGCTCGCCCTTGGCCGGACGGAACTCGTACTCGTAGAGGCGATCGGGCTCGGCGAGGAAGTCGTCCCACAGGAAGCTCTGGACGGGGTGGTCGGCCGTGCTGACCCGCAGCCCCGGTGTCGGCTGCGGCACGACGGACTCGAAGACCTTGAACCCGTCCATCACCTCCCAGGTGTCGCTGCCGACGTCGCGTCGGGCGACGGCGTAGCCCAACAGCCCCACCCGGGCGGCCTCGGACGCCACCACCCCGAAGGAGACGGTGTTGGTGCCGGCGACGGCGAACACCTGACCGCTCGGCGTGACCTCGGATCGGAACCTCATCGGGCACCTCCTCCCCGCACCGTCCCACCGGGGGACCGACGGGACAACCACCCCATCGGGCCATGGGTGCCAGGGCCACGGGGCGCACAGGAACCCCGCCGACGTCAGCCGGACAGGATCCTCCGCGCCTCGGTCAGGGCGTCGGCGGGATCCACGAAGCGCACGATGTCGGGTGGGTCTCCGAGCAGGCTGGCGGCCTGGCCCTGGAGGGCAGCCGGGGTCTCGAGGAGCAGCGGGATCTCATAGACGCGACAGAGGTGGAAGAGGTCGCCCGACGTCAGGTCGCCGGTCTCACGGGCGGGTCCGTCCGGTGCCACGATCTTGTGGACGTAGGCGATCAGCAGGTCCACGCGGTTCTTGTCGTTGATCAGCCGGACGTGGTGGCCATGCTTGTCCCGTCCGTTGGACACCGGGATGGTGTCGTAGCCGTCGCAGACCAGCGCCGTCAGCAGCCCCGCGTCGGTGCCCTCGAAGTAGCCGATGCGTTTGCGGCTCATGTCCTCCCCCTCCTCACACGATCCCCTGGGCGAGCATCGCCGAGGCGACCTTCTCGAAGCCTGCGATGTTGGCACCCACGACGTAGTTGCCCGGCTGGTCGTACTCCGCGGCCGCCTCGAGGCAGCTGTGGTGGATGTCGACCATGATCTCCAGCAGCCGCGCATCGACCTTGGCCCGGCTCCACGAGGAGAACGTCGCGTTCTGCACCATCTCCAGGCCGCTGACGGCGACGCCGCCGGCGTTGGCGGCCTTGCCCGGCCCGTAGAGGATGCCGGCCTCGACGAACAGGCGTACGGCGTCCGGGTCGGAGGGCATGTTGGCGCCCTCGGCCACCACGGTCACCCCGTGGTCGAGCAGCGCCTTGGCGTCGGCGCCGATCAGCTCGTTCTGCGTGGCGCAGGGGAGCGCGACCT
>CAZQCA010000167.1:0-7484 GCA_964591845.1 uncultured Nocardioides sp.
CCTCGCCGACCTCCTCGGCGGTGACCAGCAGGTGGTCCATCCGGGGCGGCTGGATGACCGACCGCGGGCCCGGCTCGCCGAACCCTGCGAACGGGTCGGGGTTGACCTTGCCGCGGGCGCTGTCGACCCGCTCGATGTCGTGGACCAGCTCCATCAGGTGGCCGCTGGGGGTGGCGAAGCGGATGCTCTCGCCCTGGCCGACCGCCTCGCCCCGGCTGATCCGCTGCACCGGCAGGCCGTAGCGGCTGATCTTGTTCTCGAGGTCGTCGAGGTCGTCCTCGTGGGCGACCTTGTAGGCCATCATGTCGAAGCCCACGCGAGGCGCGTAGCGCAGCCGCAGCGAGTGGTGGTCGGTCTCGTCCCAGCAGCGGAGATAGACCGAGTCGGCGTCGCGGCCGCTCACGGTCATCCCCATCACGCCGGTGTAGTACGCCGTCGCGAGGTCGAGGTCGGTGACGGTGACGCCCACGTGGGCCAGCCGGAGGATGCCGGCGGGCACACCGGGCCTCGGGAGCCGACGCCGGCCGTGTCGGGCCGTCTCGGTCTCGAGCCGGGTCGTCCCCGACGGAGTGCCCTCGGCGAGGTCGGGCTCGGCCATCGCCGCGGCCATGGACTGTGCTGCGGTGTGACCGTCGACATAGTCCGTGCTCATGCAGGGGACCGTAGGAGCCGGCCGCGTGCCAGCGCCCGCCCGTCCCTGCATGCGGGACACGGATCCGGGGTCCGGGAGGCTCGTCCCTAGGCTGCGGTCATGAGCGAGGACTGGGCGGACTCCGGCCCCGAGGCCATGCGCGAGCGGCTGGCCGACTACGTCCACGCCCTGCACCGGGCCTACCTCGACCAGGCATCGCTGCTGGCACCGGCCGAGCGCGCGGCGCTGCCACTGGCGGGGCGCAGCGAGGTGACGGTGGCCGTCGCGGCGGCACGCGACCTGCACCTGGTCGCCACGACCGACGCGCTGCCGGCCCCCCAGGGTCCGGAGGTGGCGCTCACCGAGGACTACGCCGGCGTGACCTGGACGGTCCGCTTCTTCGACGTCACGCTGCTCCCGGAGCTCGGCCTGGTCGACGACGACCCCCACGCCGTACGCCGGGTGCTCGGCGTGGCCGACGTGGTCTACCACCTGTCCGTGTCGCCCGGCGGCGGGCTGGGCCCCCATCACGCCCAGCACGCGGGCGTCGCCCTCGCCAACCAGCACGCCGCCGCCGTCCGCGACGGGCAGGCGATCCGCCGGGCCTTCCCGGGCCGGGAGTCGCTGGTCGACGAGTTCGTGGCCGCCGAGCGGCTCGGCCTGGCGCGTGCCGCCGGCCTGCTGGCCCGCGAGATCGCGGGTCCGCACGCCGACCTGCCCCTCGGTGACGCCGGCGCGCGCCCCGACCCGGCCGAGCTGCGCCGTGCCCTGCTGAGGCTGGGCCGCGGGGAGGACCGATGACGCGGGTCCCCGGCAGCACGCAGACCCTGGGCAGCGTGGCGACGGCGGCGCGGGTGCTGCGCGAGTTCGGCAAGGGAGACACCCAGCTCGGCGTCAGCGAGCTGGCGCGCCGGATCGGCGTGGGCAAGAGCACGGCCCACCGCGTCGTCTGGACGCTGGTCCAGGAGCAGCTGCTGGAGAAGGTGGAGGACACGGGCCTGTTCCGCCTGACGTCCACGATGCGCAACCTTGGCGTCTCGGCCGAGACGGCGCTGTCGTTGCACCAGGCAGCCACCGGGCCGCTCGACCAGCTGCGCGCGGTCACCGACCACACCCTCCACGTGGCCATCCTCGACGGCACCGACGTGCTCTACGTCGAGCGGCGGGAGAGTCCCACCGCGATGGCGGTATTCAGCCGGGTGGGCGGTCGCAACGCCGCCTACCTCACCTCCACCGGCAAGGTGCTGCTCGCGTTCCTCGACGGCGAGGAGCAGGCCCGGGTGGTCGCATCGATGCGCCTCACCCGGCGCACGCCGTTCACGATCACCAGCAAGTCCACGCTGCTCACCGAGCTCGCGCAGGTGCGCCGGCAGGGCTTCGGCGAGAACGTCTACGAGTCCGAGAACGGCATGGTCTCGATCGCGGCCCCGGTGCGCGGCCGCACCGGGCGGGTGGTCGCCGCGGTGTCGGTCGCCGGCCACGCGCCCGACAACCCCGAGCCGATCCGGCGCCTCGCCCGGCCGGTGATGGAGACCGCCGGCCGGATCAGCCACAACCTGGGCTGGCGTCGACCCGGCCACGGAGACGCCCGGTGACCGGCGAGGAGGGCTGGACCCGGATCTGCCGGGCCGACGCCGTCCCCGAGGGGGCGCCGCTCGCCGTCGAGCTGCGCGGCGAGGACGAGACGGGACGGGTCTGCGTCGTACGGCTCCCGGACGGCGGCTTCCAGGCGATGCTCGACCGCTGTCCCCACCGAGACATCCGCCTGTCCGGAGGGCTGGTGCGCGACGGGCTGCTGACCTGCCCCGGGCACTTCTGGCGCTTCGACCTCGCCGACGGACGGCGTACGGACGAGCCGGACCAGGTGATCACCTTCCACCCGACCCGCGTCGACGACGGCTGGGTGTCGGCGCGCCTGCCGGCGCCGACCCGCCGGGTCGGCATGCGGGAGTGGCTGCTCCAGCAGGCGCGCCAGCAGCCCGGGTGAGAGCCTTGTCGGATGGCTGACCACCACGATCACCACGCACACGGGGCCGAGGGTCACCACCACGACCAAGGCGTCCTCGGCGCTGTGCGCTACCTGCGGCTGCTACCCCGCCTGTGGCGCTCCGACGTCAACGACGCCGTCGTACGCCGGCTCGAGCTGCGCGCCGGAGAGCGGGTGCTCGACATCGGCGCCGGCATGGGCGCGGGGGCCGTCGCTGCCGCCGCCACCGGTGCCCGCGTGCTGGCCGTCGAGCCCACGCCGTTCATGCGCGGGCTCCTGCGCACCCGGCTGCGGCTGGGCCGCGTCCGCGGTCGAGGGAGGGGCGTCGAGGTCGTGACCGGGGCGGCGGAGAGACTGCCCGTCCCGGACGGCTCCGCCGACGCCGTCTGCGCGGTCAACACGATGCACCACTGGAGCGACCTCGAGCGGGGCGCCGCCGAGATCGCCCGCGTCCTGGCACCGGGGGGCCGGGTGCTGCTGGTGGACGAGGACTTCGGCGACCCACGCCATCCGGAGCACGAGCGGTTCGGGGAGGGCGACGCGCCTGCCGACCGGCCCGGCTTCCACACCGTCGAGCCCGAGCAGCTCGCCGACCTGCTCCGTCGCCACGGGCTGACGTCGGTGGAGACCCTCACCGAGCTGGCCGGGCGGCCGGTGGTCGGCGCCTGGGCGGTCGCCGGTGGTGAACAGCCGCTAACCTGACCGCGTGACCCGCCGCGCCCAGATCCTCGCCACGGCCGCGGACCTCTTCGCCGCCCGCGGCTTCCACGGAGTGTCGGTGGCGGACCTCGGGGCGGCCTGCGGGATCTCCGGGCCCGCCCTCTACAAGCACTTCGCCTCCAAGGAGGCGATCCTGGCCGAGATGCTCGTCTCGATCAGCGAGCAGCTGCTCGCGGAGGGTGAGCGGAGGGTGGGCCGCGCGGAGGACGCCTCCGCCGCGGTGCGGGCCCTGGTCGACTGGCACGTCGACTTCGCGCTGCGGCACCGCGCCCTCATCGTCGTGCAGGACCGCGACTGGGAGTCGCTGCCCGACGACGCTCGCGAGAAGGTCCGCGACCTCCAGCGCCGCTACGTCGACCTGTGGGCCGACCAGCTGCGGTCCCGCGACACCGCGCTGTCCGCCGAGGAGTCCACGGCCATGGCGCACGTGGCGTTCGGGCTGATCAACTCCACCCCGCACAGCGGACGGCTGGCCGACGCCGACATGCGTGCGCTGCTCACCCGGATGGCCGAGGCCGCGCTCGGTCTCGAGAGGTCGGACCGGTGAACGACTGGTCGCTACGCTCCCCTGGGCTCGCGACGGATCTGGTGCTGATGGAGCGCCAGGGCAGCGTCGTCGAGGAGCGGGACGGCTATCTGGTGCTGCGGACCCCGCGCAACCCGACGTACCACTGGGGCAACTGCCTGGTGCTGCGCTCAGGTCCGCGGCCCGGGTCGCTCCCGGACTGGCTCGACGTCTTCCGGGCCGAGCACCCGGGAGCCGGCCACGTCGCCATCGGCATCGACGACCCCGACGCGCAGGTCGACCCCGACGAGGCCGCGGGGGTCGATGTCGTCGTCGAGCACGACGTCGTGCTGACGACGACGGCGATGGCCGACACGCCCGTGCCTGCGGGCTACGCCCTCGCGCGACTGGATCCCGACGACGACGCCCCGTGGGCCGCACTCGTCGAGATGGAGCTGGCCGACGAGTTCCACGGGACGCGCGAGAGTCACCGCCTGTTCCTCCAACGTCGGTACGACGGGCTGCGAGACGCCGTCCGCGCCGGCCACGGTTCCTGGTGGTGGGCGACGACCGGCGGCGCCGCGGCGGCCACGCTCGGGGTCTTCGACGCCGGGGCCGGCCGGGCCCGCTACCAGTCGGTCATGACGCATCCCGACCACCGGCGACGAGGCCTGGCCGGAGCGCTGGTGAGCGCGGCCGGGCGGCACGCTCTGCGGGAGCTCGGCTCCCGGCAGCTCGTGATCGTCGCCGACCCGGCCGGGCCCGCCATCGGCGTCTACCGCGGCGCGGGCTTCGTCGACACCCACCCGCAGACCGCGCTCTACCGACCGGGCGGGTGACCCGGGCGGTGGTGCCGACGGCGCCTGGAGCCGTGCGGAACGGATTCGCCTGCAAGGCAAGGCTTCCCTAGGCTTCTGGGGTGACCGATGCCCCCGCCCAGCCCCAGGCCGCCCCCCGCGACGACAGGCTCGACCGAGGCGTCCTCGTCGTCGCCGGTGTCGTCGTCCTCGGCGCCATCATGTCGATCCTCGACATCACCGTCGTCACGATCGCGCTCGAGAAGTTCCGAGAGGTCTTCGACGCCACCCCGGCGCAGGTCGCGTGGACCATGACCGGCTACACGCTGGCGCTGGCCTCGGTGATCCCGCTGACGGGCTGGGCGGCCGACCGGTTCGGCACCAAGCGGCTCTACCTGCTGGCCGTGGCGCTCTTCACCGCCGGGTCGGTGCTCTGCTCACTAGCCGACTCGATCGAGATGCTCGTGCTCTTCCGGGTGCTCCAGGGGCTCGGCGGCGGCATGCTGATGCCGCTGGGCATGACGATCCTCACCCGGGCGGCGGGGCCGGACCGGGTGGGCCGCGTGATGGCCGTGCTCGGCGTACCGATGCTGCTCGGGCCGATCTTCGGTCCGATCCTGGGTGGCTGGCTGATCGAGATCGCCTCCTGGCACTGGATCTTCCTGATCAACCTCCCGATCGGCATCGGCGCGCTGGTCTACGCCGCCATGGCGCTGCCGCAGGACGCCCCCCAGCCGTCGGAGACGTTCGACTGGATCGGCATGGCCCTGCTGTCGCCGGGCCTCGCGGCGTTCCTCTACGGCGTCAGCTCGATCCCCGAGCACGGTGGCGTCGGGCATCGCGAGGTGCTGCTCCCCGCGATCATCGGGCTGGTGCTGATCGTGGCCTTCGTCGGGCGTGCGATCTGGAACGAGATCGAGCACCCGCTGGTCGACCTGCACCTGCTGCAGAACAAGCAGATGGCGGTCGCGGTGCTCGCGATGTCGCTCTTCGCCGTCGCGTTCTTCGGGGCCAGCTTGCTCTTCGCGCAGTACTTCATCGCCGTGCGCGGCGAGGGGACTCTGACGACCGGATGGCTGCTCGCCCCCCAGGGCTTCGGCGCGATGATCACGATGCCGGTCGCCGGCGCCCTCGTCGACCGGATCGGCCCCGGCAAGATCGTGCTCACCGGCGTCACCCTGATCACGGCCGGGATGGCCGCGTTCACCCAGGTCGGCACCGACACCTCCTACGTGCTGCTGCTCGGTGCGCTGTTCGTGATGGGACTCGGCATGGGCGCGACGATGATGCCGATCATGACGTCGGCGCTGCAGACGCTCACCGATCACAACATCGCGCGAGGCTCGACCCTCATGAACATCGTCCAGCAGGTCGCGGCCTCGATCGGCACGGCGCTCTTCTCCGTGCTGCTGACCAACGGCTACAAGGACAGCCCCGCGATCGGGCTGATGACGGCGATCCGTCAGGCGGGCGACGACCAGGAGGCGATCGCGCAGCTGCTCGCCTCGGCGGGTGCCGACCCGTCACAGCTGGCCCAGCTCGGCGCGAAGGCGCTGGCGGACAGCGCCGACGCGTTCGCGTCGTCCTTCGTCGTCGCGACGGTGCTCGTGGCCTGCGTGCTCATCCCGGCCTTCTTCCTGCCCCGCCGGCGCGTCGAGCGCGACACCAACCCCGACCACATGGCCGCCGGCCACCTCCACTGACCCGACCCGGCAGAAACGCGGCCCGACCCGGCAGAAACGCGGCGCGACCTGGCAGAAGCGCGGCGCGGTTCTGCCAGGTGAGCGCGCGCTTCTGACAGGTCGGCGGGGCTGGGGTCACCAGATGCGGACGCGGAGGTCGGGCTCCAGCCACAGTCCGTCGCCGGGGGTGGTCTCGAACGCCTGATGGAACTCGTCGAGGTTGCGCACGATGTTGGCGCGGAACTCCGGGGGCGAGTGGGGGTCGATGGTGAGGTACTGCTGCTCCTGCTCCTTGCGCCGCTTGGTGCGCCAGCAGAAGGCCCAGTTGAGGAAGAGGGTGCGGCTCTCCTCGGGGGTGACGGCGCCGTCGCGGGAGAGGGCGTAGGCCTTGTGGGCGATCGTCAGTCCGCCGAGGTCGCCGATGTTCTCCCCCACGGTGAGCGCGCCGTTGACGCGCTCACCCGGCAGGGTGCGCGGCTCGAAGCCGTCGTACTGCTCGATGAGCATCGAGGACTTGACCTCGAACGCGGCCTTGTCGTCGGGGGTCCACCAGTCGTTGAGGTTGCCGGCGCCGTCGTACTGCGCCCCCTGGTCGTCGAAGCCGTGGCCGATCTCGTGACCGATCACCGCGCCGATGCCGCCGTAGTTCTCCGCCGTCTCGGCGTCGGGGCTGAAGAACGGCTTCTGCAGGATGCCCGCGGGGAAGCAGATCTCGTTGGTGCCCGGGTTGTAGTAGGCGTTGACGGTCTGGGGCAGCATGAACCACTCGTCGCGGTCGACCGGCGCGCCGATCTTGGCGAGCTGCCGCGCCGTCTCGAAGTACGACGCCGCGGCGACGTTGCCGACCAGGTCGTCGCCCACCACGAGGGTGCCGTAGTCGCGGAACTCCTCGGGGTAGCCGATCTTGGGCCGGAACGTGTCGAGCTTGTCGTAGGCCCGCTGCTTGGTCTCCTCACCCATCCAGTCGAGCTGGGAGATCGACTGCCGGTAGGCCAGGAGCAGGTTGGCGACCAGGTCGTCCATGAGAGCCTTGGAGGTAGGCGGGAAGTGCCGGGCGACGTACTCGCGACCGACGGCCTCGCCGATCGCGCCCTCGACGAACGCGACGCCGCGCTTCCAGCGGGCGCGCTGCTCGGGGGTGCCGTTGAGGGTGCGGCCGTAG
>CAZQCA010000168.1:0-7472 GCA_964591845.1 uncultured Nocardioides sp.
GGTCAGGTCGCAGACCATGGTCTGGAAGTTGAGCAGCGCCTCCAGGCGCCCCTGGGAGATCTCGGGTTGGTAGGGCGTGTAGGCGGTGTACCAGCTCGGGTCCTCGAGCACGTTGCGGCGAATCACCGCCGGGGTCACGGTGCCGTGGTAGCCGAGGCCGATCATGGGCTCGGCCACGACGTTGCCCGCCGCGCGGCACCGCAGCTCGGCGGCCACCTCCGGCTCGGACAGGGCGGCCGGCAGGTCGAGCTCGACGTGGCTGCGGATGCCGCCCGGCACGGCGGAGGCCATCAGCGCCTCCAGGCTGTCGTAGCCGAGCGCGTCGAGCATCCGGGCCCGGTCGTGGGGGGCCAGGCCGAGGTGACGGCGGACGAACGGGGCGGACTCTTCGGGCATCGGGGCTCCCTCACGCGGCGCGTCACAGGGGACGGCCGGGTCGTGGTCGGTGCCCTCCCCCTCTGTCAGCGGTGGCTTCCAGAGTCGCCTGCTCCGCGCGGTCCGGGCGCCTGAGAGGTTCCGGGGAGGAGTTGCCCCTTCGGCGCTCCCGGTGACCCCAGGGTGGGGGCCGGGAGACTCTCCCGCACGGGATCGTCAGCCCTCGCAGGCTATCACCGGGCCGATGGCTCAGCCCGTCTGGCGGGCGGCCCGGCGCGCGGCGAGCTCGTCGCCGGGTACGGCGGCCGGCTCCTCGTCGGTGCGCTCGGAGGGCAGCTCGGCGAGCGTGCCCTCGATCTCGCGCCAGACGCCACCGATCGCGATGCCGAACACGCCCTGACCACCCTGCAACAGGTCGATGACCTCGTCGTTGCTGGTGCACTCGTAGACCGAGGCGCCGTCGCTCATCAGCGTCACGCGGGTCAGGTCGTCGGTGCCGCGCTCGCGCAGGAACTGCACCGCCGTCCGGATCTGCTGGAGGGAGATGCCGGCGTCGAGCAGCCGCTTGATCACCTTGAGGATCAAGATGTCGCGGAACGAGTAGAGCCGCTGCGACCCGGAGCCCTTCGCGCCGCGCACGGAGGGCTCCACGAGACCCGTGCGGGCCCAGTAGTCGAGCTGACGGTAGGTGATCCCGGCCGCGTTGCACGCGGTGGGCCCCCGGTAGCCGGTGTCGCTGGGCAGGGGTGAGACGTCGTCGGTGAAGAGCAGGCCCTGCTCCTCGGCACGCTCGGTGGCAACGGCTCCCGCCGCCAGATCGGCCTGCTGCTCGTTGTCGTTCACGCCCATCGACCCTCCGTCGACCTACTCCGTGTCGCGCAACTCCCGGGGGAAGGACATCGTGGCCGCGGGCCCGAACTCGTCGGGACCCGCTACAACCACAACGGTGGAGTTACACCGGAGACAGTTCACGGTAGGCCGCCGACCGGCCCCGGTCAACGCGCCGCCTGGGCGTGTCGCAACCTTAACCCTCAACCAGAAGATGAGAGTTACTGCGCCTCGAAGTCCTCGGGGGTCACCTGGTCGAGGAACTCCCGGAACTTCTCGACCTCGTCCTCCTGCTCGTCGGGCACGGCCAGCCCGACCTCCTGCAGCACACCGTCGGCGCAGACGATCCGGGACCCGGTGCGCAGCGCCAGCGCGATGGAGTCCGAGGGCCGCGCGTCGACCTCGACCCCGCTGCCCAGCACCAGGCTGGCGTAGAAGACCCCGTCGCGCACGTCGGTGATGCGGACCTCGCTGAGCGTGTTGCCGGTGGCCTCCACGATGTCCCTGAGCAGGTCGTGCGTCAGCGGTCGCGGAGGCTCCACACCCTGCTGGGCGAACGCGATGGCCGTCGCCTCCACGGCGCCGATCCAGATGGGCAGGTAGCGATCACCGCCCACCTCGCGCAGCAGGACGATCGGCTGGTTCGAGGGCATCTCGACCCTCACCCCGACGACATCGACTTCACGCACGCCACCACCCTACCCCCGGCCACGACGACGGCCAGCGGCCCGAACGGGCCGCTCAGGGGCGGTGGAGACCGGCCTTGACCAGGGTCGCGTGCAGCCGCACCGAGAGGGCCGCGATCTCGTTGACGGCCTCCTCGGCACGCGCCGCGGCGGCTGCGTCGCGGCCGCGCTTGAGGGGTTCGACGACCTGCTCGACCAGCCCGACCTCGCGGTCGGCCGCCGTCTTGAAGGCCCGCAGGTGACGGGGCTCGAAGCCGAAGCCGGCCAGGTCGCGCGCCGCCCGGGCGATGACCAGGGCGTCGCTGTCGTAGTGGCCCGTGCCCGGCTGCTTGGCCACCAGACCGAACTGCTCGAGCTGGGTGAGGAGCTCCTCGTCGATCTCGGCGACCTTGACCAGCTCGCGCCGCGACATCCGGAGCCGGTCGCGGCGCGCGAAGGACTCCGGGCTGGGGCTGCCGTCCGCGGACAGCGCCACGGTCGGGACGGTGGGTACGACGGGGTCGATCGGTGGCGGCTCGAGCCCACGGTCGATCGCGTCGAGGTGCTCGCCGATCACCCGCAGCGGGAGGTAGTGGTCCCGCTGCATGCGCAGGATGTAGCGCAGCCGGTCGACGTCGGCGACCGAGAACTTGCGGTAGCCGGCCGGGGTGCGCTCGGGCTTGATGAGGCCCTTGTCCTCCAGGAAGCGGATCTTGGGGATCGTGACCCCGGGGAAGTCCGGGCGCAGATGCTCGAGCACCTGCCCGATGTTCATCCTCCCCCGCGCCGGTTGTCCCGACGCAGGAGCCGCAGGGGTCACCACCGCGCTCAGCCGCCCGCGTGGCCGGAGTAGAAGACCAGGCGGTACTTGCCGATCTGGACCTCGTCTCCGTCCTTCAGCGACACCTCGTCGATGCGGTCGCGGTTGACGTAGGTGCCGTTGAGGCTCCCCACGTCGCGCACGGAGAAGTCGGTGCCGGTGCGGTGGAACTCGGCGTGGCGGCGCGAGACGGTCACGTCGTCGAGGAAGATCTCGCTCTCGGGGTGGCGACCGGCAGTCACGAGGTCGAGGTCGAGCAGGAAGCGGTTGCCGGCACCGGGCCCGCGCTGGACCACCAGCAGGGCGTGGCCGGCGCGCAGGGCGTCGACCGCCGCCGCGTCGACGGGGCTCAGCTGGCGGTCGGAGGTCTCGACCTTCTCGGCGGACGCTCCGAAGGTGATGGTGGCCGTCACGTCGGTCGCGGCCTCCTCCCCCGGCGCCGCCGGCTCGGCCGCCTGCTGGTCGAGCGCGACCAGCGGCGTGCCGCACTGCGAGCAGAACCGGGCGTCGTCGGGGTTCTGCCGACCGCACGCGGTGCAGAAGGGCATCGGAAACTCCTCGGGCCGTGGGGGCGACACCACCCCGGTGCGCCGCTCACTCTCAGCCGCACCCTGAGGGTGACGGTTCACGTCCGAACCTATCAGCCGGCCCAGGCCCTGCGGCGTACTCCTCGGGAGGTGCGGGTCAGCCCTCGATCGAGGACCGGTAGGTCGCGGCGTCCATCAGTCCCTCGAGCTCCGCGGCGTCGGAGGGGACGATCTCGAACAGCCACCCGCCCCCGTAGGGATCGTTGTTGACCAGCTCCGGCGTGGCGTCGAGGGCCTCGTTGCGGGCCACCACCTCACCCGAGATCGGCGCGTAGACGTCGCTGACGGACTTGGTGGACTCCAGCTCGCCGCACGCCGCGCCGGTCGAGACGGTGTCGCCCACGCTGGGCAGCGAGACGTAGACGATGTCGCCCAGGGCGTCCTGGGCGTAGTGGGTGATGCCGATGCGTACGGCGCCCTCGGACTCGCCGGGCCGGCGGACCCACTCGTGCTCGCTGGTGTACATCAGGTCGTCGGGGTACACGGCACCTCCTGGTCGCGACGGGACGCGTCGGCGCTCGCGGCGCGTCGGACCGAGGCTACTGCTCGCCCGAGGGCTGGGCGTACTCGGGCCGCGACGCGGGGCGCACGGCGTCGATCTGCACCTCGTCGAGCGAGGTCACCTCGACGGTCGCACCGTCGCCCTCGAGCTGGTCGGTGGGGCCCTGGATGAAGGCCAACGCGCCCTCGAGCGTGCGCGGCTCCCCGATCACCTCCAGCACGAACGGCGAGGTGACCAGCGTGCCGTCGACCACGATCCCTCCCACACCGTCGGTGAAGGAGGACTGCGCCACGATCCGCACCTGGTCGTTGAACTCCATCGCCTCGGCACCGGCCGTGCGCAGCTCCTGGATGGTGTCGAGCAGGGAGTCGATCTCGACGCTGCCCTCGGTCTCGGTGACCACCACCCGGATGCCCGGGCCCGTCACCGGCACCTGGCCCGCGAGGATCTCGAGGCTGTCACTGGCCTGCTCGGCCTGGGCCAGGGCCGCTTCCCGGCGGTCGTTGGCGCTGCGCAGGTCGCGCCGCGTGCTCTCGAGCCGGGCCAGCTCGCTCTGGGCCCGCTGGGAGGCGTCGGTCAGGGTGCTGAGGACGTCGACGAGGTCCTGCTCGCGGTAGCTGGCGTAGGTGTTGTCGAGCTCGTTGGCGCGCACCTGGGTGACGGCGGCGAAGCCCAGGGCGGCCAGCAGCAGCCCCACCACGACCTGACTGCGCGAGGGCCGCAGCATGGAGTCCCGCAGGCGGCTGCGGGCCGCGCCCGCCTCGCTCGGCTCCGCGCTCGCCTCGGTCGGCTCCGGGCTCGCCTCGGTCGGCTCGGGGCTCGCCTCGGTCGGCTCGGGGCTCGCCTCGGTCGGGTCGCTGGTCGGGTCGTCAGGCACGGAGGAGGTGCCTCCGGATCGCGGCGACGTTGGAGAAGATGCGGATGCCGAGGACCACGATCACGCCGGTCGACAGCTGACCCCCGACCCCGAGCTTGTCGCCGAGGTAGACGATCGCGGCGGCGATCACGACGTTGCTCAGGAAGGAGACGACGAAGACCTTGTCGTCGAAGATCCCGTCGAGCAGGGCCCGCAGGGCACCGAAGACGGCATCGAGGGCTGCGACCACGGCGATCGGCAGGTAGGGCTGCAGCGCCACCGGCACGTCGGGCTGGAAGATCAGGCCGAGCACGATGCCCACGACCAGACCGAGGATCGCGATCACGGTGTGTCCCCCTTCGATGAGCGCGTGTCCCCATTCTGCACATCGCTCCCGGCCGTGGACGCGCCGAGGTCGACCGCTCTCAGGAGCGGAGGCGCGACGGCGGGGAGCAGCATCGAGGACTCGTTGGTCAGCGACGTCTGGAACCCGAGGGCCCGGGCCAGGGCCAGGAAGTGCTGCCCCCGAGGGCTCTCCGCGAAGTCGGCCTGCAGCGTGCGGGGATCGCCGATCGCCTGGACGACGTAGGGCGGCGACACCGGCCGGCCGTTGACCATGATCGCAACGTCGACGTTGCGGATGCCGGAGAGCACGGTCAGCCGCTCGCCGTCGATGGCGATCGCCTCGGCGCCGACCGCCCACAGCGCGTTGACCAGATCGGTGAGGTCGGAGTCGCGCACCTTCTCCTCCGGGATGCCGCTGGGCGAGTCGTCCACCTCGTAGCGGATGCCCGGACCGCGCACGGCTCCGTAGCCGGTGCGCGCCTGGAGCCGGAGCAGCCGGGCGTCGGCAGCCGTCAGCTGCGTGGCGAGCTCCTGCTCCTCGCGCTCGAGCGTGTCGATGCGGGCGCGCTGCTCGCCGATCCGGTCCTGGACCCTCGCCAGCGCCGTACGCCGCGCATCGATCTGCCCGATCAGCTGGGCGCGGTTGGTCGCGTCGACCGGTGCGCGGCGGCTCTCCTGCACGGCCGCGGTCGCGACGAGCAGGCCGAAGATCGCGAGCGCCACCAGCACCGCCGTCCCGCCGACCCGGGTGTCGGAGGAGTCGCTGCCCGACCCCCTTCTCTCGGCGACGTGGGCGTAGTCCTGGTCGAGCGACTGCCGGGTCACCAGCTCCAGCAGCGGCATCGTGACGTGCTCCGGGAGCCGTTCGTAGGCCGAGTCAGGCACCGGAGTCCGCCATCCGCCGGTCGATGTCGGTCAGCAGCTTGTAGACCTGGTAGGCGTAGAGGATCCCCGCCCACCAGTAGAGCCCGATCCCCCAGAACGCGAACGCCCAGCCGAACACGCGGGCCAGGGTGGCAACCGTGCCGGTGCCGTCGCCCAGGAGCAGGAGCGGGAAGGCGTAGAGCAGGTTGAAGGTGGCGGCCTTGCCCAGGAAGTGGACGGGCAGGGCGCTGTAGCCGCGGGTGCGCAGGAACGGCACCAGCACCCAGAGGAGCAGGTCGCGCAACGGCAGCACGAGCGCCACCCACCACGGGATGATGTCGCGCAGCGCGAGGCCGATGACCACGGCCAGGATGTAGAGGCGGTCGGCGACGGGGTCGAGGATCTGGCCGAGCTGCGTGAACTGGCCCAGGCGGCGCGCGAGGTAGCCGTCGAGATAGTCGGTGACCCCCGAGACCGCGAGCACGAGGAGTGCCCAGCCGTCCCACTCGGGGCCGAGGACGAGCCAGAGGAACAGCGGTACGCCGGCCAGCCGGGCCATGCTCAGGATGTTCGGCACGGTCCACACGCGGGCGGTGCGCGCGGCTGCGTCGGACACGTTCACCTACTGTCTCGTTGCTGTCTCGTTGCTGGCTCGGTGCTGTGGCGGGGCTCCGGCTGCGCCGGCTCTCACACCTTAGCGAGCACCGCCCCGCTGGTCCGGCATCGTCGCGGCGCCGCAGCGACCGGGCGGGGCTCAGGCGTCCTCGAGGTGGGCGGCGTCGCGGATCTCGCCGACCAGCTCCTCGATGACGTCCTCGAGGGTCACCAGGCCGCGCACGGCCCCGGCCGAGTCGACCACTCGCGCCATGTGGGCGCCTCGACGCTGCAGGGTCTCCAGCGCGTCGCTGAGGAGGTCGTCCTCGGCGACCCTCGCCAGCGGGCGGATCCACTTGTCCGCCACCGGCTGGTCGCGGCCGCCGTCGTCGTACTCGAGCACGTCCTTGATGTGCAGGTAGCCGACCAGGTCGCCCGCCGCCTCCACCACCGGGAACCTGCTGTAGCCCGTGGCGGCGCACAGGTCCTCGACCTCGGCCGCGGACGACCCGCGGCGCACCGTCGCCAGCGACCCCGGCTCCATGATCACCGCGTGCACGGTCTTCTCGGAGAAGCCGAGGGCACCGGAGAGCCGGTCGTACTCGTCGTCGGCGAGGAGCCCCTCTCCCCGTGACTCCTCGACCAGCGCGGCGACCTCCTCGCGGGTGTAGGTCGAGCTCACCTCGGCCTGGAGCTCGACGCCGAAGCGGTGCAGCACGAAGCGGGCGATGCCGTTGATCACCAGCACCAGCGGGCGCAGCACCGTCGCGATCGCCCACACCAGCGGCCCGAGGACGAGCGCGGCTCGCTCGGGCCCCGCCAGGGCGATGTTCTTGGGCACCATCTCGCCGAGGACCACGTGGAAGTAGACGACGACCAGCAACGCGATCGGGAAGGAGATCGGGTGCAGCCAGGCCTCGGGCACCTGGGCCAGATGGAGCAGCGGCTCCACCAGGTGGGCCACCGCCGGCTCGCCGACCGCTCCGAGCACGAGGCTGCACACGGTGATGCCGATCTGGTTGACCCCGATGACGAG
>CAZQCA010000169.1:0-7439 GCA_964591845.1 uncultured Nocardioides sp.
TCGGCGCTGCAGAACGCCGCGTCGATCGCCGCGCTGTTCCTCACCACCGAGGCCGTCGTGGCCGACAAGCCGGAGAAGGCGCCGGCCATGGCCGGCGGCGACGGCGGCATGGGCGGCATGGACTTCTGAGTCCTGCCAGCGGCATCGGCACAGCACCACCGACAGGATCACCGACAGGGCCCCGCGTCACGCGGGGCCCTGTCGCGTCGGCAGGGGTGTGCGGGGCCGCTGACGCGCCCGAGGCCCGGTTGGCTGGACCAGGCACGAGACACGTCCGCACCCGACGCCGGAACCGTTGCTCGGCCACGTAGGTTGGCCCGGTGGGATCCGCGCAGCAGAGCGACGAGGCGACCGCGCGATACCAGGCCGTCGCGCCCGAGCTGGTCGAGCCGCTGCGGCGCTACCTCGCTCGTCGTACGGATCGACGTACGGCGGAGTCCGTGCTCGAGGTGACCTTCGCGGAGTGCTGGCGGCTGCGGGCGGAGCTGCCCGACGAGGACGCCAGGCTGCCGTGGGCCTATGCCGTCGCCCGCCGCCGGCTCGCCGACGTCGAGGCGGCGCCGGCGACACCACCGCGCCCGGCGACCGGCTCGGGTGACGGACGCCGCTATCGCGACTTCCTGGACGACAGCCTCCGCGACGCCTGGGCGCGACTGCGCCCCACCAGCAGCGAGGTGCTGCGGTTGTGGGCCTGGGAGCAGCTGACCGCTCCGGAGATCGCGGCCGTCCTTGAGATCTCGCCGAACGCCGCGAGCTCCCGGCTGCGGCGGGCCAAGGCCGCGCTGCGCGCCGAGCTCGACCGGGACCTGGAAGCCGCCGAGGGCACGGGCGACACCGGCCCCGGCGAGGACGCCCCGAGTGGCGAGGACGACGGCGCGTGACGACGCAGCAGGACCGCGAGCTCCGCGACTGGCTGCGGTCGGTCGACCCCGCGGCCGACCTGAAGCCGGCTCCAGCCGTTGAGGTGACCGCGCTGCTCGCGCGCGCTGAGGGACGGGACGCGGCGCCGTCGCGCCCGCGGAAGGCCCGCAAGCCCAGGACGCCGCGCCCCGAGCGGACGCCCGGGGCCGCGCCCGACGTCGGGGCTGCGAGGGCCGGGGCGCCGGAGGCCGTCCGCGTGGAGGGCGAGCGCCTTCGGGAGACGCGGCCGGATCCCGAGCGACCCGGGTCCGGGAGCACCGAGACCGTCAGCCGCGAACCCCGCGCCCGGACCGCCGTGTCCTGGCTGGTCACCGCCGCCGCCGTCCTCGTGGTCGGGGTCGCCGGCTTCGCGCTCTCCCGGGACGACGAGCCCGCCGTCCCGCCGTCGGTCGCCGAGCCGGCCGCCTCGTCGACGACGATCGGCGCGCCCGACCCCGCCTCCACCCGGTGCGTGGCGCCCACTCCGGAGCTGCTGTCGGGCGTCGACGTGGCCGTCGATGCCACCGTCCGCGCGGTGGAGGACGGCAAGGTGCGCCTCTCGGTCCAGAAGTGGTACGCCGGCACGCCGACGGAGGAGCTCGTGGTCGAGGCTCCGCCCGACACCCTCGAGGAGCTGATCGGCGCCCCCGATCTGCAGGTGGGTCAGCGCTACCTGCTGGCGGCCAGGGCCGGAGAGCTCATGGTCTGCGGGTTCAGCGGCCCGCTCGACCCCGACCGGTCCACGCTCTACACCGCGGCCTTCGGAGAGTGACGACAGATGACCCACGCGACCGACGTCGAGACTGCACCGGCTCCCCGCCCGGGCGACCAGGCGCTCACCGTCGGCATCCTGCTCGCCGCCGGCGGCGGCCGGCGGATGGGCATGCCCAAGGCGCTGATGCGCGACCCCGATGGCGGCTCCTGGCTGTTGCGCGCCTGCGCCGCGCTGGACGGCGGCGGATGCGACCGGATCACCGTGGTCCTCGGAGCGGCCGCCGAGGAGGCCCGTCGGCTGCTCAGCGAGGTCCCGGTGGACGTGATCGTGGCCCCCGACTGGGAGTCCGGCATGTCGGCCTCGCTGAGGGCGGGTCTCGGCTTCCTGGTCGAGGGCGATGCGGCGCTCCTGCACCTGGTCGACCTCCCCGACGTCGGGCCGGACGTCGTCGCCCGGGTGCTGGCAGCGGGGACCGGCCGCGACTCCCTCGCGCGGGCGACGTACGACGGGGTGCCGGGGCATCCCGTGCTGCTGGGCCGCCACCACTGGCCGGGAGTGCTCGGGTCGTCGGTCGGCGACCAGGGAGCACGGGCCTACCTGTCGGCCCACCCGCCGACCGAGGTCGAGTGCGGAGACCTGGCCACGGGCCACGACGTCGACGAGGCGGCGGCGACCACCAGCGAGGCCTGAACCCGACCCCGAGCCGGCGCGGCCGGGCCAACCAACGAGCAACCCGCGCCGTCGTACCCTGACGTCATGTCGCCCGACGACGAGACCTCCGGCCTGCCCGGGCACGCGGGGCAGGCCGCGCCGGCCAGCCCGCGCGAGGTCGCCGAGCTGCTCGGCGGCACCGGCTATCTCGCCGACGACGCGCTGTCGACGATCACGTTCCTCGGGCTGGCGATGCAGCGGCCGCTGCTGCTCGAGGGCGAGCCGGGCACCGGCAAGACCAGCCTCGCCGAGGCCCTCGCCGCTGCCATGGGCTGCCCGCTGATCCGTCTGCAGTGCTATGAGGGCATCGACGCGACGCAGGCGCTCTACGACTGGGACTTCCCTCGCCAGATCCTGCACCTCAGGACGCTGGAGGCGCTCGGCGGCGCGGGCGACGTGGAGGAGACCGAGAAGAGCCTCTACGACGAGCGGTTCCTGCTGGCGCGGCCGGTGCTGCGGGCGCTCCGCGAGGCTCCCGCGGTCCTGCTGATCGACGAGGTCGACCGCGCCGACGACGAGTTCGAGGCGTTCCTGCTCGAGGTGCTGTCGACCTATCAGGTGACCATCCCGGAGCTCGGGACCGTGGCGGCCTCGCGCCCCCCGGTCGTGGTGCTGACCTCCAACCGCACGCGTGAGCTGCACGACGCGCTCAAGCGACGCTGCCTCTACCACTGGATCGACCACCCGGGCCTGGAGCGCGAGGTCGAGATCGTCCGGTCGCGGGTCCCGGGTGTCTCGGACAGGCTCGCCCGGCAGGTGGTCGAGGTGACCCAGCGGCTGCGCGGTCGCGACGACCTGCTCAAGCCGCCGGGCGTGGCCGAGACGCTCGACTGGGTGCGGGCGCTGGAGCGGCTGGGCGCGAGCGAGCTCGACCTCGAGGTCGCGGCGGCCACGCTGGGTGCGATCGTGAAGTATCGCGAGGACACGGAGCGGATCAAGCACGCCCTCGACCGGCTGCTGGCCGTCTGAGGAGGCGACCGTGGGCCCCACGATTGTGCGGAAACGACATGCCTGAGCCCGGAATTGCTGACGTTGGGGCTCACACGTCAACCTCCCACCACGCCCCCGACGAGGTCCTGCTGGCGTTCGCGCGGGCGCTCCGGGCGGCGGGGGTGCCGGTGACGCTGGACCGTTCGCGGGCCTGGCTGGAGGCGGCGGCCTGGGTCGACCTGTCCGACCGGGCCGCGACCTACTGGGCCGGGAGGGCCACGCTGTGCTCCTGCCCCGACGACCTGGACCGCTACGACCAGGTCTTCGAGGCGTGGTTCCTGGCCCGGGAGGGGCTGCCGCGGCAGCAGCCTCGCGAGCAGCGCACGGAGCTGGTCTCCGCCCCGCTGCCGGACAGCGACGAGGGGTCCGGACAGGGGGAGGCCGACGCCGACGCCGTGCAGGCCCTCGCCTCCTCGGCCGAGGTGCTGCGGCACCGCGACATCGCCGAGGTCACCGGCGCCCAGAAGGCGCTGCTCGCGGCGATGTTCGCCGCGCTCAGCCCGGTCTCGCCCCGGCGCCGCGCACACCGGCGTACGCCGTTCCGCCGGGGCGAGGTGGATGCCGGCCGCACCCTGCGGCAGACGCTGCGGCGGATGGGGGAGCCGGCCGACATCGCGTGGCGGCGACGGCGCACCCGGCCACGGCGCGTGGTCCTCCTCGTCGACGTCTCCGGCTCGATGAGCAAGTACGCCGACGCGCTGCTGAGGCTGGCCCACCGGTTCGTGGTGACGGGCGACCGCGGCGCGGTCGAGGTGTTCACCACCGGAACCCGGCTGACGAGGGTCACCCGTGCGCTCACCCATCGGGATCCCGAGCGGGCGCTGGTCGCCGCGGGCCAGGCCGTGCCCGACTGGGCCGGCGGCACCAGGCTCGGGGAGAACCTCAAGGCGTTCAGCGATCGATGGGGGCAGCGGGGAATGGCGCGCGGCGCGGTGGTCGTTGTCTTCAGCGACGGCTGGGAGCGTGGCGACCCCGCGCTGCTGGCCGAGCAGATGGCGCGGCTGCACCGGATGGCGCACCGCGTGGTGTGGGTCAACCCGCACCGGGGCAAGACGGGCTACGAGCCGGTGCAGTCCGGTGTGGTCGCGGCCCTGCCCCACGTCGACCACTTCGTCGCGGGCCACTCGCTGGCGACGTTCCACGAGCTGACCGAGGTGATCTCCCGTGCGTGACGTGCTTCCCGAGCTGATGGCCTGGTGGCGCGCCGGCGAGACGGTCGGCGTCGGCACCGTGGTGGCGACGTTCCAGTCGGCGCCGCGGCCTGCCGGAGCCTCGATGCTGGTCGGCCCGTCCGGCGAGGCGGTCGGGTCGGTGTCCGGCGGCTGCGTCGAGGGAGCCGTCTACGAGCTGGGTCAGCAGGTCGTCGAGTCGGGTGCGTCGGTGCTCCAGCGCTACGGCGTCTCCGACGACGACGCGTTCGCCGTCGGGCTGACGTGCGGCGGGATCCTCGACGTGTTCGTGGAGAAGGTCGACCAGGAGACCTTCCCGGAGCTCGGCGAGATCGCCGACGACGTCGAGGCCGGCCGCCCGGTCGCGGTGGCGGTGGTGGTCGCCCATCCAGATCCCGAGCGGATCGGCCGCCGGGTCGTCGTACGACCCGACAGCGACACGATGTCAGGCTCGCTCGGCAGTGAGCGGGCCGACGAGGCGGTGCGCGACGACGCCCTCGGGCTCCTCTCGCTCGGCCACAACGCCACGTTGACCTACGGACCCGACGGCGAGCGACGGGGCGAGGGGATGCAGGTCTTCGTCTGGGCGTTCGCGCCGAAGCCGCGGATGCTGGTCTTCGGGGCCATCGACTTCGCGGCGGCCGTGGCGCGGGTCGGCGCGTTCCTGGGCTACCACGTCACGGTGTGCGACGCGCGACCGATCTTCGCCACCCACAGCCGCTTCCCCGACGCCGACGAGGTCGTCGTCGACTGGCCGCACCGCTTCCTCCAGAAGGAGGCCGACTCCGGACGGATCGACGCCCGCAGCGTGCTCTGCGTCCTCACGCACGACCCGAAGTTCGACGTCCCGGTGCTGGAGGTGGCACTGCGGCTGCCCGACGTCGCGTACGTCGGCGCGATGGGGTCGCGTCGCACCCACGACGACCGGCTGCGTCGGCTCCGCGAGGCCGGGATGACCGACGAGGAGATCGAGCGTCTCTCCTCGCCGATCGGGCTCGACCTCGGCGCCCGGACCCCGGAGGAGACCGCCGTCTCCATCGCGGCCGAGATCATCGGCAAGCGGTGGGGTGGCAGCGGCCGCAATCTGGCCAGCACCGAGGGCCGGATCCACCACTGACCGGGTCCGCCCGTCGTTCCCCGCTCGGGACAACCGCGCTACCGTGACCCTCGTCACAGCGTCCACCGCCACGTCATGGGAGCAGGGTTGACCGCCAGCCGCCACCAGCTGCAGGAGCGCCGTCTCGCGGCGGTCCAGGCGTGGACGTCGTTCGTCGAGCACGGCGACGCCGCCTCACCGCTGGTGCGCCCGGAGATCCTGCGGTCGTGGGAGATGTCGCAGGCCTCGATCACCCCCGACGTCTCCCAGGCGCCACTGGCCGACGAGGCCGACACCGCGGCCTTCTGGCGCGAGTCGCCGCTCCAGGTGGCCGTCGCCCGGGTCGAGGCCGAGCTCCGGCGTACGGCCGAGGACGGCGACCTGGTGCTCGCCGTCACCGACGACCAGACCCGGATCCTGTGGACCTACGGCGGCCGGGTGATGCGGCGCAAGGCCGAGACCGTCAACTTCGTGCCGGGCGGCCGCTGGGACGAGGCCTCGGTCGGCACCAACGCGCTCGCGATCGCCTCGCGCGAGGGTCAGCCGTCGATGGTGTTCAGTGCCGAGCACTACGCGCCCATCGTGCACAACTGGGTCTGCTGGGCGGCGCCCGTGTGCGACCCGGCCACCGGCACCCAGCTGGGCGTGGTCGACCTGTCGACGACGTGGGACCGCACCCACCCGATCGGACTGGCCACCGCCCGGGTCCTCGCCCGGCTGATCGAGACCGCGATGCCCGAGACGGCGGCGTTCGCGGCCCACCCCGACGACGACGGCACGCCCGGGCTGGCGCTGAGCCTGCTCGGCAACGCCGAGGCCCGTCTCGACGGGCAGCGGCTGCTGCTCAACCGGCGACAGACCGAGATCCTGGCGCTGCTGTCACTGCACCCCGAGGGCCTGGGCCTCGAGCAGCTGCACGCGCTGGTCTACGGCGACCAGTCGGTGACCCTCTCCACGCTCAAGGCCGAGGTGTCCCACCTGCGCTCGGCGCTCGGCGGCCAGCTGGCCTCCCGTCCCTATCGGCTGACGATGCCCGTCGCCACCGACGTCGACGCGGTGCTCACGCTCCTGCGCCAGGGTCGGGTGGCGGCGGCCGTGGCGGCCTACGGCGGAGACCTCCTGCCCGGCACCAACTCGCCGGCCCTCGCGGAGTTCGCCGAGTACGTCGCGGTCGCGGTCCGCGAGGCCCTGCTCACCGATCCCGACCCGACAGCGGTGCTGCGCTACACCGAGCTCGCCCCCTACGACACCGAGGTCGTCGAGGTCTGCCTGGCGCACCTCTCCGGAGGCGCCCACCCCGCCGTGCCCCTGCTCAAGGGCAAGCTCGCCGCCGCCCAGCGCTGACCACGTCAGCGGCAGTCGCGAGGGGCGCACGACGACGTCGCCTCCGCCGGCCCCGCCTCGGAAGCATCCGGCGCGACCAGCGATCGCAGGGGCAGGTCGGCGACGGTCATCAGGCCCGCGACGAGGAGGCCGACGGCCGCCGTGCCCGCCCACGAGCGCTGCCATCGCTCCACCGCGGGAGTCGACCGCACATCGATGCGCATGCCCCCACGGCACCAGGGCCGCGTGAACGCGCACCTGCGCCCGGGTGAACCCCGGTGATCGGTCAAGGGAACTCACGCGCCCACCCCGCGCGGTCCAACCGTCCGCCAACCTTGGCCGTCTAGCGTCCCCTGAGACCCACGTCACACGTCGCCGCGCGCCCTCGGGGTCGCCCGGCCCACCGGCTGCACGTCAGAGAGGACAGGGGAGCGAAGAGCATGACCAGGATCGAACTCACCGTCGACGGAGCGAAGGTCTCCGACGACGTCGAGCCGCGGATGCTGCTGGTGCAGTACCTCCGCGAGCGGCTCGG
>CAZQCA010000170.1:0-7379 GCA_964591845.1 uncultured Nocardioides sp.
CCACCACCGGCCTGCACTTCGAGGACATCCGCAAGCTGCTCGGCGTGCTCTCCCGGCTCGTGGACGCCGGCAACTCGGTCCTGGTCATCGAACACAACCTGGACGTCATCAAGACCGCCGACTGGCTGATCGACCTTGGTCCCGAGGGGGGAAGCGGCGGCGGCACCGTGATCGTCGAAGGTCCGCCGGAGCTGGTGGCCAAGACCCCGGAGAGCTACACCGGCCAGTTCCTGGCCCCCCTGCTGGAGCCCGCCTCCTGAATCCAAGGCCCGGGGTGCCGACAGGTGGAGGGTGTTGTCGCGACTCGCGCCCGGGGCCCTGTTCTCCGGCATCGCGCTCGCGGTCATCGGGCTGAGCAAGGTCCACGCCAGCGAACTCGGTACCTACGACTACAGCGGCTCGCCCCGATTCGCCTGGTCGCTGGCCTACGTCGGGATCCTCGCCGTCGCCGCCTACAGCCTCGGCCTGCCCGATGTCCCCCGAACCCGACGGTCCGCAGTCATCACCGCCGTGGCCGCGGCCTCGGCGGGGGCACTGGGCATCTCGATGGTGCAGCTGGTGGTCGGTGATGCCCTCCTGCCCCGGTTCGTCGTGTTCGGCAGCGCCCTCCTCCTGGTGCCTTGGTATCTGCTCTCGGTCAACCTGGCGCTCGACGGCCGCACCCTCGACGAGCGCCGGGATCGGGTCGTCCTCGTCGCCGAGCATGCCGCGGCGGTCGGTACCGAGTTGGCCGCCGAGCTCGACCGGGGGGCCGAAGCCGCGGCGCTGGTCGTCGCCGCGCTCGAGCCCCCCGAGGTCGAGGTCACCGGCACGGCGGTACGGCCGCTCGAGGCCCTGGTGGCAGAGGTCGGCGCGACCGTCCTGGTCCTGGACCGGGCCGCCCAGGACAACCCCTCCGTGGTGGCCCAGGCTGCCGCACTCCATGCCGGTGGCATCCGGGTCCGAACCCTCTCGTTGTTCTACGAGGAATGGTTGGGCAAGCTCCCCGTGGCCGAGTTGGAGCGGGTTTCGATGATGTTCGACATCGGCGAGGTCCATCGGCAGCGGTACACACGAACCAAACGGCTGGTCGACGTCTCCTTGGGGGCTGCCGGCACCCTCGTGCTCGGTTTCGTGACCCCGCTCGTCGTGCTGGCCAACCTCGGGGGCAATCGGGGACCACTGCTCTACCGCCAGCCCCGCGTGGGCAAGAACGGCGACACCTTCTCGATGCTGAAGTTTCGCACCATGCGGCCGGCCACAGCACCCGGTCCGACCGAGTGGACGGGCGAAGGTGACCCGCGCGTCACCCGCTTCGGCCACATCCTGCGTCGGAGCCACCTCGATGAGCTGCCCCAGGTCATCAACATCCTCCGCGGCGAGCTGTCGGTCGTCGGCCCCCGCCCGGAACAGCCGCACTACGTCGAGCGGCTCACCGAGAAGCTGCCGTTCTACGGCATGCGCCACCTCGTCCGGCCCGGGCTCACGGGATGGGCGCAGGTCAAGTACGGCTATGCCGGCGATGAGCGGGACGCGTTGGAGAAGCTCCAGTACGAGTTCTTCTACCTCCGCCGTCAGAGCGTCGCCCTCGACCTCCGTATCGTCGGCCGCACGTTGCGCAGCGTGATCGGCGGCGACGGTCGCTGATGAGCGACCGCCTCACGATCAGCAGGCCGGCGCCGATTGGAACTGCGTGCCGCCGATGACTGCCCGTAGGCCAACACCACCGGCAATGAGCAAGCTGGTCCGGGCCAAGAGACGCGCCTACTTCCGTGCTTTCGGGGCAGACGGGCACCTTCGCGCGTTGCTGCGTCCGGGCATGCGTGTCCTCGACGTGGGTTGCTCGGACGGGCGGGGGAGCGAAGTGCTGAGTGACGCCTTCGCGTTCGGTGTCGACATCTACCGGCCGGCGGTCCAGCAGGCCGTCTCCGAGGGCCGACGGGCGTGCGGAAGCCAGGCCGACGCGCGCGTCCTTCCGTACCGCGATGGCGCGTTCGACGCAGTCGTCGCCCTCGACGTCATCGAGCACTTCGAGAAGGTTGACGCGCTCGCGATGATCGGAGAAATGGAGCGCGTCAGCAGTGAACTCGTCGTGCTGCTCACGCCGAACGGCTTCGTCCCTCAGGAGCCAACCGAGGCCGAGCCCTGGCAGGAGCATCGCTGTGGCTTCGGGCCCGACGAGCTGGCGATCTTGGGCTACCGGGTGCACGGCGTGGGGGGCCTGGCGTCCCTCCGCCGGCCGTACGGCGCCTTTCGCTCGGGTTCGGTGGGTCAAGCGTTGGCGTTTGCCAGCCGGCCCGTGTCGGCGGCTCGCCCAACTACCGCCTTCCACCTTCTGGCGGTCCGGTCGATCGCAGCCTGAGCCCGTGGTCGCCACCCATCCCCGGCGCGACGACCTTGCTCGGGCCGGCGCTCTCCTCCTCGCCGGACGTCAGCTCGGCGCTGCCGTCTTCCTCGTTGCCGTCCTCTTCCTGCCTCGCCTTGCGGCACCGGCGATCGTCGAGGGCTTCATCTGGAGCAACTTCATCGTCCTCTTCGTGTCCTCGGTCCTGAACCTGGGTCTGGAGCGGGCCACCGCGATCGTGATCGGCGGCCACCAGGCTCAGCGCCCCGGGGGGGGCGGCGCCTTTCGGTCGTTGCTCACGACCCGCCTCCTCTCACTGCCGGCGACCCTGATCGCGGTGGTCCTGATCGACGTGGTCGCCCGAGCCGAACTGTCAACCGTCACCCTCCTCTGGACCGCCGCTTGGACCGCTGCGGTCCAGGTTCAGGGAATCGCGTTCGCCGCTCACCGGGCCCTCGCCCTGCGGGCCCATGAGCCGGTCGCCGCGGTCACCGGACGCCTCGTTCAGGCCAGCCTGCTCGTCACTTTGGCCCACGCGGGCACCGACCTGGCCACGATGGTCGGCGCCGTCGCTCTTGTGGACGTCCTCGTGGCTGTCTTGGCCGTCCGATCGATCCGCGGACCGTCAGGCGCGGCCGCAGGTGACTGGCGAGCCTCCCTCGACTGGGCCGACCTGCGGATCTTCACGCTGCTCGAACTGGTCGCGTTCGTGTACTTGAGGGTCGATGCACTTCTCATCGCCAGGCTGGTCGACAGCAGCGCGGGAGCCACCTACAACCTGATGTACCGGATCGTTGATGCCGCCACGGGTCTGGCCACACCGTTCATCCTCGTCCTCTTCCCGGCGGCCGCGGGACTAGTAGCTTCGGGCGTCGGCGTGTCCGCCATGCGACGACGAGCTTCTCGTACAGCGCCCGCGGCGGGTGTCGTCGTCGCCGTCGCCGTACTCCTGCTGTCAGTGATCCTCATCGACCTCGTCCCAGAGCTCCAGGACGCCGCGCCGGCGCTCCATTTGCTTCTGGCTGTGATCCCGCTGTACTTCTTCAGCGCCTTCGAGCTGCACCTCCGTTCCGCCGAAGGACGCAACACGCCCATCCTGGTGCTCGGCGGCACCGTCCTGGGTTTGAACGTCCTGCTCAACCTCTGGCTAGTCCCCGCGTACGGGCTACGCGGCGCAGGTGCCGCCCTGCTGCTCACCGAGTGCCTCCAGGCCACCTGGATCCTCTGGTCAGGTCGCCAGGCTTCGCTCGAGACGCGCCGTGTCAGTGCCTTCTTGGTCGGGTCGGTGCTGTACCTCCTGGCCCTCGGTGTGGCCATCGAGCACGGCCAGGTCGTTCTGGCCGCCGGAGCCGGCCTCGTCGGCGTGGTCGCAACGTCGCCCTGGCTCCGGCCTCCGGCCCCCATCACCGAGGCCTCATCATGACCATGATCAAGCGAGAACACGAAGACCAGGTGGTTGGCGCGGTGCCGACAACCGGCGGGACCGCATCCGTGGACGTCGTCGTCGTGACCTACAACAGCGCGGACGACGTCACGAAGTGCCTGGCGGCGGTTCGCGGGATCCCTGCTGTCGAATCGGTGACGGTCGTGGACAACGACTCGACAGATGCGTCGGTCGCCGTCAGCCGGTCGCTGGCCGATGCCGTTATCCCCCTCGACCACAACATCGGGTTCGGCGCCGCTCAGAACGTCGGTGCGGATCGCGGGACGGCGCCGCATGTCCTGATCCTCAACCCGGATGCCGTGATCGACCCCATCGCCCTCACGCGCGGTTTGGCACATCTCCAGGCGCACCCTCAGGTAGCAGCGGTCCAGGGGGAGATCCGCCGGGCCGAGGACGGCGGGCTAGAGCGGTCCAGCGGCCCGGAGCCCGGACTGGCTGACTTCGCCAGCCGCGTGCTCCGCCTGCGGGAGAGGCTCGGTGAGCAGCGCCTGTCCTCGCTTGCTCGCCGCTGTGGCGTCGCCTACTTCGCCGACCGCTCAGTGACAGCGGCCGCAGAGGTCGACTTTCTCGCAGCGGTCGCACTGCTGATCCGGAAGGACGCTCTACGGGACGTCGCCGGTTTCGACGAGCGGTTCTTCCTGTACGCAGAGGACATCGACCTCTGCGCCCGCTTGCGGGGCGCCGGGTGGCGCCTTCACGCGCTGCCCGGGCCGTGGGCGACCCACGTGGGCGGGGCCAGCAGCGCGTCGGACCGAGGGCTACAACGTCGCCGTTGGTGGGACGCTCACCTCCTACTGGTGGAGCGCCACTGGATCGGGCCTCGCCGCTGGGCCGGATGGGCGCTCGGGCACTTGGGGCGCGCTCTCGACGGGGGGCGATCGTGGAAGTGACGGGGATCAGCGTGGTGGTCGTCATCCGGGCAGAGGCACCGGATCGGATTGAGCGGCTTTTCCAAGCTGTGGCCACCTCGGCCGGCGTCCGCAACGTTGAGGTCGTCATCGCGGCGCCGGAGACCGACCTCAGCACTGTCACAGTGCCCGAGCCACACGGAGCTCTCGGTGCCGTGCGCCTCGTGGCGAACCCGACCGGCGACCGGAGCGCTGGTCTGAACCTGGCCACCGAGTCGGCTTCAGGCGAGTACATCTGCCGCCTCGACGCTAGGAGTCGGCCGCCCGCTGATCACCTCCGCCGATGCGTGGACCGTTTGGCCTCCGACCCCCAGGTCGCCGTGGTGGGCGGCCGACAGGCGCCGGTCGCCGGATCGACTTCGACCCCTGCCTTGGGGATCGCACGCGCTCTCCGCAACCCGTGGGTGCTCGGCGGTGCCGGCTACCGTAGGAAGGGCGCGAGCGGACCCGTGGACACCGTGTACCTCGGATCGTTCCGGCGGTCGGACCTCATCGCCATCGGCGGATGGGACGAGCGCTTGGCTGCGAATGAGGATTTCGACCTCTGCGCCCGGTTCCGGGCGACCGGCGCCCTGGTCTGGCTCGAGTCGGGACTAGCGGTCGACTACGAGGCCCGGACGACTCTCAGTGCCCTCGTCGAGCAATACCACGCGTTCGGCCGGTCCAAGGTGATGTTCTGGCGCCTCCCTGGACGGAGGCCCGCCCCTCGTCAGGCGTTGGCGATCGCGGGTGGCATCGGCATCAGCGTCGCCGTGGCGACCTCGATGGTGCGTCCTCGTCGCCTTGGTGTCGGGACCATCGCCGGCTTGTGCGCCGTGGCCTTGGTCGACCACATCGCTGATCCGCAAGAGCCGCGACCAGCCGTGCGGGCCTACGCGATTGTGGCGTCGGTGGTGCTGGTGGCCAGTTGGCTCAGCGGGATCGCGCGAGCCCTGGTCCGAGGCGCCTAAGTCGCTCCTGGGCTCGCTTGGCCTCGGTGGCCGTCCGCCATCCGACCCCCTCGACGGCCGCCCGGACCCGGGCTGGACCGGATTCGGGCAGCCGCGCCGCAGTTCCCGCCTTACCCCAACGGGAGTAGCCAGCGGCGAGCGCTCGGCGCCGGGCCTCGTTGGAGATCGGGCGTCGGACCGAAGGTTCGCTCAACGCTTCCACCACGGTCTCGGCCCGGTGCCGATAGGTGTGGCGGTCGAGGACGGTCGTGCGGGCCTCACCCGCCCGGAACGCAGCCATCGGGTCGGCCAACGCCCGTCCGACCGCCTCCACCCAGGCGTCGACGGAGCGGTCGGCCACCTCGACATAGCTCCCTGCCGGCAGGAGATCCTCCTGGCCGATCGCCGGCCCGGTGACGAGAAGGGCGCCGGCGGCAGTGGCTTCGAATACCCGCATGTTCAGGTCTGTAGCCAGCGGCATGTTCAGCACCACCTTGGCTGACGCGTAACGCTCCATCATCTGGGGCGGGGCCACGAAGCCGTCTTGTGGGGTCACCCGGTGGCGTACGGCCAGCGCCTCGAGCACGACGGCTCTGAGCGAGCCGGTAGGCGCCTGGCCCACGAAGGCAACGTCATATGGCCGATCTGCCAGAGGTGGCGCGTCCGGGACCAGATCCGCTGGAGCGGCCAAGGGCAGCCACCGGGTGGGTACGCCGGCGGCCTGCAGCGGGGCGACCGCATCCTGCTGGGCGACGAAGACAAGATCGAAGGCCTGAGCGACGCGCCGCCGCCAGCCGATTCCCCGGTGGGTGTCAATGATCCAGGCCGCGGTCGTGCGGCCGGCCATGGCTTCGACCGAAGGCAGCCATGGCTTGCCTGTTTCGACCCAGAGAAGCGGGCCTCCCGGCGTGTCGGCCACCAACCCGGCGGCGGCCACCGCTCGCTCGAGGTGGATCGCCGTGGTGTGGGACTCGTGGCCATAGGCGATCTCGATGGCCTGGCGCACGGTCAGCGGGTCCGCTCGGCAACCGCGAGGAGGGACCACCCGGCGACACAGGGGACGACGATCTCGGGCTCCCATCCGACGAGGGGCAGGAGGTTGGCGAGCGATGCCGTCGAGAATGCGTGGAAGTGGGTGTCGTCCAGGAGCACGGTCCGGCCGTCATAGCCTTCCTCGTCGGGGACCACGATGACGAGGCGACCACCCTGTCGCACGACCCGGGCCCATTCTCGGAGGGTGGCGACGGTGTCGAGGTAATGCTCGAGGTTGTGGCGCGCCACGACCGAGTCGGCCCAGCCGGACGCGAACGGAAGATGCTCGCCGGAGGCGGCCACATCGGCCTGACTGAGCCGATGGCGGGCATTGCCAACCGTTCCGGGGCGGCGACCCGGAGTGAGATCGACCGCAATGAACTCAGGTGAGGTCTTTCGGGGTCCGCAGCCGACCTCCAGCACCCTCGGCCCGAGGACGTTGTCCAGGACAGCGAGTCGCTCCGGATGGCGCAGATCGTCGTCGGCGGTCTCTACGCCGATCCCTCGCGCGCGAGCGAGGTCGCGCACCGACGCCGGCAGCAGGCGGCCGCCGGCGCGGACGCGACGGCTTACCCGCTCGGTCGAACGCGTGATGGTCGCACCGCGGAGCACCTTCCTCGTGTCGGCAGGCGACCGCGCCGACTGAGGTGATTCTGTGAATCCTCAGGTGATGGCGAGCATGCGGTCCAGGGCGACGCGGGCCCACTCGGTGGTCTCGGGGTCCACGGTGATGCGGTTGACCA
>CAZQCA010000171.1:0-7366 GCA_964591845.1 uncultured Nocardioides sp.
CGCCTCCTCGGCGCCGGCCCCGGTCAGCGAGCGGACCTCGAGCTCGTCGAACTCCATGACCGCCTCCTTGTCGGAGGAGAGCACCGTGCCGAGGTAGCCGAGCAGGAAGCCGATCGGGATCGACACGATGCCGGGGTTCTCCAGCGGGAACCAGCTGAAGTCCACGCTGGCCGGGAAGAGCGACAGGCTCTTGCCCGTGACCGGGTCGACGCCCTTGCCGGACATCACGGGGCTGAAGAAGACCAGGCCCAGCGAGGCGACCAGGCCCCCGTAGATGCTCCACACGGCGCCGCGGGTGTTGAAGCGCCGCCAGAACATGTTGTAGACGATCGCCGGCAGGTTGGCCGACGCCGCGACGGCGAACGCCAGCGCCACGAGGAACGCGATGTTGAGGTTCTGCGCCGGGATCGCCAGCACGATCGCGATGCCGCCGATCACGAACGCCGTGATCTTCGCGACCCGGATCTCCTGGGCGTCGGACGCGGTCCCGTTCTTGAACACCGAGTTGTAGAGGTCGTGCGCCACCGAGGTGGAGGACGCCAGCGTGAGGCCCGCGACCACGGCGAGGATCGTCGCGAACGCCACCGCCGCGATCACCGCCAGCAGGATCGACCCGCCGAGCGTGCCCTCACCGCCGCCGACGGCCTCGGCGAGCAGCGGCGACGCGAGGTTGCCCTTGCTGGCCGCGATGTCGGCGAACTTGTCGGTCACCAGCGCCCGGGCGCCGAAGCCCAGGACCAGCGTGAACAGGTAGAACGTGCCGATCAGGCCGATCGCCCAGAGCACCGACTTGCGCGCGTCGCGGGCCGTCGGGACGGTGTAGAAGCGGATCAGGATGTGCGGCAGGCCCGCCGTGCCGAGCACCAGCGCCATGCTGAGCGACACGAAGTCGAGCTTGGTGGTGCCGGTGAGGCCGTACTTCAGCCCCGGCTGGAGGAACTGCGAGGCGGTGGCCGTCGACTCGGTCCCGGCGGCCTCGGCAGCGGCGTCGGCGCCGGACTTGTAGTTCTGGGCGGCGGTGCCGAGCAGGTCGGACAGGTTGAAGTGGAACTTCGCCAGCACCAGCACCACGATCAGTGCGGAGCCCGTCATCAGCAGGACGGCCTTGATGATCTGCACCCAGGTGGTGCCCTTCATGCCGCCGACGGTGACGTAGAAGATCATCAGCAGACCGACGCCGACGATGGTGAAGTTCTTGACCGACTGGCTCTCGACCCCGAGCAGCAGCGCCACCAGGGCGCCCGCGCCGACCATCTGGGCGAGCAGGTAGAAGATCGACACCGCGACCGTCGACACCGCTGCTGCGGTGCGCACGGGCCGCTGCCGCATCCGGTAGGCGAGCTGGTCGGCCATCGTGTAGCGACCGGAGTTCCGCAGCAGCTCGGCGACGAGCAGCAGCGCGACCAGCCACGCCACGAGGAAGCCGATGGAGTAGAGGAAGCCGTCGTAGCCCGACAGCGCGATCGCGCCGGAGATGCCGAGGAACGACGCGGCGGACATGTAGTCGCCGCCGATGGCCAGACCGTTCTGGAAGCCGGAGAACGAGCGTCCGCCGGCGTAGTAGTCGGCCGCACCCGACGTACGGCGGCTCGCCCACACCGTGACCGCGATCGTGGCGACCACGATCGCGCCGAACAGCACGGAGGTGAGGGTCTGCTTGGAGTTGTCCGTCCCCGTCACCAGGGCGGTGACGGCGGGGAGGACGTGTGAGATCGCGGGGGCGGTCATGCGCGGTCACCCTTCTCGAAGCGGTCCTTGATCTGGGCGGCCAGCGGGTCGAACCGCCGGGCGGCCTGCTTGCTGTACCACCACGCGATGAGGAACGTCGTGACGAACTGGAGGAGGCCGAGGATCAGGCCGACGTTGATGTTGCCGACGACGTCCTTGCCCATGAAGCCGTGGGCGTAGTTGGAGAGAAGGACGTAGAGCATGTACCAGGCGAGGAACGCGGCCGTCCATGGGAAGACGAAGCCGCGGTAGCGCCGGCGGAGCTCTTGGAAGTCCGCGCTCTCGGCCAGCTGGTGGTAGAGCGGGTCGTTGGCCTGAGCGTGCGTGTGCGGGCCGGGCTGCTGCCCGCCCGTTCCCGATGCCGTGTCGGTCACGTGCTCACCCCTTTCAGGTGCGTGACGGTGGTGTGACTCCGGTCACCGTGGCGGACGGGGGTCGTCCGCGGGGAGGGGTGCGCGCGGGGCCCGCGGTCAGCGGAGATGGCCGGTGCGGTGGGCGGTCGGTTTGCGACGACGAGCGGTCCGCGGCGCCCGCGGGGCGTAGATCAGCCGCGTCGCCAGAGGTAGGGGGTCGTGGTGGTGACCGCGACCAGGCCGGCACGCTCCAGGATCGGCCGCGACATGGGCGAGCAGTCGCTCTGGAGGTAGCGGGCGCCGAGGTCCAGGGCGGCCCTCGCCCGCGCCGCGGTGAGCGCGCGGTAGATGCCCCGTCCCCGCCACTCGGAGAGCGTGGCCCCGCCCCACAGCCCGGCGAACTCGGTCCCGGGCACGAGCACCAGCCGGCCGGCCGAGACGACCTCGCCCTCGTGCTCGGCGAACCAGAGCTGCACCTCGTCACCGCGGTCGCGCAGCTCGGCCACCGTGCTGTCGAGACTGCGGCCCGACCCGCGGCCGAACACCTCGTCCTGCATGGCGGAGGCCCTGCGCGCGTCGTCGACCAGGTCGCCCTCCGCCCCCGCCCGGCGTACGACGACACCGGGCGGCAGGTCGACGGTGGACGCGAGAGCGACGGCCTCGCCGATCATCACCGTCTCCTCCTCCTCGGGCTCGAGGCCGTGCGCCCGCAGCCGCGCGCCGAGGTCGGCGGGGAGGTCGTGGCCCCTGGTCTTCCACTCGAACCGATCGACCTCGGTCTCGTCGCGGAAGTGCGCCACCGTCTCCTCGATGAGCGCGTCGAGCCCGCTCCCCGTGAGGCCGTCGAGGTCGGCGTAGGTGACGAAGCCCCAGCCGTCGTCGAAGAGAGCCCACCGGACCGGGCCCCGCTGCTCGACCCGGACGGCGCCGCGCAGCTCTCCGTCGACCCGCAGCTGCGCGTCGTACGCCGTCAGGAACTGCTCCCGGGTCGTCACGACGGCCACCCTAGCCAGCGGTCAGCCGCGGTCGAGGCGGACGCCCTCGGGGGTGTGCAGGCGGACCATGAACGTCGAGACGTACGACGGCCGTCGCTGCGGCGTCGCGAGCGAGACGCCGACCATGGTCAGGAACGCCAGCGGCACCGTCCAGGCCGCGGGCTGGGCCAGGAGGACCGACCACCACGACGGTCCCTCGGTCGCGACGAACGTCCGCACCACCGCGATGCCCGACAGCAGCCCGCCGACGCCCAGCCCGGCGACGGCCCCGGCATCGGTGAGCCGGGGCCACCAGATGCCGAGCACGAGCAGCGGACAGAACGTCGACGCCGAGAACGCGAAGGCCAGCCCCACGGCCGTCGCGACGCCGACGTCGGCCGCGACCACCGCCAGCGCGTAGGGGAGCACCACGGCGACGACGGCGGAGAGCCGGAAGGCCGCGACCCCCGGCAGCCGGCGCTGGACGATGTCCTGGCTGATGACGCCCGCGACGGCGACGGTCAGCCCCGAGGAGGTCGACAGGAAGGCCGCGAACGCGCCGGCGATCAGCAGCGCGCTCAGCAGGTCGCCCAGGGTCCCCCCGACCATCCGCGACGGCAGCTCGAGCACCACGGCGTCCGAGCGCCCGTCGGCGACGAGGTCGCCCGCGTAGATCCGCCCGAGCGCTCCATAGACCGGCGGCAGGACGTAGAACATGCCGAGCAGGCCGAGCACGACGAGCGTCGTCCGGCGGGCGGCGCGGCCGTCGGGGTTGGTGTAGAAGCGCACCACGACGTGCGGCAGACCCATGGTGCCGAGAAACGTGGCGAGGATGACGGAGTACGTCGTGTAGAGCGGGTGGCTGCTCACGCCGTGCCCGGACAGCGGGTCCGCCCAGCTGCCGACCTGACCGGCCACGTCGTACGCCGGGTCGGCCGGCGCGGGTGCGCCGTCGCCGAGCCACACCAGGACCAGGAACACCACCGGCACCAGCAGGGCGGAGAGCTTCAGCCAGTACTGGAACGCCTGGACGAACGTCACCGAGCGCATCCCGCCCGACAGCACGCTGGCCAGGACGACGACCGCCACGACCAGGCCGCCGAGGTGTGCGTCGAGCCCCGTCGCCAGCCGCAGGGTGAACCCGGCGCCCTGGAACTGGGGGATCAGGTAGAGCCACCCGAGCGCCACGACGAGCATCGAGGTCACGGCACGCACCTGTCGCGAGCCGAGCCGCGCCTCGGCGAAGTCGGGAAGCGTGTAGGCACCCGACCGCCGCAGGGGAGCCGCCACCAGCACCAGCAGGACGAGGTAGCCGGCCGTCCAGCCGATGGGGTACCACAGCATGTCGGCGCCGAAGGTCAGCACCAGGCCCGCGATGCCGAGGAAGGACGCGGCCGAGAGGTACTCCCCGCCGATCGCCGACGCGTTGAGCGCGGGCCGCACGGTGCGCGAGGCCACGAAGAAGTCGGAGGTCGTGCGGGAGAAGCGGAAGCCCCAGATGCCGATCGCCACGGTCAGGACGGAGACGGCGAGCACGGCGGCGCTGCCGGTCGCGTGGTTCACTCCTCCACCAGGTCGGCGAAGGAGCGCTCGTGGCGCTCGGCCCGGCGGACGTAGAACCAGCCGAGGGCGACGAGGGCGGGATAGACCACGAAGCCCAGCAGCGTCCAGGTCAGCGGCATGCCGAGCACCGAGCGGGCCAGCACCCGGGGCGCCAGAGCGAACAGCAGCGGCAGCGCGCCCACGACCAGCCCGAGCACGACCAGGACGCCGGCCGAGAGCCGCAGCTGCGCCCACAGCAGCGACCGGACGTAGACCGTGCCGAGCTCGGTCTGGTCGTCGATCTCCTGCGCGGGCCGCCGTTGCTGACGGCGTACGTCGGTGCGCGGCGCCGTCACCCGGACCCGTGCCGGCGGCACCTCGCGGCCGCTCACGTGCCGCCGCCCGGACGGTTGCGCCGGACGAGGAGGTCGCGCAGCTCGCGGGTGTGCCGCCGGCTGACCGCGAGCTCCTGGCCGCCGATCACGACCGTGCAGCGGCCGGACTCCGTGCGGATCTCCTCGACGTGGGGGAGCGACACCAGCAGGGAGCGGTGGATGCGCACGAACCCCGCGTCGCGCCACTCGGACTCCAGGGTGGTCAGCGGCGTGCGCAGGAGGTGGCTGCCGGTGGCGGTGTGGAGCCGGGCGTAGTCGCCCTGGGCCTCGACATAGCGCACGTCGGTGCGTGAGATGAAGCGGGTGCGGCCGCCCAGCTCGACGGCGATCTGGTCGTCGGTGCGGGCGGCCGGCCGGCCCGACTCGACGATCCGGCGCACCGCCTCGGCGAGCCGGTCCTCGCGTACCGGCTTGAGGACGTAGTCGACGGCGTTGAGCTCGAAGGCCTCCACGGCGTGCTGGTCGTGGGCCGTCACGAACACGACGGGCGGCGGCGACTTGAACCGTGACAGCACCTGCGCCAGCTCCAGCCCGGTGAGCCCCGGCATCGAGACGTCGAGGAAGACCGCGTCGATCTCGAGGTCCTGCAGCACCCGCAGCGCCTCGGTGGCGGAGTCGGACGTCAGCACGCCACGCACCCGGGGATCCTGCTGGAGCAGGAAGGACAGCTCGTCGAGTGCGGGGCGCTCGTCGTCGATGACGAGGACGCGGAGTCCGGGCGGGGCGGCGGGCTGGCTCACGGGCGCACTCCGGGGGCGTACTTGGGGACCCGGACCGACACCTTGGTGCCGGCGCCGGGGGCGGTCTCGACGACCAGACCGAACTCGTCGCCGAAGGCGCGGCGCAGCCGCTCGTCGACGTTGCCGAGGCCGACGGAGTCGGTGTCGAGGTCGGCGGCGAGGGCACGGCGTACCTTCTCCGGGTCCTCTCCCGCGCCGTCGTCCTCGATCGTGATCAGGCACTCGCCGTGCCGGTCCTCGGCGACGATCGTGATCTGGCCGCCGTCGGGGCGTCCCTCGAGGCCGTGCTGGACGGCGTTCTCCACCAGCGGCTGGAGGCACAGGAACGGGATCGCGACGGGGAGCACCTCCGGCGCGATCCGGAGGGTGACCCGCAGCCGGTCACCGAAGCGGGCCTGCTCGAGCATGAGGTAGCGCTCGATCGAGCGCAGCTCCTCGGCCAGGGTCGTGAACTCGCCGTGCTTGCGGAAGGAGTAGCGGGTGAAGTCGGCGAACTCCAGCAGCAGCTCGCGCGCGCGGTCGGGATCGGTGCGCACGAACGACGCGATCGCGCCCAGGGAGTTGTAGATGAAGTGCGGGGAGATCTGGGCGCGCAGCGCGCGGACCTCCGCCTCCATCAGCCGGGTGCGGGAGGCGTCGAGCTCGGCCAGCGAGAGCTGGCCGCTGACCCACTGCGCGACCTCGTCGGCCGCCCGCACCAGCGCGGCGGTGGGGAAGCTCGAGAACGCCAGCAGGGCGCCGACCATGCGGTCCTCGACGAACAGCGGCGCCCCGATCGCGTGCGTGCACGGGCAGCCGGCCTCCTCGCACGGCAGCTCGCGTGAGGAGAAGACGCGGGTGGAGCCCTGCTCGGCGACGGCGACGGTCAGCTTGGGCGCCTGCGCCGCGTGGTGCTCCCCGGTGCCGTCCCAGGCGAGCAGCCGGTGGTCGTCGGTGAGGGCGAGCGCCGGTGAGCCGAGCAGTGCGCGCAGGTGCTTGATGCTGCGCTCGGCGCTCGTGGTGGTGAGGCCCTCGCGCAGCGCGGGCGAGGCGAGGCTCGCGGTGTGGAGCGTGCGGAAGGTGGCCCGGTCGGCCTCGGTGCCGAAGTGGGACCTGCGAAAGACTCTGGACCACAGCGACGTCATGACTCGGCCGAACCTAGTCGCGGGGTCCGTCGGTGTCGAGGATCGTCCCCGGCCCGCGGACGGTCAGCGGAAGTCGATGAGCAGGAGGTCGGTGTCCGTGCCGTCGGACGGTCCGGGGCCGGCGTCCGGGCCGGCGTCCGGGCTGCCGCCTTCCGCGTCGTACGCCGACTCGGCGCCGTCGTCGGCGCCCGGAGCCCCGATCACCACCGCACGGAAGCAGCGGGTGACGTAGGGCAGCTGCATGCCGTCCATGCCGCGGCCGTAGTCGTCGTAGAACGCCAGCACCTCGGCGAGCTTGGCCTCGCGGGCCTCGTGGTCGAGCACCGCGACGTTGGACCGAGAGCGCACCAGGTCGAGGATCGACTCGCGGTTGACGTCCTGCCAGACCTGGAACTGCTTCTCCTCCACGAAGCCGAAGCGACCCGACTCAACCAAGGGCTGGGCGGGCTCGCGCAGCTGCTCCTGGGTGCCGATCAGGCGGCCGAGGCGCCTGACCCACGGGATGCGCTC
>CAZQCA010000172.1:0-7297 GCA_964591845.1 uncultured Nocardioides sp.
CGCGGCCACCGCCGCCGAACGCCGCCTTGATCGCGATCGGCAGGCCGTGCTCACGCGCGAAGGCGACGACCTCGTCGGCGTCCCGGACCGGGTCGGGGGTCCCGACCACCTGCGGCGCGCCGACCCTCTGCGCGATGTGACGGGCCTGCACCTTGTCGCCGAGCTTCTCGATGGCGGCGGGGGGCGGTCCGATCCACACGAGCCCGGCCTCGATCACGGCCTGCGCGAAGGAGGCGTTCTCGGCCAGGAACCCGTAGCCGGGGTGCACGGAGTCGGCGCCCGACCGCGCCGCGATGTCGAGGATCTTGGCGATGTCGAGGTAGGTCTCGGCCGGCGTGGACCCTCCCAGCGCGTAGGCCTCGTCGGCGAGGCGCGCGAAGATCGCGTCACGGTCGGGGTCGGCGTAGACCGCCACGCTCCCGATCCCCGCGTCCTTGCAGGCACGGATCACCCGCACCGCGATCTCACCGCGGTTGGCGACGAGGACCTTCCGCAGACCCTCATGCACGGGCAGACTCACGGGCACCCGACCTCCTGCTGGCTGTCCGGCTCGCGGCCGGCTCGATCGGCGGTACGACGCGCGTCGGCAGCGCGCCTCGCGCAGCGTATCGCCCGCTCCCCGGCGGCTCGCGACAAGGCCGGGAGCGGCGCGATCGGGCGACCGCTCGGTGCGGTGAACGGTCCACCCCACCGCTCGTCGGCTGCGGGTAGCCTGCGGCGCCATGGCCCTCTTCCGTCGACGGCACCGGACCGATGAGACCGCGGCCGTCGCCGACTTCTGGGCCTGGTGGTCCGAGACGGGGGCCGCCGAGCTCGACGCGGCCATCGCGGCGGGTGACCCCGCAGGGGCCGCCCAGCGCCTCGGCCGGCACCTGGACGCGATCGACCCCGGCCTGGAGTTCGAGCTCGGGCCCGGGCGGACGAGCCGGCACCAGCTCGTGGTCACCGCCGCCGGCAAGCCCGAGCAGCGCGCTCCGGCACGCCGCTGGCTGCGGGCCGCGCCGCCCCCCGACGACACCTGGGAGTACGCCGACCTGCGCCAGCCGTCGGGCGACCTCTCGGGGGTCCTCCTCCGGGTCGGGGGCGCCGACGTGGCCTTCTCCGACGTGGTCGTCACCGCCAGGCGAGCCGGAGCGCGCTTCGACGTGGTGGTCTTCCACCCCGCGTTCCCCGACCTCCCCGAGGAGGCTCGACTCCAGATCACCTTCCTGGCGCTCGACGCCGCGCTGGGCGAGGCCGACGTGGAGACCTGGCTCGGACGGATCGCCCCCGCCGAGCACGCGCCGATCGACGCGTTCGCGCTGGAGCACCTGCGCGGTCTGGTCACCGACCTCGCCGTCGAGCACACCGACGACCAGGGGGAGCCGTCCTGGACGCTGCTGCAGGGCGAGGGTCCCCGCGGCCCGGTCCTGGTGCTGGCCCGCACGGTGCTCGCGCCCGTGCAGGCCCCCGACCTCGACCGCCACGTCGCGGTCGCGACGCCGTACGCCGACCGGACCGAGCACGGCTTCCCCGGCGACGCCTCGCTCGAGGCACTGCGCCAGCTCGAGGACCACCTGGTGGCGCGCCTGGGCGCCGGCGGGCTGCTGGCGGCCGTGGTCACCGAGGCCGGCGTGCGCACGTTCCACTTCTACGTCGACGGCTCCGGACCCGGTCAGCAGGTGCTGACGACGGCGGCCGGCGGCTGGGCCGAGGGACGCGTCAAGGTCACGGCCGAGCACGACCCCGGATGGCACGCGGTGGCACCCTTCCGGGGCTGACCGTGAGCGCGTCGCTGACTCCCGACTGCACCCGCTGCGCGGCGCTGTGCTGCTCGCTGCCCTTCACGCGCGGCCGGGAGTTCCCCGAGGACAAGCCCGACGAGTCGCCCTGCCGCCATCTGACCCCGGAGCTGCGGTGTGGGCACCACGACCGGCTGTGGGAGGGCGGCTGGCGCGGCTGCGTGACCTTCGACTGCTTCGGCGCCGGCCAGCAGGTCGTCCAGGTGACGTACGCCGGCGCGCACGACGCCGACCCCGAGCAGCGCCGCGACGTGTTCGCGGTGATGCGTCAGCTGCACGAGCTCCGCTTCCTGCTCCAGGACCCGGCCTGCGCCGCGTCGTCGTACGCCGCGCCCGCCGCCGAGCTCGACGCGGCGCTCGCGCGCGTGGCCGATGGCCCGGCCGAGGAGCTGGCCGCGACCGACCCGGCGCGCTGGAGGGCGCGGGCGGGGGCGCTGTTCTCGCGGGTGGCCGCCGAGCGGGGCGGATCGTCCTACCGGGGCGCCCTGCTGCTGGCGGCCGACCTGCGGCGGGTGGAGCTGCGCGACGCCGACCTGCTGGGGGCCGACCTGCGTGACGCCGACGTGCGGGGAGCCGACCTCTCGCGCACCCTCTTCCTCACCCAGACCCAGGTGACGGCCGCGCGCGGCGACGACGCCACCCGGCTGCCGTCGCGCGTGGTCCGTCCGGCGCACTGGTCGCGAGGTTAACAATCGCTAACCTGGTCGGCTACCATGACGGGCATGACGTGGGAGCTGTCGAAGGAGCACGAGGACTTCAGGCGCGTGGTGCGCGAGTTCGCCGAGGCGCAGATCGCGCCTCACGCGGCGCAGTGGGACCGGGACCACCACTTCCCGGTCGACGTCGTGCGCCAGATGGGCGACCTCGGGCTGTTCGGCCTCACCGCGCCCGAGGAGGTCGGCGGCGCCGGCCTGGAGGGCGGCGGCGGCGGCTTCACCTCGCTCTGCCTCGCCATCGAGGAGATCGGTCGGGTCGACCAGAGCCTGGGCATCACGCTCGAGGCCGCGGTCGGGCTCGGGATCAACCCGATCCTGACCTACGGCTCCGAGGAGCAGCGGCAGACCTGGCTTCCCGACCTGGTCGCCGGGCGGGCGCTCGCCGGGTTCGGGCTCACCGAGGCGGGCTCGGGCTCCGACGCCGGCGCCACGCGGACCCGCGCCGAGCTCGTCGACGGCTCGTGGGTGATCGACGGCGAGAAGCAGTTCATCACCAACTCCGGGTCGGCGATCACCAGCCTGGTCACGGTGACCGCGCGCACGGGCACGACCACGACCGCCGACGGCCGGGAGCGTGCCGAGGTCTCGACGATCATCGTGCCGGCGGGCACGCCCGGCTTCGTCGCGGAGCCGGCCTACGACAAGCTCGGCTGGCACGCCTCCGACACCCACCCGCTGACCTTCACCGGCTGCCGGGTGCCCGAGGGCAACCTGCTGGGCGAGCGTGGCCGCGGCTACGCGCAGTTCCTGGCGACGCTCGACGACGGCCGCGTGGCGATCGCCGCGCTGGCGGTCGGCTGCCTCCAGGCGTGCCTCGACATGAGCGTCGCGTACGCCGGGGAGCGCCAGTCCTTCGGCGTCCCGATCGGTCGCAAGCAGGGGCTGGCGTTCCAGATCGCCGACCTCCAGGTCATGCTCGACGCCGCCCGGCTGCTGACCTACAAGGCGGCGGCGATGAAGGACGCCATGGCCGCCGGCCGCGGCCCCGGGCCCGAGGCGTTCAAGCAGGCCGCGTCGGTCGCCAAGCTCTATGCCACCGAGTCCGCGGTCACGGCCACGAGGATCGCTACCCAGGTCTTCGGCGGCTACGGCTTCATGGAGGAGTACCCCGTGGCCCGCTTCTACCGCGACGCCAAGGTCCTCGAGATCGGCGAGGGCACCTCCGAGGTGCAGCGGATGCTGATCGCGCGCGGCCTCGGGCTGCCGGTCGAGTAGGCGCGGCCCGCCCTGCGGCGTGCCCCCGGCCCGCCGTGCCACCCCGACCCGTAGGGTTTCACCCCATGGGGACTCGCTGGGCGCGCCTGGCCGCCGAGGTGAGCAAGTTCCTCGCCGTGGGCGGGGTGGCCACGCTGGTCGCGCTGGTCCTCTTCAACTTCCTGGTGCACGGCTTCAGCAAGGCCTACGAGCCGCTGATGAACGACCACCCCATCGCGGCGTTCGTCATCGCCAACCTGGTGGGGATGGTCGTGAGCTACCACGGCACCCGCTCGTGGGCGTTCCGCAACCGTGAGCCGGTCCACGCCGACGGCGGGCGCACGGCGTACGTCGCCATCAACCTGGCCACGATGGCGATCCCGGTGGCGTGCCTCTGGTTCACCCGGCACGTGCTCGGGCTGGCCGACCCCTTCTCCGACAACATCTCCGCCAACGTGGTCGGCCTCGGGCTCGGCACCGCGGCGCGCTTCTACCTCTACCGCACGTGGGTCTTCCGGCACCCCGAGGTCCCCGGTCTTCCCGCCACGCTGCTGCAGCGCACCGGCGGCTACCGCGCCGACGGCACCCCAGTGGACGACTGAGGCCTGTCGGGGTCGGCGCAGCGTCATGCGAAGCGGTCGCCCGGACGGCCGGACCGCATGACGTTCGGCGCAGCGTCATGCGAAGCGGTCGCCGGGGCGCCCGGACCGTATGACGTCCTGGGCGGCGCGGTGCGGGCCGGCGCGGCGTCCGGTCACCGGGCCCAGAGCGCGGTCCACTCGTGACCCAGCTCCGCGAGGAGCTCGCGCACCAGCGGCAGGCTGACGCCGACGACGTTGTGGTGGTCGCCCTCGATGCCGGTGACGAAGGCCCCGCCCAGGCCGTCGACGGTGAACGCGCCGGCCAGCGCCAGCGGCTCGCCGGTGGCCACGTAGGCCGCGATCTCGTCGTCGGAGACCTCGGCGAAGTGCACCACCGTCGAGGCGGTCGCGGCGGCGACGCGGCCAGACGACGCGTCCGTCAGGCAGTGTCCTGTGTGCAGGACCCCCGACCGCCCGCGCATCGCACGCCACCGCGTGACCGCGTCGGCGGCGTCGTCGGGCTTGCCGAGGGCGGCTCCGTCGAGCTCCAGCACCGAGTCGCAGCCCAGCACCAGCGCCCCGGCCGGCAGGTCCTCGCGGGCCGAGACGGCGGCCGACTTGAGCTCGGCGAGCTGCAGGGCCAGCTCCGCCGGAGGCAGGCCGTCGAGCTGTGACTCGTCGACGCCCGAGACGATCACCGTCGGCTCGATGCCGGCACTCCGGAGTGTGGTCAGGCGGGCCGGCGAGGCCGAGGCGAGCACCAGCGCGGGCGCCGAGGCGCCGTCCGCGGAGTGACTCACAGACGGTCCAGCGCGGCGCGGAGCGGATCGAGACCGATCGACCCGAGGTCGAGGGCCGCCCGGTGGAAGGCCTTGAGGTCGAAGTCGCCGCCCTGGCGGCGCATCGCGTCGGCGCGCGCCTCGAGCCAGATCCGCTCGCCCACCTTGTAGGACGGCGCCTGGCCCGGCCAGCCGAGGTAGCGCTTGACCTCGAACTCGAGGAAGGCGTCCTCCATGCGGCAGTGCTGACGCATGAACTCCAGTCCCAGCGCCGGCGTCCACCGCTCGCCGGGGTGGAAGCCGAACGGGTTGTCGGGCGGGATCTCCAGCTCCAGGTGCATGCCGATGTCGACGATCACCCGCGCCGCCCGGAAGGACTGGCCGTCGAGCATGCCGAGCCGGTCGGCGGGGTCGCCGAGGAAGCCGAGCTCGTCCATCAGCCGCTCGGCGTAGAGGGCCCAGCCCTCGCCGTGGCCGCTCACCCAGCAGATCAGCCGCTGCCAGCGGTTGAGGGTCTCGGCGCGGTAGGCGGTCTGGGCGACCTGGAGGTGATGTCCCGGGACGCCCTCGTGGTAGACGGTCGTGACCTCCCGCCACGGGGTGAACGTGGTGATGCCCTCGGGCACCGACCACCACATCCGGCCGGGGCGGGAGAAGTCCTCCGAGGGCCCGGTGTAGTAGATCCCTCCGTCGCTGGTGGGGGCCAGGCAGCACTCGATCCGGCGCACCGGGTCGGGGATGTCGAAGTGCACGTCGGCCATCGCCTCGACGGTGCGGTCGGCCAGCTCCTGCATCCAGTCGCGGAAGGCCTCCTTGCCCTCGATGCGGCGGGCCGGATCGGCGTCGAGCGCCCTGACCGCGTCGTCGACCGTGGTGGAGTCGGAGGGGTCGGGCACGATCCGCAGCGCGGTCGCGGTCATGTCGTCCGAGAGCCGCTTGAGCTCCTCCCAGCCCCAGGCATAGGTCTCCTCGAGGTCGACCGTCGCCCCCAGGAAGTAGCGGGAGGCCAGCGCGTAGTGCTCACGGCCGACCGCCTCCCTGTCGCGGCCCAGGGGCGCCATCTCCTGCTCGAGGAACCGGCCGAAGTCGGCGTACGCCGCCGATGCGGCCGCCGCGTGGGCGGCCAGCCGCGTGCCCAGCGGACCGGAGGCGTCGGCGTCGCGCACCAGCTCGGCGAAGAAGTCGCCGCTGCCGTCCTGGCCGGTCCAGCCGCGCACCTGGCCGGCCACCTCGGCGTACTGCCGGGAGGCCGACCGGTGCCCGCGGCGCGCCTCCTCGAGCAGCGTCGTGCGGTAGCCGTCCAGCGTGGCCGGGATGGCCGCCAGCCGCGCGTCGATGTCGCTCCAGGCCTGCTCGCCCTCGGTCGGCATCAGGTCGAAGGTCTCGCGCAGGGAGTGGAGGCTGCTGCTGATCACGCTGAACTCGGAACGGTCGAAGCCGGCGTCGGCGAGCTCGATCCGCAGGCCGAGCCGCTCCACGAACGCGTCGCGGGCGACCTGCTCACGGGCGTCACTCGGCGTCGCGGCGGTCGCGGCCGCGAGGGCACGACGGCGGAGGTCCTCCCGGGCCGCGAACCCGTCGGGGGAGAGGTCGGGCAGCTCGTGGTCGTGCCCGGAGACGCCGGCGTAGGTCGCCTCGAGCGGGTCGAGCCGGGCGAGGTCCTCGACGAACCGGTCGCAGATGGCGTCGACGGAGCGGTCGCCCGCTGCGCCGAGGGGGTCGGAGGTGGTGGCGGTGGTCACCGCTCGACCCTATGCCCCCGAGGTCAGCGGGGCAGGCCGCTGGACCGCCAGCCGCCGGGGCCGTGGGAGTAGCGCGGTCGTACGGCGCGCGCGGGGTCGGCCCAGCGCGAGCGGGGGCGCGGGGCGGGTGGAGCGGGTCGTCGTAGGGAGGCCAGGGCGAGGACGAGCGCCGCGACCTCCTCGTCGGAGACGTCGGACGACAGCACCGTCAGCCGGGGGCTCGTCGGCTCGGCGCCCGCGGTGGCCTCGGGCCCGGTCACAGCGGGATGTTCCCGTGCTTCTTGGCGGGCAGGACGGCGCGCTTGGTGCGCAGCACGCGCAGCGCCTTGATCACCTCGGCGCGGGTGTTGCGAGGGGAGATCACGCCGTCGATGTAGAGCCGCTCCGCGGCCTCGTAGGGGTTGGCGAGCTTGGTCTCGTACTCGTCGATGAGCTCGACGCGCAGCGCGTCGGGGTCCTCGGCCGCCTTGAGCTCGTGGCGGTAGAGGATGTTGACCGCTCCCT
>CAZQCA010000173.1:0-7276 GCA_964591845.1 uncultured Nocardioides sp.
CGTGGGGAACTCCCAGAAGTCGGGCATCAGGCGGGGGTGGGGGTAGGAGGACAGGCCCTGCCCCTTGCCGTGCTGCACCTCCTGGCGGAAGCGCCCGAGCTGCTCGGCGGTGAGCCGCTTCATCAGGTAGGCGCGGGCATAGATGCCGGGGGCGGCGTGGCCCTGGACATAGACGTGGTCGCCGCCGCCGGGGTGGTTCTTGCCGCGGAAGAAGTGGTTGTAGCCGACCTCGTAGAGGCTGGCGGCCGACTGGTAGGTCGCGATGTGCCCGCCGACCTCGAGGCCCTTGCGGTTGGCCGACGAGACCATCACGGCGGCGTTCCAGCGGATCAGCCGGCGGATCCGGCGCTCCATGTCCTCGTCGCCGGGGAACCACGGCTCGCGCTCCGGCGGGATCGTGTTGATGAAGTCGGTGCTGCGCAGGGCCGGCACCCCGACCTGCTGCTCGCGGGCGCGCTCGAGCAGCCGCAGCATGACGTAGCGCGCGCGCTCGCGGCCGCGCTCGCTGACCATGGCGTCGAACGACTCGACCCAGTCGCGGGTCTCGTCGGGGTCGATGTCGGGGAGCTGCGTGGGCAGTCCCTCGTGGATCACGACGCGCTGGCTCGATGCAGGGGTCTCGGTCACCTGCTCATCGTTGCACGCGCGGGCGGGGCGCCCAATCTACTGACCAGTACCGCCGGGCGGCCGTCGTACGCCGTGGCGGTGCGCTGTGGGCGCCAGGGTTGCGCGGGCGGGTGAACTTCGGTGGACTACTGCCCACACCGGCCCACCGGGGGCCGGACCCAGCGAGGTCGGAGGAGACAGGTGAGCGCGTCCGCGCCAGGCGGGACAGAGCCGGGCGGCATCGGCTCGGAGGCGTCACAGACCGGGCCGGTCGTGCGGCTCGGACTGAGCCGGGGGATGGTCGTCCAGGAGCTCGGCTGGGACGACGACACCGACGACTCGCTGCGTGAGGCGATCGAGGACGCCATCGACGCCGACATGGTCGACGGCGACGTGGGCAACGTCGTCGACGCCGTGGTGCTGTGGTGGCGCGACGACGACGGGGATCTGGTCGACGGCCTCGTCGAGGCGCTGACCGACCTCGTCGGCGGCGGAGTGATCTGGTTGCTCACGCCGAAGCTCGGCCGGTCCAACGCGGTCCAGCCGGCCGACATCACCGAGGCCGCGCCCATCGCCGGGCTGGCGCTCACGACGACCGCCTCGGTCAGCCCCGACTGGATGGCCACCCGGCTGGTCGCGCCCAAGACCCCGGGCTGACGTGGCACCGCCGCTGCCCTCCGGCCCGCTCGGCGACCTGGTCGGGCGTGGGGTCACCGCGGGGCTGGCGCTGCGGGTGCTGACCCGGGCCGGGGTCGTCCGGCCCTACGCCCCGTGGACACTCACGTCGCTGGGCGCCACGCTGCTGCGCTGGGGCGCGGGGCCGGCCGGAGGCTTCCTGGCGACGGTGCTGCGCGAGCCCGACCGGATCGCCGTCGTCGACGACACCGGGAGCCTCACCTACGCCGAGCTCCGCGACCGCAGCGCCTCCCTGGCACAGGCGCTGCTCGACCGCGGGGTCGCCCCGGGCGATCGGGTGGCCCTGATGTGCCGCAACCACCGGGGCTTCCTCGAGGCGACGATGGCCGTGACGCTGCTCGGCGCCGACCTCCTCTACCTCAACACCGCGTTCGCCGCGCCCCAGCTGGAGGAGCTCGTACGCCGGGAGCGGCCACGGCTGCTCGTGCACGACGACGAGTTCACCGGGCTGCTGGCGGGGGCGGCGGTCGACGACCGGATCGTCGCCGATGTCGCGGCCGTCGACGGCGTCGACACGGTCGAGGGACTGGTGACGACGTACGCCCCGCGGCTGCCGCCGCCCCCGGCCGAGCACTCGCGGATCGTGGTGCTCACCTCGGGCACGACCGGTCAGCCCAAGGGCGCCCCGCGGTCCGAGGCCGGGCTCGAGGCGGTCGTCGCGATGCTCGAGCGGATCCCGTTGCGCTTCGGCGAGCCCAGCCACGTCGCGGCGCCGCTCTTCCACACCTGGGGCTTCGCCCACCTGGCGATGTCGCTCCTGCTGGCGGCGCCGGTGGTGCTGCGGCGGCAGTTCGACCCGCTGGACTGCCTGGAGACCCTGGAGCGGCACGACTGCCGGTCTCTCGCCGTCGTGCCGGTCATGCTGCAGCGGATCCTGGCGCTACCCGAGGAGGCCCTCGCGAGCGTCGACCTGCCCCGACTGCGGGTGGTCGCGGCGTCCGGGTCGGCGCTGCCGGGGGAGCTGGCGACCCGCTGGATGGACCGCTTCGGCGACACGCTCTACAACGTCTACGGCTCCACCGAGGTGGGCTATGCCGGCATCGCGACCCCCGCGGACCTCCGGGTCGCGTCCGACACGGCCGGGCGGCCGCCGTACGCCACGGTGGTGCGGATCCTCGACGACGCCGGCCGGCCGGTGCCGGCGGGGGAGCGGGGCCGGATCTTCGTCGGCAACTCCGTGCTCTTCGAGGGCTATCTCGGGGGCGGGACCAAGGAGGTCGTCGACGGCCTGATGTCCACCGGCGACGTGGGCCGCCTGGACCGCGAGGGGCGGCTCTTCGTGGTCGGCCGCGAGGACGACATGGTCGTGTCGGGCGGGGAGAACGTCTATCCGAGCGAGGCCGAGCGCTGTCTGTCGGGGCACCCCGACGTCGCCGATGTCGCCGTCGTCGGCGTGCCGGACCCGGAGTTCGGGCAGCGCCTGCGCGCGGTGGTCGTGCTCCGGCCCGGGGTGCGTGGGAGCGCGAAGCGGGGCGAGGAGCTGCGCGCGTGGGCGCGTGACCGGCTGCCGCGGTTCAGCGTCCCGCGTGAGGTCGTCTTCTCGAGCGAGCTGCCGCGCAACGCCACCGGCAAGGTGCTGCGGTCGCAGCTGTGAGCCGCAGGGCACCCGCGGCCCCGGGTGTCGGACCCGGGTGACAGGATGCGGGCCATGAGCGGTCTCGAGATCGGGGGGCTCGCGCCGGACTTCACCCTGCGCGACCAGTTCGGCCAGGACGTCACCTTGTCGTCCTTCCGGGGTGGCAAGGCCGTCGCGATCCTGTTCTTCCCCTACGCCTTCTCCGGCGTCTGCACCGGCGAGATGTCGGGCATCCGCGACCGCCTCGACCAGTTCCTCACGTTCGACACCGAGGTGCTCGGCGTCTCTTGCGACCCGGTCTTCGCCCTGCGGGCGTTCGCCGACGCCGACGGGCTCAACTTCCCGCTGCTCTCCGACTTCTGGCCGCACGGCGCGGTGACCTCGGCCTACGACGTCTTCGACGAGGCGCGAGGCTGCCCTCGGCGGTCGTCCTACGTCGTCGACAAGGAGGGTGTCGTCCGCTGGTCGGTGCACCACGCGATGCCCGACCGGCGCGACCTCGACGAGCATCTTCGGCAGCTCCAGGCCCTCGTCTAGGACGAGGTCGGTGATTTTGCCAAAATTCTCGACGGAAACTATTGGATGGCCGTTCAGTCGGTTGTACTGTTCATCTCGTTGAGCCGCTGGTGACCCGAGACGCCAGCGGTTCAACTCATTTCTGCGGCTGATGCGCCGGCCCACCGGCGATCGTCCGGCGATCCCGCCGCCCTCGACCGCAAGACTTCTTGCACGACGGTTCAGATCAGTGCGATTTGGTGCTCTCACCCGGGGTCCCCTCGGATGCCCTCGCGATGCGGTCACGTCCCGCGCCCGACGGTACGCTCGCCCCGGCGTCCGCGGGCGCCCGAGGGCGCATAGCTCAGCGGTAGAGCTCTGGTCTTACAAACCAGCGGTCACAGGTTCGATCCCTGTTGCGCCCACGAGCGCACCGCAGGGATCGGGCGCCGACGCACGGTGGGGCATTCTGAGCTTGTCGGCGAACGTCGCGGCCTCGCGCAGCCAGCGGGCCGCCTGCCCCACGACGGGCTCGTGCTCGAGGCCGGCGCCCAACGCCCAGAGCAGCAGCTCCCGGGTCCGCGCCAGGTCGGAGGTCGCCGCCGCGTGCCGCACCGCCGCGGCCAGCACGAGCGGTGCCACCGCGGACAGTAGGTCGGGCGGCGCCTCGGCGAGCTCGGTCGCCCAGCGGCCGGGCAGTCCGGTGAGCAGGGGCCGCGGATCCACCGTGGTCGGGGGCTCCTCGACGGAGGGAGGATCGGAGTCGTGGCCGCTCCGGAGCAGGGCGGCGCAGGTGAGACCCCAGGCCAGCGTGCTGTGGTAGCTCGTCTGCGAGCGGTAGGTGTCGCGCAGCCCGGCCGGAAGGTCGGCCTCGACCGCGGCGTCGTACGTCGGCCCGGACAGGAAGCCCCGAGCGGCGAAGCGCTCGGCCAGGCGGTCCGCGAGCGAGGCCGCGGCGGGGTCGAGCGGCAGCCCGAGCAGCGGCCAGGTCCACAGCAGCTCGGCCACGGCGTCGTCGTTGTCGGTGAGCAGGGCGGCGCCGAGCAGCCCACGGGCCGCGCCCGCCACCTCGTGGCGTTCGGGGAGGTCCACAGTCCAGCGGCCCTGGTCGGTGCCGTGGAGGATCGCGTGGGTGAAGGCGTAGGCCGCCCCGAGCCGCCCGTGCAGGAGGTCGGTGTCCGCGAGGCGGCTGGCCCCCAGCAGGGAGTTCACCGCGGGAGTGGCGGTCCGGCGTCCCTGGGCGACGGCCAGCAGCCAGGCGCGCTCGAGGCGCTCGGGGACGGCCGCGAGGACGTCGGTGTCGCCGCTCGACGCCAGCTCTCGGGCGGCATCGGACCAGCCGCCGGGTGTCAGCAGGAGCGGGAAGAGGTGGTCCCAGCGCTCCGCCGGGGCGAGCACCGCCCGCCACAACCCGCCGGCGTCGTCGAGGGCGGCGCCGAGCGCAAGCCGAAGCGCGTCCCAGGCGCCGTCGACCGCACGGATCCCGTCGGCGGCGCGCAGCAGCAGCGCCGCCTCGCCGTACACCTTGCTCGGCACGAGCAGGGGAGCGCCCGGCAGGCCGGGCGCCCCCCTCTCTCCGTGCTGCACCCGCCCGACCAGCTCGGCCGTCCGGGCCAGTGCCTGGCCCAGCTGCTCCGCAGGCCGAGTGGACGGGAGGGTCACGGACCGGAGACCTCGCGGATCCCCGCGAACACCTCGGGGCCGGGCCATCCGCAGTTCCACATCACGTGCTTGGTGATGATGGTCGCGAACGTCTCGCCCTCGAGAGCGGCCTGACCGCCGAAGCGGCCGAAGATCTCGGAGATCTTGACCAGGTCGATGGCCTGGGTCTCGACGAGTGCCGAGACGATCTCCTGCTGCAGCGGTGTGCGTACACCCTTCTCCATGGTGGCGTCCTTCCCCCGGAGTAGCCCGGAAACGGTCGGCGGCGGCCCCACGCCACCGCCAGCCTTGAGGAGCGCCGGTCGGCGCGACGGATACCGGTGGCCCGGGGCTAGGGTGCCGACGTGCCCGCCGACGCGTCGATGCTGGCCGGGCTGCGCGCGGCCCTGGCCGAGGGCGGCGACCCGGCGCGGGCGGTGGCACAGCAGCGCTACATGCGGTCGGCCATGCCCTTCCGTGGCCTCTCCTCGCCGCAGCTCAAGGCGACGCTGCGACCCCTGCTGGCCGGCTGGTCGCCTGACCGGCCGACCTGGGAGGCGACGGTGCGGGCGCTCTGGGACGAGGCGGAGTTCCGCGAGGAGAGGTACGCAGGCCTGGCGCTCGCGCGGCACCGCGTCGCCCGCCCGTGGCAGGACCCGTCGGCCCTCGACCTCCACGAGCACCTGGTCGCGACGGGAGCATGGTGGGACCTGGTGGACGAGACCGCGAGTCATCTGGTCGGCGGAGTGCTGGCCGGCCACCGGTCCGAGGTCACCCCGGCGATGCGGGCGTGGGCGGTCGACGACGACCTGTGGCTGCGGCGTACGGCGGTGCTCTGCCAGCTCAGACACGGCGCCGACACCGACACGGCTCTGCTGCACGACGTGATCGCGGCCAACGTCGACGACCCGTCGTTCTGGCTGCGCAAGGCGATCGGCTGGGCGCTGCGGCAGCACGCACGGACCGACCCCGACTGGGTGCGCGCCGAGGTCACGTCACTCGGCGACCGGCTCTCGGGACTGTCGCGCCGCGAGGCGCTCAAGCACCTGGGCGAGGTCGCTGACCGCCCGATAGCCTCCTCCCATGTCCGACGCCCCGCCCAGCCTGGCCGAGGTCGTCGCGCTCCTCCACGAGTGGTTCCCGCCAGACACCGCCGACGAGTGGGACGCCGTCGGCCTGGTCGCCGGCCACCCCGACGCCGTCGTCCGCAAGGTGATGTTCGCGGTCGACCCCACGCTGCCCGTCGCCGACGAGGCGGCCGACTGGGGCGCGGACCTCCTCGTCGTACACCATCCGCTCTTCCTGCGGGCCGTCCACGGCGTGCCGGCCACGACCCCCAGGGGCCGCACGCTGCACCGCCTGACGACCGCCGGCTGCGCGCTGCTGGCCGCCCACACCAACGCCGACCACGCCTCCGACGGGGTGTCCGTGGCCCTTGCCGCCGCGCTCGGCCTCGGCGAGATCGAGGCGATCGTGCCGGGGGAGGCGGGTCTCGGCACCGGCTGCGTCGGCACCGTCGGGGAGACCACCTTGGCCGACTTCGCGGCGGCCGTCGCGGCGGCGCTGCCCGCGACCGCCCACGGGGTCCGGGTCGCGGGCGACCCCGCCCGCGTCGTACGCCGGGTCGCGCTCTGCGGGGGAGCGGGCGACTTCCTGCTCGACGTCGTGGCCACCGTGGACGCCGACGTCTATCTCACCAGCGACCTGCGGCACCACCCCGCGCTGGAGTTCCTCGAGAAGGACGGCCCGGCGCTGGTCGACGTCTCCCACTGGGCGGCCGAGTGGACCTGGCTGCCGGTGGTCCGGGCGCGTCTGGCCGCGGCGCTGGGGGATACGGTGGAGACCCGCGTGAGCACCCTGGTCACCGACCCGTGGACGCTGCGCCTGTGAGTCTAATGCCGCCTATGAGCCCATCTGTGATGCCGAGGAGCCGACGCTGAAAGCCGACCCGTTCGCCCAACTCGCCCTGCTCGACGTCCAGGAGATCGACTCCAAGGCCGACCAGCTGCGTCACCAGCGGGCCTCGCTGCCCGAGCTCGCGGAGATCGCGGGACTGCGCGAGACGCGGCTGCAGTGGTCGCGCGAGCAGGTCGACGCCCAGACCCTGGTCGACGACCTGACCGTGGAGCAGGAGAAGGTCGACTCCGACGTCGAGGCGGTCAAGGCGCGGCGCCAGCGTGACCGCGACCGGATGGACCAGGGGCTGATCAGCAACCCCAAGGACCTCGAGCGGATGACCCACGAGCTGGAGTCGCTCGAGCG
>CAZQCA010000174.1:0-7261 GCA_964591845.1 uncultured Nocardioides sp.
AGCGCGCCGAGGTCGGCGCCGGCGGCCAGGATGAAGGGCTTGCCGGTGACGCCGATCGAGGAGATCTCCTCGTCGGCCAGCGCCTCGTCGATCGCGGTGTTGAGGGCGAGCAGACCCTGCGGGCCGAACGTGTTGGGGCGGGTATGGTCCTGGCCGTTGTCGAGCGTGATCAGGCCGAGGACACCGGCGCTGCGGCCGCCCACGGAGGGCAGCGCGACCTTGCGCAGGTGGGCCGCGGTGACGACCTCGGCGTCGGCACCGGCCTGGGAGGCCATCGCCTCCGCGCGCTCGAGCAGGGTCTCGATCGGGGTGCTCATCAGGCCGCTCCCTCGCTGTCGGTCGTGACGTGCCCGGCGGCACCGGTCCAGTGGGGGTTCTCCCAGATCACCGTCCCGCCCATGCCGATGCCGATGCACATGGTCGTGAGCCCGTAGCGCACCTCGGGGCGCTGCTCGAACTGCCGAGCCAGCTGCGTCATCAGGCGCACGCCCGACGAGGCGAGGGGGTGGCCCATCGCGATCGCGCCACCGTAGGGGTTCACGCGAGGGTCGTCGTCGGCGATGCCGTAGTGCTCGAGGAACGCCAGCACCTGCACCGCGAAGGCCTCGTTGACCTCGAAGGCCTCGATGTCGTCGATGGTGAGGCCGGCCTTCGCCAGGGCCTTCTCGGTCGCGGGGATCGGTCCGGCGCCCATCACCTCGGGCTCGACGCCGGCGTAGGCGTAGGACACCAGCCGCATCCGCACGGGCAGCCCGAGCTCGCGGGCGGTCTCCTCGCTGGCCAGCAGGCAGGCGGTCGCGCCGTCGTTGATGCCGGCGGCGTTGCCCGCGGTCACCTTGCCGTGGGCGCGGAACGGCGTCTTCAGTGCCGCCAGCGTCTCCCTCGTGGTGCCCGGCCGCATCGGCTCGTCGGTGGTGGCCAGCCCCCAGCCGAGCTCGGCCGAGCGGGTCGCCACGGGCACCAGGTCGGGCTGCAGCCGTCCGGCCTCGTAGGCCGCCGCGGTCTTGGCCTGGGAGCGGACGGCGTAGTCGTCGGCCCGCTCCTTGGTGATCGTGGGGTAGCGGTCGTGGAGGTTCTCCGCGGTCTTGCCCATGACCAGCGCGTCGGGGTCGACGAGTCGCTCCGACAGGATGCGGGGGTTGGGGTCGACGCCCTCGCCCATGGGATGACGGCCCATGTGCTCGACCCCGCCCGCGATGGCGACGTCGTAGGCGCCGAAGGCGATGCCGGCCGCCGTGGTGGTCACCGCGGTCATCGCGCCGGCGCACATCCGGTCGATGGCGTAGCCGGGCACGCTCTGCGGCAGCCCGGCGAGCAGCGCGGCGGTGCGCCCGATCGTCAGCCCCTGGTCGCCGATCTGCGTCGTCGCCGCGATCGCCACGTCGTCGACGCGCTCGGGCGGCAGCCCTGGGTTGCGACGCAGCAGCTCGCGGATGCACTTGATGACGAGGTCGTCGGCGCGGGTCTCGGCGTACTGGCCCTGCGCCTTGCCGAACGGGGTGCGGCAGCCGTCGACGAAGACGACCTCTCGCAGCTGTCGGGTCACCGGATCTCCTCGGGTCGGGGTCCTCGGGCGTCGAGGTGCCGACCAGGTTACCCCGCGGTAACAACGCGGAGCACTCCGGGCGCGGTGTGGTCCGCGTCACCCGTCGTGCTCGCCCGCGGGCCCGCCTCGCGCGGCAGCGGAATATCGTGGACCGCGACCGGCATTGGAGCCGGTGCGGGTCCGGAGTCCTCCGGCGACCCGTCCAGAGAAGGAGACCCGGTGAGCTCACGGCTGGTCCACATCGTCGACGAGGTGCCCGAGCTCGTCGGCGCGACCGAGCTGACCCTGGTGCTCACCCTCTACGGGTTCCTCGACGCCGGCTCCGCGGGCGCCCTCGCCGCCGACCATCTGGAGTCGCTGGCCGGCGGCGGCGCGAGCGGCAAGGTGGTCGCCACCTTCGACGTCGACCAGTTCCACGACTACCGCGCCCGTCGGCCCGCCATGTCGTTCGTGCGCGACCACTACGACGACTACGAGGCGCCCCGGCTCGTCGTGCGCGTGCATCGCGACACGTCCGGGACGCCGTACCTCCTCATGCGAGGGCCCGAGCCCGACAACCGCTGGGAGGCCTTCTGCGGCGCGGTGCGCGAGGTCGTGGAGGCGCTCGGGGTGACCCGGGTCGTCGGCCTGGGCTCGGTGCCGATGGCGGTGCCGCACACCCGCCCGATCGCCGTCACGCCCCACGCCAACCGGCCCGAGCTGCTCACGGGCGAGAGCCCGTGGAGCGGCGAGCTGCGCATCCCCAGCAGCGCCCAGGCGCTGCTCGAGGTGCGGCTGGGGGAGTGGGGCCACGACGCGCTCGGCTACGTCGCCCACGTGCCGCACTACCTCGCCCAGCTCGACTACCCGCAGGCAGCGGTGTCGCTGCTGGAGAACGTCGAGCTCGGCGGCCGGCTCACCGTCGACTTGACGACGCTGCGCGCGGCCGCGGAGTCGCGTGAGGCTGAGATCGCCGACTACCTCGCCGACAACGCCGAGGTGGGCGCGGTGGTCGCCGGCCTCGAGCAGCAGTACGACGCGTTCCGGGCGGCCGAGCAGTCCGGCACCAGCCTCCTGGCCTCCGACCAGCCGCTGCCGACGGGGGAGCAGCTGGGTCGCGAGTTCGAGCAGTTCCTGGCCGGCCTCGACGGCTCCGACGGCAGGCCGGACGCCGACCCCGGGGGATGGCCCGACGGCGACCCGAGCCGGGAGGGCTGACGCGTGCCCGCGTCGGCGGCCGAGCTGGTCGCCCTCCTCGACGTGGAGACGCTCGACCTCGACCTCTTCCGAGGACAGCAGCCGCAGACCGACCGGCAGCGCGTCTTCGGCGGCCAGGTCGCGGCGCAGGCGCTGATCGCGGCGATGCGCACCGTCGAGCCGGCGTACGCCGTGCACTCGCTGCACTCCTACTTCCTGCTCCCGGGCGACACCGCGGTGCCGATCATCTACGACGTCGAGCGGCTCAGGGACGGCCGCTCGTTCGGCACCCGCCGGGTGGTGGCCCGCCAGCACGGGCGGCCGATCTACTACCAGACGGTGAACTTCCAGCGCGCCGAGCAGGGCCTCGACCACCAGGACCGGATGCCGGACGTCGGCTCGCCGGACGACGCGATCCCCTTCCTGGACCTGATGCGGTCCCGCGGCGGCGGAGACGCGGACGCGCTGGCCAAGGAGTGGGCCGCGCTCGACGTGCGCTACCTCGGCAACTCCCGGCACGGCCTGACCCCGGACCCGGACCGTCCGGCCCGGGCCCAGCTGTGGCTCCGGGTCAACGGCGAGATGGGCGACGACCCGCAGCAGCACGTGGCGGCCTTCACCTACGCCAGCGACATGACCCTGCTGGGCGCCACCCTGGTGACCCACGACGTCACGCTCGGCACGCCGGGGATGCAGGCGGCCTCGCTCGACCACACGATCTGGTTCCACCGGCCGTTCCGGGCAGACGAGTGGCTGCTCTACGACCAGTGGTCGCCGTCGGCCTCGGGTGCCCGGGGGCTGGCGCTGGGGCGGGTCTTCGCCGCGGACGGGCGGCTCGTGGCGACGGTGGCCCAGGAGGGGCTGATCCGCCTCCACCCGACGACCGGCGCTTAGCACTACATCGTTGTAGTTCCAAGGCGGCGCGCCGAACTCCATGACAGAATCCGGAGCACTGGGTTACGGTTGAGCGCCCCTGTGGCGCCAGTTCTCTCCTGTGACTCCTGTGACTGGTGCCTCCTCCTCCCTCGGAAGGTGCCCCGTGACCCGACGCCCGGTCCGGCCGCTCACTCTCGTCGTCGCCCGTCTGCTGGCCGCCTGCGTGGCAGGGGGCCTGGTCGCCTCCGCCGTCCCCGCCTCGGGCGTCACGTCGGACGGGCGGCACCCCGACGGCGGTCCGGCCAGGCCGATCATGGTGCCCCGGGCGGCGCCGGCGCCGACGACGCACTACGAGATGCCGTTCCCGTGCACCCAGGCGTGGACGGGCACCACCCGGCCCAGCCACAGCCCCAGCCCCTACTCCGTCGACTGGAACCGCACCGACGACTACGGCGACCCGGTGGTGGCCGCGGCGCCGGGCACCGTCACGACGGCGTACAGCACGATCACCGGCGGCTACGGCAAGTGGGTCGTGGTCGACCACGGCCACGGCGAGTCCACCCTCTACGCCCACCTGTCGTCGCTGTCCGTCAAGGTCGGGGAGCGGGTGGACCAGGGCCAGCTGATCGGCGCCCTGGGTGACACCGGCAACACGACGGGCCCGCACCTGCACTTCGAGGAGCGGCTCGACGGCCGCGACGTGGTGCCGTTCTTCCACGGCCTGCAGTTCCAGTTCAACTCCACGCTGGTCTCGCAGAACTGCGTCGACGTGCCGATGGCCGCCGACATGGTGGGCGGGGCGGTCTCCGAGCTGGTGCTCTTCCGCCGGTCCACTCCCGCGACCTTCGTCATCCGCCGCGGCAAGAAGCCGGCGAAGACGGTGCCCTACGGCAAGGCGACCGACGACCCCGTGCTGGGGGACTGGGACGGCAACGGCAACGGCAACCTCGGGGTCCGGACCGCCTCGACCAAGACCTTCCACCTGCTCACCGGCGCCACCGAGCAGACCATCGTGTTCGGCAGCGTCAAGGACAAGCCGATCGCGGGGGACTGGGACGGCGACGGCACCTGGGAGGTCGGCGTACGCCGTCCCTCCGACACGACGTTCCGGCTGCGCTCGGCCAACGGCAAGGTGAGCGTGTTCCACCTCGGCGATGCCAACGACCTGGCCGTCACCGGCGACTGGGACGGCGACGGGCGCACCGACGTCGGGGTCTATGACCAGGCGACGTCGAAGTACACGCTGCGCCTGGTCGACGAGGACGACCTGGTGTGGACCGCCGCGGTGCCGTTCGGCAAGCCCGGCGACCTGCCGGTCGTCGGCGACTGGGACGGCAACGGCAAGAGCGACCTCGCGGTCTGGAACCCCACCACCGCGGTCATCAGCCAGCGCCTGGCGCCGGCCGCGACCTCCAACGCCCGCTCGGTCGTCGAGATCCCGTGGGGCAACCCGCGCTGACGGAGGTCCGGATTGCGCGCTGAGCGAACGCGCCTTCCCTGAGGCGCCGTGGTCGCGGAGCCTGGGGCGATGCGACTCCTGGTCCTCGGAGGCACCCACCACGTCGGCCGCGCCCTCGTGGAGGAGGCCCTCGCCGCCGGCCACGAGGTCACGACGCTCACCCGGGGCGAGAGCGGACCGCCGGCCCAGGGCGCCGAGGCGAGGTACGCCGACCGCACCGACCCTGCGGCGCTCGGCGAGGCGCTCGGCGACGACAGCTGGGACGCCGTGGTCGACACCTGGTCCGCCGCACCCGCCGCGGTGCGCGACGCCTCCCGGCTGCTGACGGGGCGCGCGGGCCACTACGGCTACGTGTCGTCCCGCTCGGTCTATGCCTGGCCGATCCCCAGCGGCGGCGACGAGTCCGCTCCGGTCGTCGACGGCGACCCCGACTCGCTCGACACGAGCGACTACGCGGCGGTCAAGCGCGGCGGCGAGCTGGCGGTGCTGCGCGACTTCGGGGGCCCGTCGCTGCTCGCGCGGGCCGGCCTCGTCCTCGGACCCTATGAGCGGGTCGGCCGGCTTCCCTACTGGCTCGACGTGCTCGCCGCCGGCGGCCGGGTGGCCGTGCCCGGCCCGCCGTCGCGCCCCCTGCAGTACGTCGACGCGCGCGACCTCGCCCGCTGGATGCTGCGCTGCGCGGAGCAGGGAGTGACGGGCCCGTTCAACGCCGTCAGCCGGCCCGGCCACACCACCATGGGCGAGCTGATCGACGCCGCCGCGGCCGTCACCGGGGGACGCGCCGAGCTCGTCTGGGTCTCACCCGAGACCGTCGAGGAGGCCGGAGTCGCACCGTGGACCGAGCTGCCCATCTGGCTGCCCGTCGAGGGTGAGCTCGGCGCTCTCCACGACGGCGACGTCGGCGCCGCCGTCGCGGCCGGGCTGACGTGTCGGCCGGTGGCCGACACGGTCGCGGACACCTGGGCCTGGATGCGGGCCGAGGCCCGCCCGCCCGCCGACCCCGCGCGGGCGGGAGCGGCCCTCGACGCGGACGGTCGGGCGCGCCTGCTGGCAGTCCACGACGCGCGAGCGGGCAGGTACTCCTGAGTCGGCCCTGCCACTGGCCTACGGTGGGCTCGTGAGCACTGCGGTCGAGCCACCCCGACGACGCTGGTCCGGTCTGCGCGTCAGTGGCCTGGTGATCTCGCTGGCCGCCGTTGTGCTCGGGGTGGTCTGCGTGGTCAAGACCGTCACCGCAGTGGCGGCCCCGCTAGCCGACGCGTTGCGGGCGACGCCGCACCCGACGCCGTACTCCGAGGTGCTGACGCTCGACAAGGGCAGCTACACCGTCTTCGAGCAGGTCGACCCGCCGGGTGTGCTGGACGAGCCGGGAGACGTGCGGCTGCCGACGCTGGGCCCCGCGGCGGTGACCGTCGAGGCGGACTCGGGCGGCGCCCTCGAGGTGACCACCCCCGGGCTCTCCGAGACGGTGGACCAGGGCTCGGCGCACTTCGTGGGGTTCGCGCGGTTCCGGGTGCCCGAGGCGGGCGACTACCGGGTCGAGGTGTCCGCGCCGCAGGGCGGAGCGGGGCCGACCGGCGCGATCATCGTCGCGCCGTCCCTCGGCACCGGCCTGCGCGCCGCCGGCGGCTGGCTGGCCGGCGTCGGGGCCAGCGGGCTCACGCTGCTGGTCGGACTGGGGCTGCTGCTGGCGTCGTTCCTGCGCGGGAGCGCCCCGCCGCCAGTCGCGCCTCAGGCCGCCGACCCGGCGTACGCCGCCCCCACGGATGCCGCCCCCACCCATGCCGCCCCCACCTACGCCCCGCCGCCGCAGCCGCCGGTCGCGACCCCGCCCGGCTGGTATCCGGATCCCCAGGCTCCGCACCTGCTGCGCTACTGGGACGGCAGGGGCTGGACCGCCCACACCCATCCGCGGACCTGATCGGCGCGGCCGGCACCCGGGTTATCGCACGAACATCTCCCGGATGACCTGGACGGTGTCGATCTCGTCGACGCTCTTGTCGTCGCGGTAGCGCACCACGCGGGCGAACCGCAGCGCCATCCCGCCGGGGTAGCGGGTGGACCGCTGCACCCCGTCGAAGGCGATCTCGACGACCTGCTCGGGGCGCACCCGCACCACCCACCCGTCGTCGTCGGTGCGCAGCCCGGTGAACCGCTCGGTCTGCCAGGCCAGCATCTCGTCGGTCATCCCCTTGAACGTCTTG
>CAZQCA010000175.1:0-7255 GCA_964591845.1 uncultured Nocardioides sp.
GCACCGCGGAGTAGACCCGGCCCTCGTCGACCAGCTCGCGCATGTACTTGAAGAAGAGCGTGGCCAGCAGGCAGCGGATGTGGGCGCCGTCGCTGTCGGCGTCGGCCATGAAGATGATCTTGCCGTAGCGGGTCGCGTCGAGGTCGAAGCTGCGCCCCGACCCGGCGCCCACCACCTGGATGATCGAGGCGCACTCGGTGTTCTTGAGCATGTCGCCGACCGAGGCCTTCTGGACGTTGAGGATCTTGCCGCGGATCGGCAACAGCGCCTGGAACTCCGAGTTGCGGGCGAGCTTGGCCGTGCCGAGGGCAGAGTCGCCCTCGACGATGAAGAGCTCGGACCGGTCGGTGTCGGTGGTGCGGCAGTCGGCGAGCTTGGCGGGCAGCGCGGAGGACTCCAGGGCGTTCTTGCGCCGCTGGGTCTCACGGTGCTGTCGGGCCGCGATGCGGGTCTTGGACGCCCCGAGGACCTTCTCCATCAGCGGCCGCGCCTGACGCTTGTCGGCCGCCTTGGTGGAGGCGAGGAAGCGCTTGAGCTCCCCACTCACCACCTTGCGTACGACGGTGCGCGCGGCCGGCGTGCCGAGGATCTCCTTGGTCTGGCCCTCGAACTGCGGCTCCGCGAGCCGGACGGTGACCACGGCCGTCATGCCCTCGAGGACGTCGTCCTTGATCACGTCGGTATCGCCGACCTTGAGGACCTTGGAGGCGCGCATCACCTCGTTGAACGTCTTGGTGACCGCCTGCTCGAACCCGGAGACGTGGGTGCCGCCCTTGGGCGTGGCGATGACGTTGACATAGGAGCGCAGCTCGGTGTCGTAGCCCACGCCCCAGCGCACCGCCACGTCGACGGTCAGCTCGCGCTCCACCTCCTGCGGCGTCATGTGGCCGTCGTCGTCGAGCAGCGGCACCGTCTCGGTGAACGTGTCGCTCCCCCGCAGCCGCAGCACGTCGGTGACCGGCTCGTCGTGGGCGAGGAACTGGGCGTACTCGCCGATGCCGCCGTCGTGGCGGAACTTCTCCTCCACCGGCGTCTCGCCCCGCAGGTCGCGGATCACCAGCTCGAGGCCCGGCACGATGAACGAGGTGTGTCGAGCCCGGCCGAGCAGGTCGTCGTAGACGAACGTCGCGTCCTTGGTGAAGATCTGGCGGTCGGGCCAGAAGCGGATGCGGGTGCCCGTGCGGCCCTTGGCGACCCGGCCGCCCTTGCGGGTGAGCCCCGACCTGGCGGTGAACCCGCCGCCCGGACCGTCGCCCTCGAAGACGCCGGGGACACCCCGCTGGAAGCTGAGGCCCTGGGTCGCGGGCGAGCGGTCGACGTCGATGTCCATCCGCGCGGCCAGCGCGTTGACCACCGACAGCCCCACCCCGTGCAGGCCGCCGGTGGCGACGTAGGAGCCGCCGCCGAACTTGCCGCCGGCGTGCAGCTTGGTCGCGACCACCTCGACGCCCGGCAGCCCGGTCTTGGGCTCCTTGTCGGTGGGGATGCCGCGCCCGTCGTCGTAGACCTCGGCCGACCCGTCGGGGTGCAGCGTCACCTCGACCCGATGGGCGGCGGCCGCCAGCGCCTCGTCGACACCGTTGTCGATGATCTCCCACAGGCAGTGCATGAGGCCCCGGGTGTCGGTGGAGCCGATGTACATGCCGGGCCGCTTGCGGACGGCCTCGAGCCCCTCGAGCACGAGGAGGTGGGCGGCGGTGTAGGTGTTGTCGGCGATGGTGCAGGTCTCCTGGTGGTCCAGACGGGAGCGGTACGCCGTCGAATCTACCCGCGACACGCCGTACGCTCAGGAAGGCTCGCCTGCCGCTCCGGGCACGATCGCCGGTCTAGGTTGTCGCCATCCTCCTCTCGGATCGCCACCTGGACCAGATGACGTCAACAGGTGGAAAACCGCTCCGGGGGTAGGGGTGCCCGTGGTTGGATGGACGTGTCGCGTGACACGTGGACGGCCGGGAATCTTGGGACCGGTGGCTACGTTGAGCCAGACACCGATGGACAAGAAAGAGGCCACCGTGACAACTGCCGTTGCCCCGAGCACCGCGTCACTGAGCGCGGAGGACCGCTGCGACCGCTGCGGCGCCCAGGCCTACCTGCGTGTCGAGCTGGTGAGCGGCGGCGAGCTGCTGTTCTGCGCCCACCACGCCCGCGAGCACGGCGACAAGCTGCGCGAGGTCGCGGCGACCGTGCACGACGAGACCCACAAGCTCAAGGACACGCCGGCCACCGCGCCCGACGGCGAGCACTGACAGCCCGACTTCCGATCGACGGCCCCGGACCACCTGGTCCGGGGCCGTCGGCCTTCTCGGGCCCCACGGGGCGGCGTGGCCGTTACCCCCGACGCGCTCCTCGTGTGGGAGGGTGACCCCCGTGACCGTGACCGACGTCGTCTGCGGTGTGGCGATCCTGGTCGGGCTGGCCGGGATCGTGGTGCCGATCCTCCCCGGGACCCTGCTGATGGCCGTCGCGATCGTCGCCTGGGCGGCGGAGTACGGCGGCAGCCTCGCCTGGGGCTTCGCGATCGCCGCGGTGCTGGTGCTGGCCGTCGGACAGGTCGTCAAGTACGCCGTCCCCGGCAAGCGCCTCAAGGCCACCGTCCCGAGCTCGACGCTGCTCCTCGGAGCGGTGGGAGCGGTCGTCGGCTTCTTCGTCATCCCGGTGATCGGGGCGCTGGCGGGCTTCCCGATCGGGGTCTACCTCGCCGAGCGGATGCGCGTGGGCGCCGAGGCCGCCTGGCCGTCGACCAAGGCCGCGCTCAAGGCCGTGGGCGTCAGCATCTTCATCGAGTTCGTGGCCGGCGTCGCCGCCACCGCCCTGTGGGTCGTCGCCCTCGTGGTCACCTGACCCATGGTCGTCCTCCTGGCCCTGGGGTCGGCCGTGTGCTTCGGCCTGGGCGACTTCGTCGGCGGCGCGGGCGCGAAGCGGTCCAACCCGTTCGCGGTGGTGGCCGTGATGACGATCGTCGCCGTGCTCCTGCTGACGGCGTACGCCGTGGCGCTGGGCGGCAGCCCACGCCCCGTCGACCACGCCTGGGGAGCGCTCGCGGGGCTGGCCAACGGCTTCGGCTCGGCCTTCCTCTACCGCGGGCTGGCGCACGGCCGGATGGCGGTCGTGGCCCCCGTCTCCGCCGTCGGCGCGGCGAGCCTGCCCGTGCTGGTCGGCGTCGGCCTCGGCGAGCGGCCCTCGCTGCTCGTCTGGCTGGGCGTGGCCGTCGGCCTCCCCGGCATCTGGCTGGTCTCGCGCGAGCCGGTGGAGGGCACCCCGACCCGTTCGGGCCTGCGCGACGGGATCCTGGCCGGCGTGGGCTTCGGCGGGCTGTTCGTGGCGCTGGCGCAGATCCCCGAGGAGGCCGGCGTGCTGCCGCTGGCCGTCAACGAGGGGGTCGCGCTGCTGGCCATCGCCGCCGTGGCGCGGGCGCTCGGCGGCTCTGCCCGGCCCGTGCCGGCCGCCTGGCCTCCGGGGGTGCTCGCCGGGGTGCTGATCGCGGCGGCGTCGGTCCTCTTCCTGGCCGCCACCCAGCAGGGCCTGCTGGCGGTGGCGGCGATCCTGGCCTCCCTCTATCCGGCCGTCACCGTCCTGCTCGCCGCGCTGGTGCTGCGCGAGCGGATCCACCGAGGGCAGGGCGTCGGCCTCGCCCTCTGTCTGCTGTCGGTCGCCCTGGTCGCCAGCCCCTGATCGGGATGCCTCGTCGCCGGTCGCCGCGTCGCGGCCGTTGAATACCGGCGCCCGGCCGGGGAGGGTGGAGGACGACGTACGGCGGGAGGAGGCGGCGATGGGGGGCCTCGGCGCTGCCACCCGACCACGCGGTCTCCGGGCCGGGGCGGTGGCCGTCCTCGTGGAGACGGCCCTGGTCGGCTGCACCCCGGGGCCACCGTCGGGGCCGGGGCCGGACCCGGCCTCGCCACCCGTCGGTTCGCCGTCGACGACCACGACCCCGCCGGCGGAGGACCCCACGACGGAGCCCCTGGTGCTGGCCGTCCATCCCTCGCGGGCGCCGCTGCGGCTCTCCTGGCGGCTGGCCCGCCGGGTGGCTCGTGGCGAGGTGGCCACGTGGCGCCCGATCACCGGCGAGGCGACCGTCCTGCGCGTGGTCAGAGGGCCGCGCCGCCGCCTCGACCGCGACACGGTGGCCGTGCTGCCGGCGTCCCGGCTCGGACCGGCGCTCTCGGCCGTGGAGGTCGGCGGCGTCGACCCGCTGCTCCGCCCGCGGGCCTATCGGTGGCAGGTCCCGGGGCCCGCCCCCGGACGGGTCCGGACCGTGCTCGTGGGTGGCGACGTGATGCTGGGACGCGGCGTGGCTGCGGCGAACCCGGGGAGGGACCCGGCCGGTCCGCTGCGGGCGCTGACGAGGCACCTGCGCGGGGCCGACCTGACGGTGGTCAACCTCGAGAGCACGCTGTCGACCGCCGGCGCACGGCGCCAGGGCGACGACTCCTTCGCGGCCGCGCCGGCCACTCCCGCCGGCCTGGCCCGGCTCGGCGTCGATGCCGTGTCGCTCGCCAACAACCACACCGGAGACTTCGGGTCCGCGGCCCTGGTCCAGACGGTGCGCGCCTTCGCGGACGGTGCGCCCACTGCCTTCGGTGCCGGCGCCGACCTGGCCGAGGCCACCCGACCGGTCGTCCTCGACGCCCGTGGGCTGCGGGTGGGCCTGCTCGGCTTCAACGCGATCGGGGAGACGCCGGCCGCAGGGCGTCGCTCGCCCGGAGCGCTCTCCGTGCGGATGCCGCCCCGCACGGGACCTCTCGACGCCGGCGACCTGGCCCGCGTGGAGCGGCTAGTGCGCCGGCTCGACCGCCGCGCGGACGTCGTGGTCGCGATGCCTCACTGGGGCGCGCAGTACACCCACGTGGCCGACCCCGCCCAGCGTCTGGTCGCGCGCAGGCTGGCCGCGGCCGGAGCCGACCTGGTCGTCGGTGCGCACCCCCACTGGGTCCAGGGCCTCGAGCTCACCGGCGGCACCGTGGTCGCCCACTCGCTGGGCAACCTGGTCTTCGACATGGACTTCATGGAGCAGACCATGGAGGGCGTGACGCTGACGGCGACGTTCTGGGGCGACGAGCTCAAGGCGGTCCGGCTGACGTCCTACCGGCTCGACGAGCGCTTCCGGCCACACCTCGCCTCGGGCGCGACCGCCAGGGCCGTCCTCGACGACGTGTGGCGGCACAGCCGTGGGCCGTTCGCCCCATGACCCGGCCGGGTCAGGGTCGGGGAGCCAGCCAGGCCAGCACGACCCGTCCGGCCCGCGCCAGCTGGGACGGACGCGGCACGCCGGGACCGTCGGCGGCGGAGTGGTAAGCGGCGTACGACGTGCCGCCGACGCGGACCCCGGGGAGGCCGGCCCGCACGAACGACCAGTGGTCGCTGCTCCTGTTGAGGCACGGCTCGGTCGGTACGCCGACCCGGCGGGCGGCCCGGACCACGCGGGACAGCGACGGGTCGCCGAGCGTCTCGGCGGCGCAGACCGGCACCCGGCCGCCGACGCCGACCCGATCCAGCGAGAGCATCCCCTCGACGGCCGCGCGCTCAGCGGGCCGCAGCGACCCGACGTAGCGGCGCGAGCCGTAGTGGTGGTCGTCGTCGGTCGGCCCCCGTGGCTCCTCCGCGGCGAAGGCGACCAGCACCACGGGGAGGCGGGTCCGCCGCCCGGCCGCCGCCTCCGCCACGGCGAGCAGCACGCCGACGCCGGAGGCGTTGTCCTCTCCCCCGGGCGCCTGCGGCACGGTGTCGAGGTGCGCCCCCACCAGGAGGTGCGGGCGCCGGAGGCTGGTCCTCGGCCGCATGGCGATCACGGAGTCGGCCGACCCGGCCCCGACGGGGATCCCCCAGGAGACTCCGGCGGGCACCCGCACCGACTGGCGGCGTACGTCGTAGCCGAGGGCGCGGAAGCGACCCTCCACCCAGGCCGCCGCGCGGCGGTAGGAAGGCGAGGTCGCCGGCCGGGGCCCGATCTCGCCTGCCAGGTGGCGGACCACGCGGACCGCCGTGCCGACGTCGATCCGGGCCGGAAGTGCCTTCGGTGCAGCCTCTGGCTCCGCGGGTGTGCTCGCGGACGGCGACGTCGAGGGCGCGCTGGGCGGCGACGCGCTGCTGGACGCCTCTCCGGACGGATCGGCCGGGTCCGGCGGTCGCTCACCGTCGGCCGTGCACGCGGCCAGCAGCGCCAGCGCCAGCCCGGCGCCACCGACCCGGACCCCACCGCCGCCCATGGGTCCAGACGGTAGCGCGGCGGCGCGCTCAGCCTCGATCCACCGATGGTCGGCGTCGCGAGCGGCACCAGACGGGTGTGGCGGCAAGGCGGAGTGCCGAAGGCGGGCCGGTGGCCCGCCGAGGTGCCAACGCAGCCGACGCGCCCGGATGGGGTCGCGCCGCAGCCGATGAATCGGTGGGTCGAGGCTCAGTCGAGGTAGTCGCGCAGGACCTGGGAGCGGCTCGGGTGACGCAGCTTGGACATCGTCTTGGACTCGATCTGGCGGATCCGCTCGCGGGTGACGCCGTAGACCTTGCCGATCTCGTCCAGCGTCTTGGGCTGGCCGTCGGTGAGACCGAAGCGCATGCTGACGACGCCCGCCTCGCGCTCGGACAGGGTGTCGAGCACGGCGTGCAGCTGCTCCTGCAGCAGCGTGAAGCTCACCGCGTCGGCGGGGACGATCGCCTCGGAGTCCTCGATCAGGTCGCCGAACTCGGAGTCGCCGTCCTCGCCGAGAGGCGTGTGCAGCGAGATCGGCTCGCGGCCGTACTTCTGGACCTCGACGACCTTCTCGGGCGTCATGTCGAGCTCCTTGGCCAGCTCCTCCGGCGTGGGCTCGCGACCGAGGTCCTGCAGCATCTGGCGCTGCACGCGGGCCAGCTTGTTGATGACCTCGACCATGTGCACGGGGATGCGGATGGTGCGCGCCTGGTCGGCCATGGCGCGGGTGATCGCCTGCCGGATCCACCAGGTGGCGTAGGTCGAGAACTTGTAGCCCTTGGTGTAGTCGAACTTCTCGACCGCCCGGATCAGGCCGAGGTTGCCCTCCTGGATCAGGTCGAGGAAGAGCATGCCGCGACCGGTGTAGCGCTTGGCCAGGCTCACGACCAGCCGCAGGTTGGCCTCGAGCAGGTGGTTCTTGGCGCGGCGACCGTCCTCGGCGATCCACTCGAGCTCCTCGAGCGTCTTCTCGCTGATCTTGGCGCCCTTGCCGAGCTTCTCCTCGCTGAACAGGCCGGCCTCGATCCGCTTGGCGAGCTCGACCTCCATCTCGGCGTTGAGCAGCGG
>CAZQCA010000176.1:0-7245 GCA_964591845.1 uncultured Nocardioides sp.
GAGGTCTATGTCGGCTACCTGCGCCGCAAGACCGAGGCCGAGGGCGAGCCGCGGCTGATCCACACGGTGCGCGGCGTGGGCTACGTGCTCAAGGAGGCCTGAGCGGTGGGCCGCTGGCACTACCGCCGGTCGCTGGCCAGCCGGGTCACGCTGCTCGCCACGATCGCGGTGGGGGTGTCGCTGGCCTTCGTGGCGCTCGGCGCCTACGCGACGGTGCGGATGCGGATGCAGTCGTCGTTCGATGAGTCGCTGACCACCCGCGCCGAGGCGGTGGTCGAGGGCGGCGCGCTCGACGCCATCACCGGCACGCAGTATCAGGTGCCCTCGTGGGCGCTCGGCGCGGCCGACGTGCGCATCATCTTCATCGACCGCTTCGGGCAGGTGCGCTCGGCCGACAGCCGGCCGGCGCAGGTCGTCGGGCAGCCCGAGCTCGACGTCGCAACCGGCGCCCGCCCCGACTCGCTGCGCACCGTCGTCGCCAACGGCACCCACTTCCGGGTCGTCACCGTCCCCTCCTCGCGGCCCGGCGAGGCGCTCGTGCTCGCGCAGTCGCAGGAGCCGCAGCTCAAGGTGCTGCGCCAGCTCGGGCTGGTGATGTTCCTCTTCGGCGCCGCCGGCGTGGTCGCATCGGCGCTCGCCGGCTGGGCGGTGGCGCGCAACGGCCTGCGTCCCGTACGCCGCCTCACCAGCTCGGTCGAGGAGATCGCGCGCACCGGCGAGCCCGCTCCGCTCACCATCGAGGGCGACGACGAGATCGCCCGCCTCGGCACGGCGTTCAACCAGATGCTCGACGCGCTCGAGGCCAGCCGCGACCGGCAGCGGCGGCTGGTCGCCGACGCTAGCCACGAGCTGCGCACCCCGCTCACCTCGCTGCGCACCAACCTCGACCTGCTCGCCCAGGCCGACCGGGCCGGCGGCCTGGCCCCCGAGGCGCGTGCCGAGCTGCTGGCCGACGTACGCGCGCAGATCGAGGAGCTCACCACGCTCGTCGGCGACCTGATGGAGCTCGCCCGCGACGAGCCTCCGGCGCTGTCGCTGGAGCAGCTGGAGCTCGGTGAAGTGGTCGACCGCGCCCTGGCCCGCGTACGCCGCCGCGTGCCGGCCGGCCCCGGGGCGATCGCCTTCGATGTGGAGCTCGAGCACTGGTGGGTCGAGGGCGACAGCGGCGCGCTGGAGCGAGCGGTCGCCAACCTGCTCGACAACGCCGTGAAGTGGAGCCCGCCCGGCGGCACGGTGACGGTGCGGCTCAGCGACGGCGCGCTCACCGTCGACGACGAGGGCCAGGGCATCGCGGCCGACGACCTGCCCCACGTCTTCGAGCGGTTCTACCGCTCCGACGAGTCCCGGTCGATGCCCGGCTCGGGGCTGGGGCTGGCGATCGCGCGGCAGGTGGCCGAGCGGCACGGCGGGTCGGTCACCGCCGGCTCCTCGCCGAGCGGGGGGGCGCGGCTGTCGCTGGTCGTGCCGGGTCAGGCGTGGCAGGACGGCGTCGAGGTGGCCGAGGTCATGGAGCGAACACCGCCAGCAGCCGCTCAGCCTTCCACCGCGACTCGGCGTACTCTTCTGACGCGTCGGAGCGGACTGTGATCCCGCCGCCGGTGCCGAGCCACCAGCGCCCGTCGCCCGCCGTGGTGAGGCTGCGGATCACCACGCCGAGGTCGGCGCCGCCGTCGGCGCCCACCCAGCCGAACGCGCCGGCGTAGACGCCGCGCGGCGTCGCCTCGACCGCGTCGATCACCTGCATCGTGCGCAGCTTGGGCGCCCCCGTCATCGACCCGGCGGGGAAGAGCGCGCGCAGCGCGCCGACCGGGGTGACGCCGTCGGTGAGGCGGCCGCGGATCGTCGAAACGAGCTGGTGCACCGAGGCGTAGGACTCGACCTCCATCAGGCCCGGCACCTCGACGGTGCCCGGCGCCGCGACCATGGCGACGTCGTTGCGGAGGAGGTCGGTGATCATCAGGTTCTCGGCGCGGAACTTGGGGTCGGTGGCGAGGTGGGCGCGCAGCGCGTCGTCATCCTCGGGGGTTGCGCCGCGCGGGGTGGTGCCCTTGATCGGCTTGGTCTCGATCGTGCGGTCGGGCGTGACCAGCGCGTACCGCTCGGGGCTCGAGCTCAGCAGCCACGCCCGCGCTCCGGGCAGGTCGTGCTGGAGGTAGCCGGCGTACGGCGCGGGGTTGAGCGCGCGCAGCCGCAGATAGGCCTCGGGCGGCGTCAGGTTGCTCGCGGTCTCGACCCGATAGGTCAGGTTGACCTCGTAGGTGTTGCCGGCGTGGAGCTGCTCCTGGACCTCCGCGAACGCGTGGGCGTAGTCGTCGGGGAGCTCGTCGTCGGTGGCACACGGCGTGGGCGTGGCGGGTGTCGGCGGCTCGTCGTGCCGGAAGAAGCGCAGCTCGTCGGCGCGCATCCACACCGCGTCGGGCAGGTGGGGGTCGGGGCGCGCCGGCAGGTCGGGGCGCGAGGCGTAGCCGAAGTAGCCGATCCAGTGGGCGTCCGCCGGCCCAGCCTTGAGCTCGGCCTCGAGGGCGGCGAACGGGTCGCCACCGACCGTCGTCGTGGTGCCGCCTTCGTGTCTGCTGACCTCGCCGGTGGCGGCGTCGTAGGTGAGAGAGAGCCCGTCGTCGGCGACCCAGCCCACCATCGACCGCCGCCCCGACCACGCCCGCGCCCCACCCCCGTCGAGCCAGAAGCAGCGGCGGTGGGAGGCGGCGAGGTCGCGGAAGTACGCCGGCCAGCCGTCGCCGCGCTCGCTCACGCCGCGGTCTCCAGGAAGGTGGCGATCAGCCGCGCGCCGTGCTCGGAGAGGATCGACTCCGGATGGAACTGCACGCCCTCCAGCGGCAGCGTGCGGTGCCGCACCCCCATCACCACGCCGCCTGGATCAGCCGGTTGAGGAGCGGCCGAAGGCGCCCAAGGTGGTTGAGGAGCGGCCGAAGGCCGCGTCTCGAAACCAGCCCCCAGCCCCGAAGGTGGTTGAGGAGCGGCCCCTGTCCCCCAAGGTGGTTGAGGAGCGGCCACTGTCCCCCACGGTGGTTGAGGAGCGGCCACTGTCCCCCAAGGTGGTTGAGGAGCGGCCGCAGGCCGCGTCTCGAAACCACCACCCCCCACCCAGGCAGTCACCTCCAGCTCGTCGGGAAGGTCGGTCGCCGCCAGGGAGTGGTAGCGCACGGCGTGGAACCCCTGCGGCAGGTCGTGGAAGACACCGGCCCCGGTGTGGACGATCTGCGCGACCTCGCCGTGGGCTGGGTCGACGCGGCCCACCGTGCCGCCGTACGCCGTGACAAGGCCCTGCAGGCCGAGGCACACGCCCAGCACCGGCCTGGTGCCCGCGCGCAGCACCTCCCGACCGACTGAGAAGTCACGAAGGTCGTCAGGGTGGCCCGGGCCCGGGGAGAGGACCACATGAGAGTGGCTGAGAACTTGGCCGGCAGTCACCTGGTTGTGCTCCACGACTGTGGGGAGCCGCCCCGTCACCTCGGCGATCAGGTGCACGAGGTTCCACGTGTAGGAGTCGTAGTGATCCACGACCACGACGTCCGGCGTACCCACCGGGTCAAGGTACTAGTCAGCGGTGCCCTGTGAACCGCCGAGCGCGCGCGTCGACCGACTCAACCCCTGGGCGAGACAGCGCTACTCCGCCCAGATAGACGCGGCTGGCCGTCGAAGCTCTTGTCGGGGCCATCGGCTGTACTTGGAGGGTGGCGAGCGGCAACATCTACGAGGACCCGGAAGCGTGGGCGGCATCATTGGACCCCGCGTCGAAGGTTGGTGCCCGTCACCACGTCGTGCCTCGGTTCATTCTCGAGAAGTGGGCCGACAAGGGCGGCCGGGTCCGGGTGCGGAGCAAGGTCAGCGACGAGGTCTACGACCAACACGTCAAAGACCTGGGGATCACCGACTTCTACACAGCCGTGTCAGTGACGGGAACGCTTGATGCGAGCATGGAGGAAATCATCTCCGTCATCGAAGGCGAAGCCGCGAGCGTCATTCGTGAGCTGATGAGTCCCTTTTCTTCGCTGCGCCGGCTTGATGCGGACCGGGCCGCCTCGCTCGCGAACTTCGTGGCCTTCAGATGGTGCGCGGGCCACGCAGGCGTCGCGAGATCGAGATTCAAGCTGATTGGTACGCGAAGACCTTGAACGAGGTCGAGCTTCGTAAGCACCTGTCGGAGGAGGAAATTCGGAGGCACGAGTTTCGTTCCTCACCAGAACGACCACATCAAGATGCTGGGCTCCTTGGCCGAGCCGCTCGCGGCGAGATTCGTTCGCAGGCCCGTCGCGGTCCTCACCATCGACCGACCGTTGTTCTTCATTGGCGACGAGCCCGTCATCGTCAGCATTGAAGGCGGCCACGTCGAGCACCACCCGGACTGCTTCATGACCGACGAGGAGTACGCAGCCAAACTTGAGAAGCATCGCCGCAGGAAGGGGCGCCGCCGCTACGCAGTCAGCCGTGTAGTGCACATGGCGCCGACGCAGCCGCGAGGCGTCGACAAAGCCGACGAGGTGGTGATGCCCATCAGCCCTCGCACGCTGCTCATCTGGGGGCCCGATATCGCCGCCCACGACGGCATTGTCGAACGAGTCCGCTACTCCGGCACTCGTGCAGATGAAGTCGCTGCGATCGTGAACGACCATCAGGTTGAGTGGTCGCTGGACACTATCGTGACCCGCCGCGACGACGACCGCCTCTCCGATCTGACCTTGCCGGACCCAAAGCCACTCTTCACGGTCTGCGACGGAAGCGGCCCGGCCAAGGACGCCGTGAATCAGGTCCCGACCCGCATCCGGCCGTACAGGTTGGACAAGTCGGCGGAAACCCTCGCCGAGGCCGCAAGACGCGGAAAGAACACGTAACGACAGAAGTCCGGCTGCGGATCCCGGCTGGACGCGACAGTTGCCGCGAGAGGTTCCATGAGGCTATGGAAGCAGCGATGGGGTGGCCGCGCCGGCGATTGTTGAAGGTCCAGTTGGCGCAAGGCCTAAGTGCCCACGCCTTTCTGCCAAGGCATGTCACACCGGCGTATAGCGCGGGTCGGGTGGGTGCCCTGATCCGCCAATGAGCGAAACTGTGTCGGAGCCTTGTTCCTGGCATCCTTGCGACATGACCAGAGCGTTCTACTGGGACCCGGCGACCGATTCTGAGGTTGAGTTCGCTGCCCCCATCGCCGAGGTCAGTGCCCTCGTTGAGGTCGTACTTGCTTTGCAGTCGAGGAGAGGTCATCCGGCCCTGGAATTCAGACGCGGCGACGGTGCCAGGGCGACGCTGGGAACGGATGGTGTGAGGGCCATGGTGACTTGGACCAACGCACTCGGTGAGTCCTTCGCGAGCGTCGGGACTGCAGAAGGTGATGGGCTTGTGTACGACTACTTCGGGTCCTGGAGCGAAGCGCCGGGGACGAGCCTCGTGCCGCTCAACCAGGCAGTCCTATGTATGGACCGGTTTCTCTCCGGCGGCCCGCCGGACACCGAAGGAGTCCTGTTCTCCCCGAGCTGAGTCGTGCGCGCCATGCCGGGGACGGCCTTCGCGGAGAGCGTCCATCCGCCGCGATGCGAGCTACCTCCATCCCCTGCGGCCGGTTGGGAAGCTTGCGCGAATGTGAAGACTGGTTGCACCTGAACGCTGCGCGGACGCCCCCAGGTCGAACCCGACCTTCTTCAGTTCGATTCCAAGAGAACCATCGATCGCGTGGGTGCGATTACTTCGAATGTTGATGACAACCTCAGCCGCGCCGTTATCAAGAACGCTGCTGACAGCCGCAGAGAATCCGGGCTCGTCGGGCCAACGCAGCGGTCTGGGATCTCGAGGGGCGCTCCCGGCGCCGCTGTGACGAAAATCGAACCCACTGTTCTCCACACGCTCCTGGGCCACCTGGGGACCGCGACGCCGAATCCGGGCACGCAGCCCGCGCCGGACGATGCGCTCGCCGTAGGTCTCGCACGTGATCTCGGAGGCACCAAGCGTATTCATGATGCGGATGGCCTCGTTGTATCGGTCGCGGAGGGACCACTCGTCGTACTCGCCAAAAGGAACTAGGAACGGGCCCGCTTCGCTCGGCACTCGCACGTACACCAAGAAGGTGCGAATTGCGCCGTCCACCGAACGGGATCCGGCAGCCGCCGCGATCGGCGCTTGGTCAACCTCGACATGCCCTCGCACCTCAACCGGCTTCTCGTCGTAATACGCAATAAGCTGGCTCAATCTGCAAACCCCCTCGGTGTGGTCAGGTCAGTGAGGCTAGGGGATCGAAGGGAAACCGGCACGCTGCGGCCGAACGCAGCGACCGCCGCGTAGCGTGCGCCCGCGCCGTGTCATGCCGCGCGTAGGTGGCCGTGTCGTTCCTGCTGAGTTCACATCTAGGAGGCCGTCAGCCCCGCTCGAAACCACCATCACGCGCGGCGTCGACACGCGTCTCCCAGCCCTGGCCCTCGTCGTTCGGGTCTTCCCCTTCGTCGCCAAGGGGCGACTCGTACCACCCGCCCGGCCATCCATTCACTGGCACGGCGTAGGTGACCCAGCAGCGGAGGATCCCATTGCGGCGATTCCAGGTCTCGACAACCCCGGGGTACCAGCGATCCTTGTGCTTGATCCAAACTCGGTCAGTTGCCGGTGCGTCAATCACGGAATGACCCTAGATCCTTGCTCGCCCGTCGTCTCGTGAATCTGTAAGCAGCGTCGACGCTGAAGCCAGAATCGCGCGTCCTACCGGCTCGTGCAGGACGTACCAACATGCCTGAGGCAGGCCGGCCGCTGCAGGGCTGCTGCGGTTCGTGTGACCGGGCCTCTGGCGGTTCGAGACCTAACCCTGCCGCAGGCCGTCAACACGCAACAGGGCGGCCCACTGGGCGACAATCAACCAATGATGATCCGGGTGTGGGAGTACGACGTCACGGAGAGCGCCGCGACGGACTTCGAACGCGTCTACGGCGCGGAAGGCGCGTGGGCACAACTGTTCTCGTCGTCCGACGGCTTCGAGAGCACCGAGCTCTTCGTCTCGGTGAGCAACTCGGCGCGGTATCTGACCGTTGACCGATTCCGTGACCAGGCATCGTGGCGGCGCTTCCAGGCCGAGCATCGTGACGCGTACCTGGCCCTCGATCGTGAGAGCGAGAGCTTGACGAATGCGGAGCGAGAGCTCGTCGAGGCTGAGGTCGACTGAGCCCGGCGCTGTGCCGCGCTGCGATGCGTCCCTTCGGCTCCCCTCTGTTGTCAACCGGCGTTCGGGGGCACCTCTTCTGCCTGACCCTT
>CAZQCA010000177.1:0-7152 GCA_964591845.1 uncultured Nocardioides sp.
GGTCCTCGAGCTCGATCTCCTTGGCGATCGAGACACCGTCGTTGGTGATGGTGGGGGCGCCCCACTTCTTCTCGAGGACGACGTTGCGGCCCTTGGGGCCGAGCGTGACCTTGACGGCGTCGGCGAGCGTGTTCATGCCACGCTCCAGGCCGCGCCGGGCCTCCTCGTTGAAAGCAATCAGCTTCGCCATGTTGTGCGAGATCCTTCGCTTCGACACGTATGTGGAACGGTCCGGCCCGCTGCCCGCGACGGACGGCCCTGCTGACCCGGCGGACCCTTCCCGCCGGCGCCTGGGACCTCAGCTCGCCGGTCCGTGAGTTGTCACTCTCATGACGAGAGTGCCAACGTCATGTTTAGCACTCGCCCGGGGAGAGTGCAAACGTCAGTTTTACCCGCTCGACAGCCCACCCATGGCCCAGCGCGGAATGTAGAACACTCCAGCGACCCGTGACGAAGGTGCAGGTGCCCGGCTCGATCTGACCACGCCCCGACCCGTGTGCTGCACCGGCACCCAGTAGACATCGGGGTAGACCCGCCCGCCAAACACCGCCAGCCGGGGATGCGGGTCCCAACGACGTACGTCGAGCCGGAAGCCCAGGTCTCGCCAGTCCGACACGTACGCGAGTACCCCGAAGCGACCCCCCGCTCGCAGCCCCGGGAGAACGAGGCGTGCTCGCCCCATCAGCCGTCGAGAAGTCCCGTCGGGGCTCGTCAAGTCGGGCGCGGGACGGCTAGACCCTTCGCTGTAAACCGACGAGTCGTCCAAGGGTCGAACGACGCACCAGGGGCCGGCCCAGGCTGACCGGCTTCCGTCAGCAAGCACGGTTCGGACGCGGGCACACGCAACCTCTCCTTGGCGCACATTGAGGCGTCTGGCGACCGAGTGTCGCGGCATGTGCACCGAAACCCACGGCGGCGCCCCATCCACCATGTCCCCGCGCCGAATCTGCAGATCCGTGCGCGCGTTCGAGGCAACCCTCTCCGGGTACCAGCTGAACTGCAGGTGGCTATCGACAACGTAGTCCCACATCGGAATCTCGGCCCACGGACCGTTCGGAGGAAGAAGAGGACTGCCCGCTGGCCAGGATGGCGCAGCATCGACCGCGAAGGGGAACCACGCCGGAAGCACAGCCACGCCGTAGATTGCGGCCGCGCCAGCCCGAGAGAGTGGGCGGAACCAGCCGGTTCCAGGACTCCGCACGCGGTACATGTGGGCGCCAAACCCGAGGCTGCTCCCGATAGCCGTCGTAGCGAGCGTGCCGTCAGGGTCGAACCAGGCGTTGAGAGGCCTTGGCGCCGTCGTCAGGTTGGAGCCTTCCAGCAGCCCCACGCGCATTCCAGGCGCGAGATCGTCGACTTCGATTCGGCCCTCGGCCCCTAGCAGGGTCGCCCGTCGGTCATCGGCCTCCTGGAGGGGGATGGTGCGATGAGGACCGACCACCCGAAGCTGCTCATCACCCCATGCCCTCATCTGGCAGGTCTGCGTCCACGGGGTGTCCTCCTGTGCGCTGTGGTATCGCACCCTTATGCAGAGAACCTGGCCCTGCTCGAGTGTGAGACGCAGCTCGGTCCCCGCAGAATCCGTGATCAGGGGTTGCCAGGGCGCCGGGACATCATCCGTAGCCCACGACCATGAGCCTTGGACGTCGTAGGTCCTTCCTGCCATCCCCGACCAGACTGCTCGCCGGTCGGCGTGGCGGGTGACGTCTCCCCCGCGATGCCCAATCGACACTCGATCGACGGGCGGATCGGGCTCGACAGCTCCAGCCGGCCATGCCAGCGAGAGAAAAAGCGTCGCCAACGTGAGCGATCGCCCGAGAGTTGCTCGCCACATCGCGTCACCATCCCACAGCCGCGCACGCGGACGGCCGTCAATAGCCCGAAATGGCTATCTGCACCGCGGGGTCCGGTGCTCCTGAATGGTGCCCGGGCGAACGCCGGTTCGCCCCCCGTCCCAAGGAGTGCTCACATGTCAGCAACCACCCGGACCCGCCGGGTCTCACCGTCCCTCCTCGTGGCCAGCCTCGCCCTGGTCGTGGCCAGCTCCGGAAGCGCCGTGGCCGCCGCGCTGATCACCGGCGCCAACATCAAGAACGAGTCCGTCACGGGCAAGGACATCAAGAACGGCAGCCTCGGCTTCGGCGAGCTCAACGGCAACGCCAAGAAGACGACGAAGAACGTCACCCCCATGTGGGCCCTGGTGGCCGCCGACGGCACGCTGCTGCGCGGCAAGGGCGTGAAGAGCCTCAGCCGCGAGGCCGACGGTCAGTACGTCGTCATCTTCAAGCGCAAGACCTTCGACAGCTCCATCGCCGTGTCCGTCGTCAACGAGGGCGCCGGCAACGGTCAGATCAACTTCCACCACTGCGCCAACATCCCCGGCGGCGGGCCCTGCTTCGGTGAGTCCGGCAACAAGAACGCCGTGTTCATCAACACCGAGGACTCGGCCGGCACGAACGCCGACCGCGTGTTCTCCGTCCTGGTGAACCCGGGTGGCATCGACTTCGGTCCGGCCCCGACGCCGCGGCCCAGCCACCGCGTCCTGAAGGGCGCCGACGGCACCCGCTGACGCGCAACCGCCTCACCAGGAGCCGCCTCACCGTCACGGTGGGGCGGCTCCTGTCGATTCCGGCGTACCTCGAGCGTCATCTCGGTGACAGACTCGACCCGAGCCCAGGAGGAACCATGACCGAGTACGTCGTCCTCATCCCCGGCGACGAGGCCCAGTGGGCCGCGACCAGCGATGCCGACAAGCGCGCGATGTACGACCGCCACGCGCAGTTCGCGGCCCTGCTCGCCGAGCGCGGCCACAAGGTCACCGGCGGCGCCGAGCTCACCCACTCGAGCACGGCCAAGGTGGTGCGCCGCGACGGCGACGCCACCGCCGTCACCGACGGCCCGTACGCCGAGACCGTCGAGCAGCTGACCGGCTTCTACGTCGTCGAGAGCGACGACCTCGACGACCTGCTCGACGTCGTCGGCTTCCTCGCCGGCGGCGAGGGCGCCCTCGAGGTGCGCGCCTGCGTCGACCATTCCGGCGGCGAGGGCTGACCTGACCGGGCCGCTCGGGCACGACGCGCTCGACGACGCCCACCGCGACCACTGGGGGCGCCTCGTCGCGCTGCTGGTCGCGCACCATCGCCGCCTCGACCTCGCCGAGGACGCGCTCGCCGACGCGCTCGAGGCGGCGGCGCGCACCTGGGGGAGATCGGGCGTCCCCGACAACCCGGCCGCCTGGCTGCTGACGACCGCTCGGCGGCGTGCCCTGGACCGCCTCCGCGCGGAGGCGGTCGCCGCTCGACGCCTCCCGGAGCTCGCCGTGGAGGCGACCCTCCGGGAGGAGGCTCAGCGCGCCATGGCCGACCCCGCCACCCACGACCCCAGCGAGCTGCCGGACGAGCGACTCCGCCTGGTCCTGCTGTGCGCCCACCCGCGCCTCCCCCGCGACGCGGCGGCCGCCCTCACCCTGCGACTGGTGATGGGCGTCCCGACGGCCGACATCGCCCGGCTCTTCCTGGTCGGCACGGCCACCATGGCGGCCCGGCTCACCCGGGCACGCAAGCGACTCGCAGGCGAGGCCTTCGACGTGCCCACGGGCGACGACCTCGAGGCCCGGGTCGGGGTGGTGGCCGAGGTGGCCTACCTCGCCTTCACCGCCGGCTACGCACCCGCGACCGGCGTGGAGGCGCTGCGCCCCGACCTCGCCGCCGAGGCGATCCGCCTCGCGCGTGTCGTCCGGGAGCTGCTGCCCGGCCGCGCCGAGCTCGACGCCCTGCTGGCGCTGATGCTGCTCCAGCACTCACGGAGGGACGCCCGCACCGACGCCGGCGAGCTGGTCCTGCTGCCCGACCAGGACCGCACCCGCTGGCACGCCGACGAGATCGACGAGGCGCTCGACCTCCTCGAGCCGTGGGCGACCGCGCCGGCGTCGCCGTACCTGCTCCAAGCCCTGATCGCGGCCGAGCACGCCATCGCCCCGACGCCGGCGGCGACCGCCTGGCCGCGCATCGCCGACCGGTACGCCGAGCTGGAGCGGCTCACCGGCTCCCCGGTCGTCCGCCTCAACCGGGCCGTGGCGGTCGCCGAGGCCGACGGACCCCTGGCCGGGCTCGCGGTGCTGGGCGGGCTCGACCTACCGGGCCATCGGCTGCCCGCCACCCGGGCCGAGCTGCTGGTCCGGGCCGGGCGCCTCGCCGAGGCGCGAGCGGCCTACGACGCCGCCATCGCGGCCTGCACCAACGACGCCGAGACCCGGCACCTGCGCGCGAGGCTCGCCGCGCTCTGACCCGGCACCTGGCCCCCACGCGTCGCCCAGATCACGCGCCGGATGAGTGCTCGTGCGGATGTGCGAAGCATGCTTCCGCGAAACGATGGGAGCATGACCAGCTCCCTGACCACGCCTCCCGCGGCGCCGCCTCCGGCCGTCCCGCCTCGCATCCCGATCACCCCGCGCACCCTCGGATGGCTGACGGGCGAGGTGGCGGCGGCGCGCGCCGACGGCCTCGTCAGCGACGACCAGGCGGCCCGCATCGTCGACCGCTACCGGGAGTCGCGTCGCTTCGGCCTCGCGACGCTGGTGCTGACCCTCGGCGCGGTCTTCGTGGGCGTCGGCCTGATCTGGCTGGTCGCCGCCAACCTCGACCAGCTGCCGCCGCTGGCCCGCTTCCTCGCGGTCGTCGCGATCTGGCTCACCCTCATGAGCGGCGCCGAGTTGCTGGCCGCGCGCCGCGAGCACGGCGGCCCGATCCCCTCCCCCGTCGTCTTCGCCGGTCGGCTGATGGCCGCGCTCGCCTTCGGCGCGGTGATCTTCCAGGCCGCGCAGAGCCTCCAGGTGCCGGCCTACGAGCCCAAGCTCGTCGGGCTGTGGTCCGCCGGCGCGCTGCTCTACGCGTACGCCGTCCGCAGCAGCGGGCCGCTGCTCGTGGGACTGGGCTCGGGTCTCGCGTGGCTGCTCTGGCAGACCGGCTGGGAGGAGCCCAGCGCCCTCGGCTTCGTCCTCACCCTGGGCGCCGCCGCGGTGCTCGCCGTCTCCCTCGGCTCCCTGCACGACCGCTGGTTGCGCTCCTTCTCGGTCCCGTGGCGGGAGCTCGGGGCCGCCCTGGCGCTGGTCACGCTGTTCGTGGCCGCCGTCCCGGCCGTCACGCCCGAGGACTTCGCCTGGACCCGCACCCTCGTCGTGACCATGGTCGTGGCTGGCGTGCTGGCGTGCGCCGCCGGCGCGGGCTCGCGCGGCTGGCTGCGGCTGGAGCCGGCCGCCGCGGTCGGGGTCGCGGCACTGGCGGTGCTGCTCGTGTGGTGGGACACCGGGACCGACACCTCCCACGTCGACCTCGCCGACTGGGCACACGCCGCGGTCTCGATCGTGCTCTACGTCGCCGCCGCCGCCGGCATCGCCGTCCTCGGCGTGCTGCGCGACTCCTGGCGACTCACGGCGCTCGCCACGGCGGCGCTCGTCGTGTTCACGACGTTCCAGAGCTTCGCGGTCTTCGCGGCGATCCTCTCCGGCGCGTGGCTCTTCCTCGCCCTCGGCCTGGTCTTCCTGGCCACCGGATACCTGTTCGACCGCGGCCGCCGCCGGCTGGCCCGCGAGCTCGCCGACGACGCCGCGCGGCTCGACCCCGAAGGAGACCGGTCATGAACACCTGGATCAAGGTCGCGGCCGTCGCCGTCGCCCAGCTCGCCCTGGTGGGCGTCGGGGTCGCCCCCCAGCTGTCCGCGCGGGCCACCGGGGAGGAGTACCTCCTCCGCGTCCAGCCCTACGACCCGGTCGACCCCTTCCGAGGCGCCTATGCCGACCTGCAGTACCCCGACCTGGGCGGCAGCGATGTCGAGCAGGCCACCGAGGGGTGGGACACGGTCTACCTCCCGCTCAGGAAGGACGGTGACGTCTGGGTCGCCGACGAGCCGTCGGCCCAGCGACCCGACCAGACGCCCTACCTGACCTGCGACGGTCGTGACTGGCGGCTCCGCTGCGGCATCGAGAGCCTGTTCCTGCCGCAGGACGAGGCGGCCGCGGTGGAGGACCTGATGCGCGCCGGTGACGCGGTCGCCGTCGTGCGGATCGACTCCCGCGGCCACGCCGCCGTGGTCGACGTACGCCGCCGCTAGGCCTGCGGGCCGTCAGCCCCCCGCGACCGCCGGGATCACCGAGACCTGGGTGCCGTCGGGCGTGGCCGTCGCGAGGTCGTCGAGGAACCGGACGTCGTCGTTGCCGACGTAGACGTTGACGAAGCGACGCAGCGCGCCGGCCTCGTCGACGATCCGGGCCTTGATGCCGGGGTAGGCCCCGTCCAGGTGGTCGAGCACCTCCGCCAGCGTGCCGCCCTCGGCCGACACCTCGGACTCGCCACCGGTGTAGGTGCGCAGGATGGTCGGGACGCGGACGCTCACGCTCATGACAGTGGATCCTTCCAGACGGGTGGTGGCCGGCTCGTCACGCGATGCCGGTGGCGACGAAGGCGGCGTACGACGGCTCGATGACGGCCGCCGGACCGACCCGGTCGGCCACCGCGTCGAGGGTCTTCAGGCCCATGCCGGTGTTGATGACCACCGTCTCGAGCGTGGGGTCGAGCTGACCGGTCTCGACCAGCTTCTTGAGCACCCCCACGGTGGTCCCGCCGGCGGTCTCGGTGAAGATGCCCTCGGTGCGCGCCAGCAGGATGATCCCGTCGCGCACCTCGTCGTCGGTGATGTCCTCGACGGCGCCGCCCGAACGCCGGCAGATGTCCAGCACGTAGGGGCCGTCGGCCGGGTTGCCGATCGCCAGCGACTTGGCGATGGTGTCGGGCTTGACCGGACGGACCACGTCGTGGCCCTGCTTGTAGGCCGCGGCCACGGGACTGCAGCCGGTCGCCTGCGCGCCGTAGATGCGGTAGGGCTTGGCCTCGACCAGCCCGAGCGCGATCAGCTCCTGGAAGGCCTTGTCGACCTTGGTCAGCTGGGAGCCGGACGCCACCGGGATGACCACCTGGTCGGGGAGCCGCCAGCCGAGCTGCTCGGCGATCTCGAAGCCCAGCGTCTTGGAGCCCTCGGCATAGAACGGGCGCACGTTGACGTTGACGAACGCCCACCCGTCCTCCTCGCCGGCGATCTCCGAGGCGAGCCGGTTGACGTCGTCGTAGGTGCCGTTCACCGCGACCAGCTGCTCGGTGT
>CAZQCA010000178.1:0-7121 GCA_964591845.1 uncultured Nocardioides sp.
GCCGACGACGTGGTGGGCCACGAGATGACCCATGGCGTGATCGACCAGAACTCCGAGCTCTTCTACTGGTTCCAGTCCGGCGCCATCAACGAGTCGATCGCCGACATCATGGGCGAGATCGTCGACCACCGGAACACCCTGGTCGGCGGCGACGCCACCTGGCTGCTCGGCGAGGACCTGCCGATCGGCGCGATCCGCAACATGAGCAACCCCGCGGCCTTCGGCGACCCCGACCGGATGACCAGCGCCAACTACACGCGCGACCTCGGCTGGGGCGACAACGGCGGCGTCCACACCAACAGCGGCGTCGGCAACAAGACGGCCTTCCTGATCTCCCAGGGCGGCTCGTTCAACGGGCAGACGATCGTGGGCATCGACGGCGCCGACACCGGCCTCACCAAGACCGGCAAGCTCTACTACTCCGTGATCCAGGGCTTGACGTCGGGCAGCGACTACGCCGTGCTCGCCGACGTGCTCGAGCAGAGCTGCCAGAACCTGGTCGGCACGTCGGGCTTCACGTCGGCCGACTGCGACAACATCCACAAGGTGACCCTGGCGACCGAGCTGCGCACGACGCCGACCAACGCCGCGCAGCCGAACGAGGCGCCGGCGAGCTGCCCGGCCACCACGGTCAAGCGGGTGCTGTTCGACAGCGAGACCGGCACGCCGGGCTCCAAGTTCACCAAGCCGTCGACCTGGATCCGCTCGCCCGGCACGGTGACCGAGCCGGTGACGGGTGAGGTGTGGACCATCGACCCCAATGCGACCTCGGGGCGCACCTCGTGGTTCGGCAACGACTCCGCCACGACCCGCGTCGACGCGCTCAAGCTGGCGACGGCGCTCAAGCTGCCGGCGGCGCAGAAGTCCTTCATGTGGTTCGCGCACTGGCGGCTCTTCGAGTTCAACTCGGCCACGTCGACCTACTTCGACGGCGGCACGGTCGACATCGACAACACCGGTGACGCGGCGGGGGCGCAGAACGCCCAGTCGCTGCCGTGGGTCAACGGCCCGAAGCAGACGCTGGCCGGCACCAGCCGCAAGGCGTTCGGCGGCGACAGCCTCGGCTACACCTCGAGCCGGGTCGACCTGTCGACGTACGCCGGCAAGAACGTCAAGCCGCAGTTCACGATCCGCACCGACAACACCGGCGCCTACATCGGCTGGTACCTCGACGACATCCGGATCTACACCTGCGACCCGACGGTCATCACCGGCAAGACGCCGACGATCAGCGGCACGCTCAAGGTGGGCAAGACCCTGACGGCCAAGCCGGGCGCCTGGTCGCCGTCGGGGCTGACCTTCGCCTACCAGTGGTTCCGCGGGTCGACCAAGATCAACGGCGCCACGTCGAAGACCTACACCCTCAAGTCCGGCGACAAGGGCAAGCACATGAAGGTGAAGGTCACCGGGTCCAAGACGGGCTTCGACCCCGTGTCGAAGACCTCTCAGCCCACCGGCACCGTCCAGTAGCGCGACGCGCGGCCGCTCGTCCCTTCACCTGGGGACGAGCGGCCCACGCCGTCCGCCGTGCCTGGTAGAAACGCGGCATGACCGAGGCGAGGGCGGAGGGGGTCGAGGAGCCGGGCGGGCAGCAGCCGCTGCTGCCGGGCCTGCGCGCCCAGGTCGGCCGGTCCCGCCGGGCCGCGCGGCGGACGAAGCCGCCGGCCGAGGTGGCCGCGGCCGACCCGGTGGCCCGCGTGCTGGTCGAGCTGCCGCTGGCGCACCTGGACCGCCCCTTCGACTACCTCGTGCCCGCGGCCATGGCCGAGGCCGCGAGACCGGGGTCCCGGGTCAAGGTCCGGTTCGCCGGGCAGGACGTCGACGGGTTCGTGGTCGAGCGGGTGGCGGCCTCGGAGCACCCCGGGCGGCTCACCCCGCTGCGGCGGGTGGTCAGCCCGGAGCCGGTGCTGGCGCCGGAGATCGCGACCCTGTCGGCCGAGCTGGCCGAGCGCTACGCCGGCACCCGCTCCGACGTGCTCCGGCTGGCGGTGCCGCCGCGCCACGCCACCACCGAGCGCCAGGACTCACCCGCGGCGGCGTCCGCGGACGTCGACGCGGCCGCGGCGGCAGCGGCCTGGGCGGCGTACGACGCGGGCCCGAGCCTCGTCGGCCACCTGGCCGACGGAGGCAGCCCGCGGGCGGTGTGGACGGCGCTGCCGGGCGAGGACTGGCCGGCCCTGGTCGCCCAGGCGGTGGCGGCGACGCTGTCGGGCGGACGCGGCTCGGTGGTCTGCACGCCCGACCAGAAGGACGCCGACCGCGTCTCGGCGGCCCTGACGGCGCTGCTCGGCGACGGCCACCACGTGCTGCTCGCGGCCGACAGCGGTCCGGCGGCGCGCTACCGCGACTTCCTCGCCGTCTCCCGGGGCGCCCGCCGGGTCGTGGTCGGCACCCGGTCGGCCGCCTGGGCCCCGGTCCACGACCTGGGCCTGGTCGTGGTGTGGGACGACGGCGACGACCTGCACTCCGAGCCGCGCGCCCCCTATCCCCACACCCGGGAGGTCCTCCTGAGCCGCGCGCGCCAGCAGGACGCCGCCGCCCTGGTGGGCGGCTTCGCCTGCAGCGTCGAGGCGGCCTTCCTGCTGCGCGCCGGCTGGGCCCGCGCGGTGGCCCCGACGCGGACGTCGGTGCGCGAGCGGGTGACGGTGAGCGTCGCCGGCGCGACGGAGCAGGAGCTGGCGCGCGACCCGTTCGCCCGGGGGGCTCGGGTGCCGACCGCCGCCTACCAGGCGATCCGCGAGGGTCTCGAGCGCGGTGCCGTGCTGGTGCAGACGCCGCGGTCCGGCTACGCCCCCTCGCTGGCCTGCGAGCGCTGCCGCACCCCCGCCCGGTGCCCGGCCTGCTCCGGCCCGCTGCGGCTCACCGCCCCCACCACGCCGCCCGCGTGCGCGTGGTGCGGCACGGTCGCCGACCACTGGTCGTGCCCGGAGTGCGGCCACCGGGGCCTGCGAGCTCCGGTGCTCGGCGCCGACCGCACGGCCGAGGAGCTCGGGCGGACCTTCCCCCAGACCGTCGTCGTGCGGTCCAGCGGCGACCAGGTGCGGGCGACGCTCACCGGCCGTCGCGAGCTCGTCGTCGCCACGCCGGGGGCCGAGCCGGTGGTGCCCGGCGGCTACGCCGCGGTCGTGCTGCTCGACACCTGGCTGAGCCTGGCCCGCGCCGACCTGCGCACCGACGAGGAGGCGCTGCGCCGCTGGCTCAACGCCGCCGGCCTCGGCGCGCCCGGGGCGAGCGTGGTCGCCGTCGGCGACCCCGCCCAGCCCGCCCTGCAGGCCCTGGTGCGGTGGGACCCGGTCGGCTTCGCCGAGCGTGAGATCGCCCAGCGGCGCGAGGCGCGGCTGCCGCCCGCCGCCCGGCTCGCGACCGTCTCCGGCTCGGCCGGCGCCGTCGACGACGCGCTGACCCTCGCCTCCCTGCCGTCCGCCGCCGAGGTGCTCGGGCCGGTGCCGCACGGTCCGGCGGAGGAGGCAGGCTGGCGGGCCGTGATCCGGGCGCCGCGGGCGCAGGCGACCGCGCTGTCGCGGGCGCTGGGGGAGATGCAGCGGCTGCGGTCGGCGCGCAAGCTCGACGCCGTACGCGTGCAGGTCGATCCACCCACCCTGTGACCGGTCCCTACACTGGCGCCGTGCCCGTCCAACCCATCCGGCTCTTCGGTGACCCCGTGCTGCGCACCCGCGCGGTCGAGGTGGTCGACTTCGACGCCGAGCTGCGCAGGCTCGTGCAGGACCTCACCGACACCATGCTCGACGCTCCCGGCGCGGGCCTGGCCGCGCCCCAGCTCGGGGTCGGGCTGCGGGTCTTCACCTGGTCGGTCGACGGAGAGGTCGGCCACCTGGTGAACCCGGTCCTCGACCTGTCCGAGGACGTGCAGGACGGGCCGGAGGGCTGCCTGTCGATCCCCGAGCTGGTCTTCGACTGCCGTCGGGCGCTGTCGGTGGTGGCGCGCGGCTTCGACGAGCACGGCGAGCCGGTCACCGTCGAGGGCACCGAGAAGCTCGCCCGCGCCCTCCAGCACGAGACCGACCACCTCGACGGCATCCTCTTCGTCGACCGGCTCGACGCCGAGGCGAGGAAGGCAGCGATGCGGGCCATCCGCGAGGCCGAGTGGTTCGGGCTCGAGGCGCCGGCCGTCAAGGTCTCCCCGCACCCCACCCACGGCTTCGGCTTCTAGGCGGCCCGGCGATGCGGGTCGTCTTCGCGGGCACGCCCGAGGTGGCGCTGCCGTCGCTGGACGCCATCGCGGCCTCGGGTCACGACCTGGTCGGCGTCGTCACCCGGCCCGACGCGCCGGCCGGGCGGGGGCGGCGGCTGACCCCGTCGCCGGTGGCACTGCGCGCCGAGGAGCTGGGCGTGCCGGTGCTGCGACCCGAGCATCCTCGCGACGAGGGCTTCCAGGCCGAGCTGCGGGGGCTGGCACCCGACTGCTGCCCGGTGGTGGCCTACGGCGCGCTGGTCCCGCAGTCGGCGCTCGACATCCCGACGCTCGGCTGGGTCAACCTGCACTTCTCGTGCCTGCCGGCCTGGCGAGGGGCGGCACCGGTCCAGCACGCGATCTGGGCGGGCGACGAGGTCACCGGGGCGACCACGTTCCGGCTGGTGCGCGAGCTCGACGCCGGGCCGACGTACGGCGTGATGACCGAGCGGATCCGCCCCGACGACACTGCGGGCGACCTGCTGGCCAGGCTGGCCGAGGGCGGCGCGGGCCTGCTGGTGGCGACCCTCGACGGCCTCGCCGACGGCAGTCTCGAGGCTCGCCCGCAGCCGGAGGAGGGCCTGTCCTTCGCCCCCAAGGTCACCGTCGAGGACGCCCGGGTCGACTGGCGGCTGCCCGCGGTCGCCGTCGACCGGCAGGTCCGCGCCTGCACGCCGGGCCCCGGCGCGTGGTCCACGCACGAGGGCGAGCGGCTCAAGATCGGGCCGGTGACACCGGCGACCGAGGGCCCTGCGCTGGCTCCGGGAGAGCTGGCCGTGGGCAAGCGCGACGTGATGGTCGGCACGGGCACCGGGCCGGTGCGGCTCGGACTGGTCAAGGCCTTCGGCAAGCGGGAGATGCCCGCCGACGCCTGGGCGCGCGGCGTACGCCTGGCCTCCGGGGACGTCCTCGGGGACGGCTAGCCTGGCCGTCATGAGCCGGCCCGCGACCCCCGACGACGTCGACGCGATCTGCGCCGACCTCCCCGAGACCGAGCTCGGCGTCACCTGGGGCGACGTCCCGACCTGGGTCGTCCTCCGCGGCGACAAGGGCAGGGGCTTCGTGCTCTACCGCAAGCCTCACCATACGGCGGTCGACCCCGAGACCGGCGAGCTCTACGACGACCTGCTGGTGATCCGGGTCCCCGACGCGGGCGTCAAGGCCGCGCTGGTGGACGACCCGGGCACGCCGTTCTTCACCATCGACCACTTCCGGAGCTACAACGCGGTCCTCGTCCAGCAGTCGCGGCTCGGCGAGCTGAGCGTCGCCGAGCTGCGCGAGGTGATCACCGACGCGTGGGCGCACGTCGCCCCGCGCCGGCTGGCCCGGGCCTTCCTCGCGTCCGAGCAGGGCGTGGATGGCTGACCCGCGCGGTCGGCGGTCGCGCCCCGGGGGCCGACCTCCGCGCCGTCGGGCACCGGTCGACCCGGCCCGCAGGGCGGCGTACGACGTGCTGCGCGCCGTGCGCGTCGACGACGCCTACACCAACCTGGTGCTGCCCGCCGTCCTGCGCGACCGCGGCCTCGGCGGCAGGGACGCCGCCTTCGTCACCGAGCTGGCGTCCGGCACGCTGCGGCGCCGCGGCACCTACGACGCCGTGCTGGGGGCCTGCCTCGACCGGCCGGCGGCCAAGGTGGACGCCAAGCTGCTCGACGTGCTGCGGCTCGGGGCCCACCAGCTGCTGTCCATGCGGGTCCCGGCGCACGCCGCGATCAGCACGTCCGTCGACCTCGGCCGTGACCGCGCGGGCGCGGGTGCCGGCGGCTTCGTCAACGCCGTGCTGCGCCGGGTCTCCGAGCACGACCTCGCCGGGTGGGTGCGGCTGGTGGCGCCCGACCCGGCGGTCGACCCCCTCGGGTTCGCCACCGTCGCCCACAGTCATCCGCGGTGGGTGGTGGAGCGGCTGGCCGAGGCGCTCGCCGCCGGCGGCGACGACCGGGCCGAGGAGCTCGACGAACTGCTGGCCGCCGACAACGAGGCGCCCGCGGTGGTCCTCGTCGCGCGGCCCGGGCGGGCGACCGTGGCCGAGCTCGGCGGAGCGCCGACCCCGTGGTCGCCCCACGGCGCCGTGTCCGCGGGCGGCGACCCGGGCGCGCTGCCCGCCGTCGCCGAGGGTCGCGCCGGCGTCCAGGACGAGGGCTCCCAGCTGGTCGCCCTGGCGCTGAGCCGGGCGTCGGTGACCGGTCCCGACGAGCGGTGGCTCGACCTGTGCGCGGGACCCGGCGGCAAGGCGGCCCTGCTGGCCGGCCTGGCGGGGGAGCGCGGCGCGTCCCTGGTGGCCGCCGAGCGCCAGCCGCACCGGGCGGCCCTCGTCCGCCGCGCCCTGCGGGGCTCGCCCGGCGTCGCGGGCGTGCTGGTGGCCGACGGGACCGCCGCGCCGTTCGCCCCCGCCTCCTTCGACCGGGTGCTGGTCGACGCGCCCTGCACCGGGCTGGGCGCGCTGCGACGGCGCCCCGAGTCGCGGTGGCGGCGGGCGCCGTCCGACCTCGACGCCCTCGTGCCGCTGCAGGAGGCGCTGCTCGGGTCGGCGCTGGAGCTGGTGCGCCCGGGCGGGGTCGTGGTCTATGCGACCTGCTCCCCGGTGCTGGCGGAGACCCGCGACGTGGTCCGAGCGGTTCTCTCGGCCCGCCCCGAGGTGCGGCTGGACGACGCCGGCCCGCTGCTCGGGGTGCCCGACGCCGCCGGCCCGCTGCCGGGCACCGTCCAGCTCTGGCCCCACCGGCACCGCACCGACGCCATGTTCGTGGCCCTCCTGCGCCGTGAGGAGGACCCCGTCGCGGGTGCCGCCCGCTAGCGTGGCAGGCATGGCCAGCGCCCCTCCGTCGGTGGAGATCGACGTCGACGACAAGGTCGTGCGGGTCACCAACCCCGACCGGGTCTACTTCCCCGAGAGCGGCGCCACCAAGCTGGACCTGGTGGACTACTACCT
>CAZQCA010000179.1:0-7109 GCA_964591845.1 uncultured Nocardioides sp.
ACCCGCTGCGGTCCTCCTTCCGGCCGTCCTACAACATGGCGGTCAACCTGGTCCATCAGTTCGGCCGGTCCCGGGCCCGCGAGCTGCTGGAGATGTCCTTCGCGCAGTTCCAGGCCGACAAGGCCGTCGTCGGGCTCGCGCGACAGCTCCACAAGGCGCAGGAGGCGCTCGCCGGGTACGCCGACGCCGCGGCCTGCGACCGCGGTGACTTCATGGAGTACGCCGCGCTGCGGCGCCGGATCTCCGACGTCGAGAAGGGCGCCGCCAAGGCGCGGCGCGCCGACGTCCGCGACGAGGTGCGCGCCTCGCTGGAGTCGCTGCGGCCCGGAGACGTGATTCACGTGCCCTCGGGGCGCTTCTCGGGGTGGGCGGTCGTGCTCGACCCCGGGCTGGCGGGGGAGGACCCGCGGCCCTACGTCCTGACCGCCGAGCGGCAGGCGCGGCGGCTCGCCCTCCCGGACTTCACGGCCCCGGCCCCCGCGGCGACGCGGATGCGGGTGCCGAAGAGCTTCAACGGCCGCAGCCCGCAGGCCAGGCGCGACCTCGCGTCCGCGCTGCGGGAGCGCACCCGCCACCTCGATCCGCCCTCCTCGCGGCGTGGGCGAGGCGCGGTCGACGACGCGGCCGGCCGCCAGGTGACCGAGCTGCGCGCCGAGCTCAGGGCCCATCCCTGCCACGGCTGCCCCGACCGGGAGGACCACTCCCGCTGGGCGGAGCGCTGGTTCAAGCTGTCACGCGACGCGACCACCTTGCAGCGACGGGTCGAGCAGCGCACCCACACGGTGGCGCGCACCTTCGACCGGGTCTGCGAGGTGCTGGTGCACCTGGGCTACCTCGAGCCGGACGGCGAGAGCGTCACCGACCAGGGCCGCCACCTCATGCGTCTCTACTCGGAGCTCGACCTGGTGGCGGCCGAGGCGATGCGGCGTGGTCTGTGGGACGGGCTGTCCACCGGCGAGCTCGCAGCCGTGCTGTCGGCGCTCGTCTTCGAAGCCCGGCGAGCCGACGACGCGAGTCCGCGCTGGCCTGGTGGCCGGTCCCGGGCGGTCGTCGACCAGCTGGGTGCGCTGTGGCGCGACCTCGCGGAGCTGGAGCGCCAGCACCGGCTGGACTTCCTGCGCGAGCCCGACCCCGGCTTCGCGTGGGCCGCCTGGCGGTGGGCCGAGGGCGACGACCTCGACGACGTGCTCGCCGGGACCGACCTGGCCGCCGGCGACTTCGTGCGCTGGGTCAAGCAGCTGATCGACCTCGCGGGCCAGGTCGCCGACGCCGCCGGGGACACCCCGCTCCGGCGTGCGGCACGGGACACCGTGGCGGCGCTGCGACGCGGCGTCGTGGCCTACTCGTCGCTGGACTGAGGATCCCGCGGCTCGGCCATCGCGGTGACCACCCGGGCGAGGGGCGAGTCGAGGTCCCAGCGGGCGCTCAGCTCCACGACCCGCTCGTGGTCGGGCGGGGTCGCCGGGAGGGTGGCGTCGAACGACCCGAGGTCGAGGTCCCGGGCCACCGCGACCACCTGCGGCGCCACGGCCAGATAGTCGGCGGCGGCGCGGAGCTTCGCGCGTGGGCCCGGACCGAGGTCCGCGTCGGGGTCGTCGAGCGCGGCCATCATCGCCTCGATCGACCCGAACCGCTGCAGGAGGGTGGCGGCGGTCTTCTCGCCGATCCCGGCGACGCCGGGGAGTCCGTCGGAGGCGTCGCCGCGCAGCGTCGCGAAGTCGGCGTACTGCTGCGGCTCGATGGCGTACTTCGACCGCACCACCTCGGCGGTGACCCGCTCGTGCCGGCCCACGCCGCGCGCGATGTAGAGCACCCGGACGCCCGCCTCGTCGTCGACCAGCTGGAAGAGGTCACGGTCACCGGTCACGATGTCGACCGGCATCGAGGCGCCCGTCGCCAGGGTGCCGATCACGTCGTCGGCCTCGTAGCCGTCGGCACCGACCACCGCGATGCCCAGCGCGTCGAGCACCTCGAGGATGATGGGGACCTGCGCCTCGAGCGGGTCGGGCACCTCCTCGACGTCCGGCGCGCCGGCCACGACGTACTCGACGCGGTGGGACTTGTAGGACGGGATCAGGTCGACGCGCCACTGCGGGCGCCAGTCGTTGTCCCAGGCGCACACCAGGTGGGTCGGGTGGTAGTCGCCGACGAGGCGGGCGATGAAGTCCACCAGGCCGCGCACCGCGTTGACCGGGGTCCCGTCGGGTGCCCGGAAGCTGTCGGGCACGCCGTAGAACGCCCGGAAGTACATCGAGGCGGTGTCGAGGACCATCATCCGGCCGGATCGTTGCGGAGCCACGCGCCGACTGTAGCCAGGACCGGGCTGCCACGGACCAGGGTGACGCCATGTCGCCCGCCTTCGCACGGGGGTCGCTGCCCCGCTGGGTCGTGCTCGTCGTCGGCGTGCTGGCCGTCCTGGTCGGTGCCACGCTGATCTTCCGCCCGTTCGCCTCGCTCGCGGTGCTGAGGCTGCTGGTCGTGGTCGGTCTGGTCGTCCTGGCACTGGCCGAGCTGTCGGAGGATCCACAGTCGGCCGACCGGCGTGCCGCGCGGCTCAAGGCGCTCGGCTGGGCGGCCGCCGCCCTGGTGGTCCTCCTGTGGCCCGGGCTGAGCCTCAAGGCGCTGGCCGTGGTCGTCGGCGTCGCCCTGGTCCTGGACGGCGTGGGCGACGTGCTGGGCGCGCTGCGCCGGACGACGTCCGAACGGCTGGCAGCGCTGATCCACGGGATCGCCGGGGTCCTGCTGGGGGTACTGGCCCTGGCCTGGCCCGACATCACGGTCACCGTGGTCGCTGTGCTGTTCGGTCTCCGACTGGCGTGGTTCGGCGTCACCACCGTCTGGGCGTCGGTCCGACCGCGTCCGGTCTCACAGCTGGGCGCAGGCCGAGGCCGGCCGGCGCCCGGCCTGCTCCTGCGCTCGTGGCACGTGCTGCGGGCCCTGGTCGCGCTCGCGGTCGTGCTGGTGCTGCTGGGGGTCAGCAGCAAGCTCCACGGCGGGAGCCCGCAGCCCGACGAGTTCTACTCCGCGCCCTCCGACGTCCCTGACACCCCGGGGCAGCTGCTCCGCTCCGAGCCCTTCTCGCGCGCCGTGTCCGCGGGGGCCCAGGCGTGGCGCATCCTCTACACCACCACCCGCGACGAGGGCGAGCCCGCGGTCGCGAGCGCTCTCGTGGTGGCGCCGGCCGAGCCGCCCGCGGGGCCGCTGCCGGTCATCGCGTGGGCCCACGGCACCACGGGCGTCGCCGAGGGCTGCGCGCCCTCGCTCCTCGAGGACCCGTTCGCCGCCGGCGCCACCCCGGCGCTCGACGAGGTGGTCGAGCGGGGATGGGTGATGGTGGCCACCGACTACGTGGGGCTCGGCACCGATGGCCCGCACCCCTACCTGATCGGCCAGGGCGAGGGCCGCTCCGTACTGGACGCGGTCCGCGCGGCGCGGCAGCTCGACGAGCTCACCCTCGAGGACAAGACGGTCGTGTGGGGACACTCGCAGGGCGGCAACGCCGCGCTGTGGGCCGGGCAGCTCGCGCCGTCGTACGCTCCGGACGCCGATGTCATCGCGGTCGCGGCGCTGGCCCCGGCCAGCGACCTGCGCGGGCTCGTCTCCAACCTCGACGTCGTGCCCGGCGGCAGCATCTTCGGGTCCTACGTGATCTCGGCCTACGACGAGCGCTACGACGACGTCGACCTCGACAGCTACGTCCGCCCGGAGGCCCGGATCCAGGTGCGCGAGATGGCCGGACGCTGCCTGGCCGAGCCCGAGGTCTTCGTGTCGATCATCACCTCGATGCTCTTCGACAAGTCGGTCTGGTCGCGCGACCCGGCGTCGGGCGCCGCCGGTGAACGCCTGGCCGAGAACACGCCGACGGGTGCCATCGACGTGCCGCTGCTCATCGGCCAGGGCGAGGCGGACGCGCTGGTCCTGCCGAGCACCCAGGCGGCCTACGTCGAGGGTCGCTGCGAGGCCGGGGGCCAGGTCGACTACCGGACCTATCCGGGCTTCGACCACGTCGGCGTCGTCGGCGACGACTCGCCGCTGGTGACCGAGCTGCTGCAGTGGACGCAGGACCGGCTCGACGGGAAGCCCGCCACTCCCACCTGCTGACGGGCGTCGGCACGGCGCGGCGTGAAACGTCCTGCTCCGCGGCACCGCCCCGGTCTAGGGTGCTGACGTGGAAGAGACCGACCGCAAGATCCTCACGCTGCTGGCCGCCGACGGCCGGATGTCCTTCACCGACCTCGGCAAGGCGACCGGGCTGTCGACCTCGGCCGTCCACCAGCGGGTCAAGCGGCTCGAGAAGCGCGGCCTGATCAAGGGCTACGGCGCCACCATCGACCACGAACAGGTGGGCCTGCCGCTGACGGCGTTCGTCTCGATCACCCCGATCGACCCCTCGGAGCCCGACGACTACCCGCAGCGGCTGGCCGACATCGCGGAGATCGAGTCGTGCTGGTCCGTGGCCGGCGAGGAGTCCTACATCCTCAAGACCAGGGTCCCGACGCCGACCGCGCTCGAGGACCTTCTGGCCCGCATCCGCTCGGTGGCCAACGTGTCCACGCGCACCACGATCGTGCTGTCGACCCCCTACGAGAACCGCCCGGTCACCGGCTGAGCGCGGCCGGCGTCAGCGCGCCAGCGTCTCTCGAGCCGTCCACCAGGGGAGCATGGCCGCCACCGTCACCGCGCCGGTGACGACGAACGCCAGCGGGTAGGAGCCGTGGTCGACGAGCACGCCGGCGAGCACCGGCCCGATGATCGCCCCGGCGTCCTGCGCCATGGAGTACGCCGCGAGCGCCGGTCCGCCCGACCGCTCCCGGCCGACCACGTCGGCCATCGCCGCCTGCTGCGCGGGATTGAGGACGCCCGCGCCCAGGCCGGCCACCACGGAGAGCAGCAGCAGCACAGCCAGCCCGCCCGACCAGCCGGTCACGGCGGTCGTGACGCCGCTGACGGCGAGCCCCGCGAGCACGAACGGGCGCCGCCCCAGCCGGTCGGTCCAGCGACCCGAGACCAGCAGGCCGGAGGCGTTGCCCGCCGCGAAGACCGCCAAGGCGGCCCCGGCGACCCACGGGGCGTCCCCGACCACCGTCGCGGCGAACAGGGGCAGGATGGCGTTGCGGACGCCGAAGTTGGACCAGCCGTTGGCGAACGCCGAGGCGAGCCCGGCCCGGTAGGCGCTGTCGCCGAGCCCCTCGCGCACGGTGAGCGGTGGGAGTGCTGCCGCTCCCTGCTCCGTGGTGACCGCTCCTGCCGGGATGAACGTCGCGACCACCAGGGCCGCGAGCAGGAGCAGCCCGGCGTACACGAGGAACGGCACCCGGAGGCCGAGCCCACCGAGCAGGCCACCGAGCACCGGCCCGAGGATCGCGCCGATCAGGAACGTCGACGACCACGCCGCCGACACCCGGCCGCGGATGGCAGGGGGCGCCAGCCGCACGATCAGGGCGAGCGCGGAGACCGTGAACATCGTCGAGCCGAGCCCGCCGAGGCTGCGGAAGACCAGCAGCTGCCCGTAGCTCTGGGCGAAGCCGGTGGCGGCCGTCGAGCCCGCGACCAGGAGCAGCCCGGCCAGATAGACGGGCCGCTCCCCGAGCCGCGTGACGAGCCGGCCGCCGGCCGGGGCCGCGACCAGCCGGAACAGGGCGAAGGCGCTGACCACGACCGACGAGGCCGTGGCCCCGACGCCGAAGCTCTGCGCGAACTGCGGCAGCACCGGCACGATCAGCCCGAAGCCGACCGCCACCAGGAAGGAGGAGGCGATCAGGATCCAGATCTCGCGCGGGATCCGGTCGGGCGGCGGCGTCATCGCAGCGAAGTATGCCGACCGCGGTCGGCCGCCGGGGGAGCGCCCCGCTGCGCGGGGCGGAACGTCAGTGGGCCTGGAGCGCCGCCATGCGGCGCGACGCCTCGGCGACCTCGGCCGCCTTGAGCGCCGACTCGTCGAGACGGCCGTGCTCCTCCCACCACGCCTGCCCGGAGGCGGGCAGGGTGTGGATCGGGTCGTAGTACTCGTAGGCACGGCTCAGCGCCTCGGAGTCCTCGGACTCGATCGAGGTGCGGTAGTTCTTGGTCCAGTAGGAGATGCCTCGATCGGTGTCGTAGGCGGCCAGCTGGTGCACCCAGCGCTTGCCGACGAACGGCACGTCGCAGACGATGCGCGGCGTCGCGAAGCCGGGCAGGTAGCCCATGATCTGGTGCTGCAGCCGCTGCGCCTCGGCGACCGAGACCCGCCAGTGCTCCGAGAACGGGATCATGTCGCACATGTAGAAGTAGTAGGGCATGATCTGGGCCCCGTCGAGCAGTGCGAAGCACAGGTCGAGCAGGTCGCGCTCGGTGGCGTTCACGCCGTCCATGAGCACGCCCTGGTTGCGCACGTCGCGGACGCCGGCGTCGAGCATGGCGCGGGTCGCGTCGGCGACCAGCGGGGTCACGGAGTTGGCGTGGTTGACGTGGGTGTGGATCGCGATGGAGACCCCGCGCGCACGCGCGAGGCCCGCGACCCGGCCCATGCCCTCGACCACGTCGTCCTGCAGCCAGTGCTGGGGCAGCGCCATCAGCGCCTTGGTGGCCAGCCGGACGTCGCGGATGTTGTCGATCGAGAGCAGGTCGGTCAGGAACGCCTCCAGCCGGGCCCACGGCATGTTGGCGACGTCGCCGCCGGAGACCACGACGTCGCGGACCTGCGGGCTGCGCCGGAGGTAGTCGAGCATGTCGCCGAGCCGGTCGTTGGGCTTGCCCACGAACTTCAGCTTGTCGATGACGGCGGTGGAGTTGCCGACGAGGTCCATGCGGGTGCAGTGGCCGCAGTACTGCGGGCAGGTCGGCAGCAGCTCGGCCAGCACCTTGGTCGGGTAGCGGTGGGTGAGGCCCTCGGCGACCCACATGTCGTGCTCGTGCAGGGAGTCACGGGTGGCGTGGGGGTGGCTGGCCCAGTCGGTGCGCCGGTCGGAGAAGACCGGGATCATGTAGCGGCGCACCGGGTCGGCGTAGAACGCCTCGGTGAGCGACCCGGGTCCGGCCGGGGTGACGGCCGGGGCCATCGTGTTCATCATCTGCGGGGGCACCAGCATCGACATGGTGGCGCGCTCGGCCTGGTCCTTCTCGAGGTCGGC
>CAZQCA010000180.1:0-7099 GCA_964591845.1 uncultured Nocardioides sp.
GCGACTACCCCGTCGAGCGGATGATGCGCGACGCCAAGATCACCCAGATCTACGAGGGGACCAACCAGGTGCAGCGCATCGTCCTGGCCCGCCAGCTGCTCGCCGGCATCCAGAGCGAGCTCTGAGCCCCTGCGCGGCCAGCGTCCCGCTCAGGCCGCGCCGGGGACGTGCACGGCCAGCAGGAGGGAAGTCGCGGCCAGCACGAGCAGCGCGATCACCAGGTCGGCCACCAGGGCACGGGCCAGGGCGCTCGTGGTGGTGGTGCTGACCGGCGTCGGTGACATCGACTTGCTGAAGGCGTGATCGAGCGCGTAGGTGCGGGCCTCCCAGCCGGCCGCGACCAGGCCGGCGAACAGCAGGATCTTGACCAGCAGCGTCAGCCCGTACGACGTCGACAGCGACGGCGCCCGGTCGACCAGCAGGGACTCGACGACTCCGCTCACGGCCACGGCCGCGATGCAGGCGTAGGCGACCGGGAGGAAGCGCGCCACCACGTCGTCGTAGATGTACGTCGGCGCGCCGGTGAGCACGACGACGGCGAGGGTGGCGACGCCGCCGATCCAGAGGGCGAGCGCCAGCAGGTGCACCGCCAGGAGAGGTGTCTCGGCCGGCGACCGACCGGGATCGGCGGCGACCGACTGCGCGGCCACCGTGAGTGCCTGCGCGGCGGCGACGCCCCCGGCCAGCCAGCCCGCCCATGTGGGCCGCCGGCCTCGGCGCAGGGGGCGACGGGTGACGTCACGGAAGAAGCCGGCGAGCAGCGCCAGCGCCGCGAGCTCGAGCAGCACGGCGGCGACGTGACCCCGGGTCACCACCTCCTCGAGGACGCCGCCGTCGGCACGCCAGCTCACGAGTGGCGCGGCGACCGCGGCCAGTGCCGACAGGGAGGCCCCGCCCGCGATCAACCGGGGCGGGTGCGGTCCGCGCTCGCCGCTGGGCCAGGCGACCACGAGGAAGGCCAGGACCCCGGCCGCGAGGATCAGTCCGACGTCGTGCAGCACGCGCAGGGTGGCGAGGAGCAGGTCCAGCCGCGTCTCGGCCGTCATGGCGCCGGGAGGTCGATCTGCGCCACGACCAGGGCCTCGGAGCCGGACAGGGGTGAGCGGAGGCGCCAGGTCCCGGCCGTGACATCGGCGCAGGCCGTGTCGTCGCCGGCGAGGAGCGGGCAGGTGAGGTTGAGGACCGAGGGGTCGTCGCTGGTGACCATCACGTCGCGCCGGGACGACGCCCGGGTCAGCGAGCCGGTGGCCACCAGGGCGCGGCCCGTGGTCGATGGGACGCTGCGGACCGTCGTCCCGAGGAGCAGGTAGCGCAGCTCGTAGCGCGCGGTGGGCCCGCCCAGGTCGACCGTCACCGGCGTCCGGCCGAGCCGCGAGGGCACCACGATCGGCTGCCCGTCGACGGTCACCTGGAGCTCGACGACGCGGGCGCGGCTGTCGCCGAACGGCGCGCCGGCCCGGCGTACGCGGGGCGCCCGGAGCACCACGCGGTCGGTCGGCCTGCCGAGCAGGACCGACTCGGAGACGTCGAGCCGGTCGCCGGGCGCCGCCGCGAAGCGCAGCAGCACCCCGGGCCGGTTCACGCCCGGGCCGTCGGGTGGACTAGACCGGGCAGACGGCTCCGGGACCGTGGTGTCGACGTCGCGGCCCGTCATCGACGGGTCGTCCGAGGCGGTGGATCCTCGCTCGGTGGCCGTCTGGGCCTGCGCGTAGTAGATCCCCGCCAGCATGGTCAGGACGACGGCGGTGGTCAGTCCCACGGCGCGCTGCAGCCAGCGTCCGTGCTGTGGTGCTCTCTCGTCGTCCATCCCCCTGCGGACCCCCCAGATCCGTGTGGTCGTGGCGCGTGAGCTCCCGAGGCGCTACGGCGGTCATGTCATTAGTACCCCAGAATTGGGTAGTTTGCCCATGTGGCTCGGGACGCATGACCGGGCGCCGAGGCGCCGTGGCAGTCCGAGTGGGGGAAACATGGGGATCAGCAGGAACTTCGGCGCGCTCGCGCTGACGGTGGCCGCGACCGCGGCGGTGGCGGCCGTCGTACCGTCGACCGGCGCGGCGGGCGCCACCGAGAAGGCGACGCTCTATGTCGTCCAGGGGCTTCCCGACACCGAGGTCGACGTGGCGGTCGACGGCCGGACGGTCGCGTCGGGCCTCGAGGGAGCCACCGTGACGGACGCGATCCGGCTGCGGCCGGGTGCGCACGAGCTGTCGTTCAGCGCCGGGGGAGACCCGCTCGTCGAGCGGACCCTCACGGTCGAGGCAGGCGACAGCACCGACGCGGTGCTGCACCTCCAGGTCGACCCGACCGCCGACCCGGTCGTCACGCTGTTCGACAACAGCGGCGATGCGGTGCCCGCCGACAAGGCGTCGGTGACGGTGACCCACACGGCAGCGGTGCCACCTGCCGACATCCGGGTCAACGGCGACGTCCTCTTCGCCAACGTGGCCAACGGCGAGTCGCTCAACCTGGTGGTGCCCACCGGCACCTACTCGGTCGACATCGTGCCGACCGGCAAGACGCGACCGGTCGTGCTCGGACCGCTCGACCTCACCGTCGAGGGTGGGTCCCTCAACCGGGTCTTCGCCGTGGGCGACCCCGAGAGCGACGACATGCGTGTGGTGGTGCAGGTGCTCGACCTCGCCGACACGGGGTCCGACACCCCGTCGATGGTCGACACCGGCACGGGCGGGCAGGCGGTCGGCAGCAGCCCCGCGGCCGGAGCCCGCTGGTACGCGCGCACCGCGTGGTGGTGACCTCCGGAGCGTCGAGGGCCCTGGCCGCGCTGGTCCTGGTCGCCTCCCTCGCCGGGTGCGGCGAGCCAGGGTCGGCCGGCCCGGCCGCGGGCCCGGGCCCCGACGCCCCCACCTCGACGGCCCCGCCCGCGGCGCTCGGCAGCAGCGCGCCGAGCCAGACGGTGCGCTTCGCGCCCCGCCGGATCCGCCTGCCCGGCGGCGCGACCGCGCCCGTGCGCCCGGCGGTCACCGTCGGCGGCCGGCTCCGCGTCCCCGAGGACGTCGCCGCCGTGGGGTGGTGGGACGGCAGCGCCTACGCCGGCGACCCCTTCGGGCACACCGTGGTGGCGGGCCACGTCGACTCGGCGACCCAGGGGCTCGGCTTCTTCGCACGCCTCCTGTCGCTGCGCCGTGGCGACGAGGTCGGCCTCTCCGGAGGAGGACACCGGGCCGTCTACCGCGTCCTCCGCGTGCGCGCGGTCGACAAGGAGGCGCTGGCCGTCTCCTCGGGCGCCTTCGACCAGCGCGGCCCCCACCGCCTGGTGCTGATCACCTGCACCGGCACCTACGACCGCGAGCGGATGGCCTACACCCAGAACCTCGTCGTGACCGCGGTGCCGGTCGGCCCCGCCGGGTGACCGCGGGGCCGGCGCCGGCGTACGGCATGATCGACCCATGCCAGTGAGCACGTCCGGGGTGATCGGCTCGGCGGGTCGCTACGAGCTGCCCGAGTCCACCGGCCCGCGGGCGGCCGACCTGGTCCTGGCCGGCCGGCCGCTGCCGCTGGCCGGCACGCTGCGGGTCTACACCTGCGGCATCACGCCCTACGACGTCACCCATCTCGGCCACGCGGCGACCTTCATCTGGGCCGATGTGCTGGTGTCGGTGGCGCGGGCGCTCGGCGTGACGACGATCAGCAGCCGCAACGTCACCGACGTCGACGACGTGCTGACGGCGGCCGCGACCAGCCACCATCGCCACTACGACGAGCTCGCGGTGACCCAGGAGTTCATGTTCGACCGCGACATGCTCGCGCTCGGCATCGCGCGTCCCGACGTGACGCCGCACGCCCGGGCCCACGTGAGCCAGGTGGTCCAGCTGGTCGACGCGCTGCTGCGCGTCGACCGTGCCTACGAGCGGGGAGGCACCGTCTTCTTCCGCGCCCCGGCCGACCTGGACCGGGGCGGCCTCGGCGAGGAGGAGGCCTTGGCGGCCTTCGCGGAGTTCGGCGACCACGCCGACGACGGACGCGAGTCGCCCTGGGACGTGCCGATGTGGCGCCCGTCGGGCGAGGAGGACCCGGCCTGGCCCTCGCCGTGGGGCTGGGGGCGACCGGCCTGGCACGTCGAGTGCGCCGCGATGGCCACCACCGTGTTCGGCTCGTCCGTGGACGTGCTGGTCGGTGGCGCCGACCTGGTCTTCCCCCACCATGCCTACCAGGCGGCGATGACCGAGGCGGCGACGGGCGTGACCCCGTTCGCGCGTCGGCAGCTCCACGTGGGCACGGTCGGCTACGACGGGGCCAAGATGGCCAAGTCCACCGGCAACCTCGTGCTGGTGCGCGACGTGCTGGCCGAGGTGCCCGGTGCGGTGCTGCGGCTGCTGCTGCTCCACCGGCCCTGGGGCGAGGCGTGGACCTACGACCCGGCCGAGCTGGCGCCGACCGCCGAGCGTCTCGAGCGGCTGCGGGCGGCCGCGGCCAGCCTGGGCGACGAGGGCCGTGACGAGGTGCTGGCGGCGCTGGCCGGCGACCTCGACGTGCCGGCGGCGGTGACGGTCGCGGAGAAGGTCGGCGGTGGCGCCGCGCGGCTCCTGCTCGACGTGCTGCGGCTGGGGCGCTGACCGGCTGTCAGCGGGCCAGACCGCTCGGGGAGCAGAGGCCCTTGCCGATCTTGTCGGTCTCGTCGTCGATGATCCGCTGGAACATCTCCTGGGAGCGCTCGGCGTCCCACTCCACCGACAGGTTGGCGATCGGGACCGTGCAGGTCTTCCCGCCGTCCCCCGAGACGTGCGTCATCGCCCACGCGAAGCGGCCGAGGGAGATCGGGCCGGTGCCGTCGCTGACCCGCAAGGTCGACGTCGCCGACCAGATGCCCACGTAGCGCCAGGGGTTGAGCACCGACCACGGCGACACCGCCTTGTGGCCGACCGCCGAGAAGACCTCGCGCTGGTGGGTGCCCCGGTCGATGTCGCCGAGGCTGGAGGTGTGCCGGGAGCGGGCGTAGCCGAGCGCGGTGACCCCGTCGGCCTGCTGGCAGCCCTTCTTGATGTCGAGGTTGGCCAGCGGGTCCTTCATGTCCTCCTTCGGACAGATCTCGATGCCGCCCACGGCGTCGACGACGTTGACGAAGCCGCCGAACCCGATCTCGACGTAGTGGTCGACCCGGATGCCGGTGTTCTGCTCGATCGTCTGCACCAGCAGCTTGGGGCCGCCGTAGGCGAAGGCCGCGTTGATCTTGGTGCGCCCGTGGCCCGGGATGTCGACGAGGGAGTCGCGCGGGATCGACATCAGCAGGTTGGGGCCCGCACCGGTGTGCAGCAGCATGATCGTGTCGGTGCGCTGGCCGGTGGCGCCGCCGGTGCCGAGCTTCTTGCGCTCCTCGGCCGAGAGCCCTGCCCGGGAGTCGCTGCCGACGAGGACGTACGTCGTGCCCGGCTGCTCGCCGGGCCGGTCGCCCGCCGGGAAGGCATCGACCTTGTCGATCTTGCTCCACGCCCACCACGGCACCGCGACCAGGAAGACCAGCCAGGCCAGCACGAGCGTGCCGACCACCCAGCGCCACCGCGGCCGACGTCGCTGCGCGGCGTCGGGTGGAGGGGCGATGGGCGGTGGGGTGGGCCGCGCCGTGGGGCGGCGCGGCGGGGCCCCGTCGGTGCCTCCTGCGGAGCGCATCGGCTGGGTCTCGTCGGCCCGGGCGGGCTGAGGTCGCGTGCGGGCCGGCTGCGTCGCCCCGGCCCGGTCCTCGCGTGGCACGGTGGGCATCCGACGCGTCTGGTCGGGTGACTCCGGCTGCCGTGAGCCGTAGAGCCAGTCGTAGTCCGGCGTCCCCTCGGCGGGGCCGCCGGCTCGGGGACGGTCGGTCATGGCTCGACGGTAGCGGGTGTCGCGCAGCGGCCCGCATCGGCGCGTCGTACGTCGGTGTGACGGGTGTGACTGGTGATACTGATCCTCAGACGAGTCCGCCCTTCCTCGAGAGGCACCGATGCCGACCCGCCCTTCCCCCGGGTTGCCCCCCACCGCTGCGACGCGCCCCGCGACGACCGGCCGGGCGGCGAGCGCCGACCGAGCGGCGCGCGTGCGCTTCCGGCGCGCGGTCACGCTGATGCTGATGACGCTGGTCTGGCCCGGCACGGCGCAGCTCGTGGCCGGCGACCGTCGCGTCGCGCGGATCGCGATGTGGACGTGGGTCGGCCTCCTGACGACCGGCGGCCTCGTGTGCGTCGTCTCGATGTGGAAGCACGAGATCCTTCTGCAGCTCGCGCTGCAGCCCACCCTCCTGCTGGTGCTGCGCCTCGCCCTGACCGCGGGCGCGCTGGCCTGGGCGGCGCTCTTCGTCGACGCGTGGCGGCTCGGCCAGCCCTTGACCCTGCGACAGAACCACAGGCTGGCCGTCGTCGGCCTCAACGGCTTCCTGTCACTCTCCGTGGCCGGCACCCTGCTGTTCGCCGGCCACCTGGTCGGGGTGCAGCGCAGCTTCCTCATCACGATGTTCGGCGACGGCGCCGCCTCGGGAGCCCACGACGGCCGCTACAACGTGCTGCTGCTCGGAGGCGACTCGGGCGCCGGCCGGTGGGGCCTGCGTCCGGACTCGATGACGATCGCCAGCATCGACGCCAAGACCGGCAGGACCGTGCTGATCGGCCTGCCGCGCAACATGTCGGCGTTCCCGTTCGCCGAGGGCTCGGTGATGGACCGGGAGTTCCCGCGGGGCTTCCAGGGCGAGGGCTGCGACCCCTACTGCTACCTCAACAGCGTGAGCACGTGGGCGGGCGACCACGCCTCACTGTTCAAGCACTCCAAGGACCCGGGCGTCGACGCCACGATCATGGGCATCGAGGGCATCACCGGGCTCGAGATCAACTACTGGGCGATGGTCAACCTCGAGGGCTTCAAGGACCTCGTCGACGCGGTGGGCGGGGTGAGGCTCACGATCCGCCAGGCGATCCCGGTGGGCGGGCTCGGCGACGACGTCGTCGACTACATCGACCCCGGCGTCCGCGTGCTCGACGGCCGCGACACCCTGTGGTTCGCCCGCGCCCGCGAGGGCTCCGACGACTACTCCCGGATGGCCCGTCAGAAGTGCGTGATGAGCGCCATGCTCCAGCAGGTCAGCCCGCAGACCGCCGTGCGCAACTTCGAGCAGATC
>CAZQCA010000181.1:0-7056 GCA_964591845.1 uncultured Nocardioides sp.
CATCATCGAGGCCAAGTCCCGCGGCATCTACGAGGCGCCGGGGATGGCGCTGCTGTGGGCGGCGTACGAACGGCTGCTCAACGCCGTGCACAACGAGGACACGATCGCCAACTACCACACGCAGGGCCGGCGACTCGGCCGGCTGCTCTACGAGGGCCGCTGGCTGGACCCGCAGGCCATGATGCTGCGGGAGTCGATCATGCGCTGGATCGCGTCGGTGGTCACGGGCGAGGTGACGCTGCGGCTGCGCCGCGGCGAGGACTACACGATCCTGCGCACCGACGGCCCGACCATGTCCTACCACCCCGACCGGCTGTCGATGGAGCGCACCGAGGACGCCGCCTTCGGACCCACCGACCGGATCGGCCAGCTGACGATGCGCAACCTCGACATCGCCGACTCGCGCGCGTTGCTCGAGCTGTACGCCGCGCAGCCGCAGGACCAGGGCCACCAGCTCGTGGAGCACGGGACGCTGTTCGGCGAGCTCCCGGCCGGAGGCGCCGCCCGGATCGCGTCCAACCCCGCGGTCCAGCAGGAGCCGAGCGACGACCTGGTCGACGCCGCGGCGATGGAGTTCGGCGCGGACTGAGCCGGGCGGACGCTGGGGAGCCGCAGGCACCCCGGGTGAGCCACCAGACACCCCACGAGGGGCGTCGAGGGAGCAAGATGAGGCTATGAGCGGCCACGAGGACCTCGGCGAGTACAGCGTCGACGACGAGACCCAGCTGCAACCGGAGGACACCCTGGACTTCCACGGGGTCGACGACGTGCTCGACGAGGGCATCGTCACCCGTGAGGGGTGGTCGGTCGCGCAGGGCTTCGGCAACACCGCGGCCGAGGAGCACCAGGGGGAGAGCCTCGACCAGCGACTCGCCCAGGAGGAGCCCGACTTCGACCGCGACCACGACGACTGGACCGAGGACGTGCTCGACGACGACCAGGTCGGCGACCTGCGGTCCGGTCGGCTGGTGGCCGCAGACGACTCCGACGACCGGTTCGTGGACGACGTCGGCATCGACGGGGCCGGCGCCAGCGCGGAGGAAGCCGCGATGCACGTCATCGACGAGGACCTGGTCTGAGGGGTCCGTGCGCACCTTCACCGGGCTCGACCAACGGGCCCGCCGGCGGCCCCGGCGGAGCGACCCGAGTGCCGCCAGCCTGCGCCGCATCCAGGTGGCGCTGGTCGGCTTGGCCCTCGTCATCGGGCTGGGGACGCTGGGCTACCTGGTGCTTCCGGTCGCGGCCGGCGACGAGCGGTTCGGCCTGCTGGAGGCGCTCTACCAGACGGTCACCACCGTGGCCACGGTCGGCTTCCGCGAGGTGCACCCGCTGACGCCGTTCGGTCAGGTCTTCACGATCGGGCTGATCATCCTCGGCGCGGGCACCGTGCTCTACAACCTCGGCCTGCTCGTCGAGGCCGTCACCGAAGGCCACCTGCGCCAGCACCTCGAGAGGCGTCGCATGGACAACGAGATCGACCGCTTCAGCGGTCACGTCATCATCTGCGGCTTCGGCCGGGTCGGCCGGGCCGCCACCGAGCAGCTGCTGGCGAGCGGCAACCAGGTCGTCGTGATCGACCGAGACCCGACCAGGTTCGCCGAGACCGACATCCCGCACCTCCTCGGCAACGTCACCGAGGACGACAGCGTCCTGGTCGCCGCCGGCATCCACCGGGCCCGGGCCCTGGTCGCCTCGCTCGACTCCGACGCCGAGACCCTCTACCTGACCCTGTCGGCGCGGGCCCTGGCTCCCGATCTGGTGATCGTCGCGCGCGCCCGCACGGGCGACTCGAAGCAGAAGCTCGTGCTCGCCGGAGCCACCCGGGCGGTCAACCCGCAGATGATCGGCGGACGACGCCTCGCGGCGTTCGCGCTCCAGCCCGACGTCGCCGAGTTCCTGGACGTCGTCGTGCACCACAGCGAGCTCGACTTCCGGATCCAGCAGGTGACGGTCCGCGAGGGGTCGACGCTGGCGGGGCGGGCGCTCGCGGGGCTCGACGTGCTCGACCGGGCGGGCGTCCAGGTGCTCGCGATGCGGTCGGCCGGGACCGCGGACTTCCAGTTCCGGCCTGCGGGCGACGCCGTCGTCCAGGCCGGCTGCGTCCTCATCGCCTTCGGCACGCTCGACGCCATCGCTGCGCTCCAGCGCCTCGCGGGCGAGCCCGCCACCCCCGCCGCCGAGCCGTCGCCGCTCGGATAGTCGGTCGCGCCCAGCCTGCGGCCCACGTGGTAGCAAGGGGTATGCAGCGACGACGGGGGAGGCGCGCCGCGGTCGCGATGGTCGCGCTCACGCTGCTCGTGAGCGGCTGCACGGGAGGTGGCTCCGAGGGGGCCGACGCTCCCGACCCCGGACCCGTCGTCGAGACCCTCGCCGCGGCGCTCGCGTCGGGCGACCTGGGAGCGGTGCCGTGGAGCGCCGACACGGCGGCGGACGCGCAGGAGCGGTACGACGCCGTGGTGGAGGGCATGGGCGACCTCGAGCCGGTCGTGGAGCCCGGCGGGGTGGCCGAGAGCTCGGCGGAGGAGGGGGGAGCGGCCACGGCGGTGGCGACGCTGACCTGGCACTGGCCGGTCGACGGCAACGAGTGGGTCTACGACGCCGATGCGGCACTGGTGCTCGACGGCGACGCCTGGCAGGTCGAGTGGGACCCGGCCCTCGTCGAGCCGTCGCTGCGCGGCAAGGTGGTCCTCCAGGCGCAGACCCTGACCCCCTCGCGCGGGGACATCGTCGGGCACCGCGGCATCCGCCTGGTCACCGACCGCGACGTCGTACGCTTCGGGGTCGACCGGTCGCTGGTCACCAAGGCCACCGCGGTGGCGTCGGCCCGCGAGCTCGCGCGGCTCGCCGACATCGACGTCGCGGGCTATGTCGAGCGGGTGCGCTCCAGCGGCGACCTCGCGTTCGTGGAGGCCATCACCTACCGGCGCGAGGAGGTGCCCGAGAGCCTCGGACGCGCCTTCGAGGGTCTCCCCGGGGTCCGCGCGATCCAGACGACGGCGCAGCTGGGCCCGACGGCGGAGTTCGGGCAGCCCCTGCTGGGGCGCGTCGGCGAGGTGACGGCCGAGCTGATCGAGGACGCCCCCGACCGCTACCGCGTGGGAGACCTCGTCGGCCTGTCCGGCCTGGAGGCGCGCTATGACGAGCAGCTCCTCGGGTCCCGGGGCCTGGCCATCCAGGCGGTCGCGAGCGACGGCAAGGAGCGCGACCTCTACGAGGTCCCGGCCGTCGACGGTACGCCGCTGCGGACCTCGCTCGATCTCGACCTGCAGCTCGCGGCCGACCGGCTCCTCGCCGACCAGGGGCCGCCCTCGGCGCTGGTGGCGATGAAGGCCTCGACGGGCGAGGTGCTGGCGGCCGCCACCAGTCCGAGCGGGGGCGGGGTCAACCTCGCCACCTACGGGCAGGCCGCCCCGGGCTCGACGTTCAAGACCGTCACCGCCCTCGCGCTGCTCCGCGCCGGGCTCACCCCCGACAGCCTGGTCCCGTGCACCACGTCCGTCGTCGTCGACGGCAAGGTCTTCACCAACTACGACGGCTACCCGGCGGCACAGCTGGGCAGGATCCCGCTGGCGTCCGCACTCGCCTACTCGTGCAACACCGCGTTCATCTCCCAGGACCCACGCCTGGGCAAGCACGACCTGGCCGACGCGGCCGCGTCGCTCGGGTTCGGCATCGACCACGACGTCGGCTACCCGGCGTACTTCGGACAGGTCACGCCCACGGACCGGCGCACCGAGGCGGCGGCCGACATGATCGGCCAGGGCACGGTGCTGGCCGCGCCGCTGTCGATGGCCACCGTCGTGTCGTCGATCCAGGCCGGTCACACGGTGGTGCCGACGCTGGTCCAGGACGTCGAGGCGGAGCCGCCCGCCCAGGCCCCCGAGCTGGCCGCCGACGAGGCCGAGCAGCTGCGCTCCATGATGCGCAGGGTCGTGACCGAGGGCAGCGGCAGCATCCTGGCCGACGTTCCCGGTCCCCCCGTGATCGCCAAGACCGGCACGGCCGAGTTCGACCAGGACGGACGACGGCTCACGCACGCCTGGATGGTCGCGGCCCAGGGCGACCTCGCCGTCGCGGTCTATGTCGACGTGGGCGACTCGGGCTCGGGCGTGGCCGGTCCGATCCTCGAGGCGTTCCTCCGGGCCGCGCTCGCGCGCTGAGCCGGGCCGACGAAGGTAAAACCTCGGCGCGAGCGCGGATTCCCACCCCAAGGGGCGTACCAACGACCCCCCGCCGCGTGCCAGCATGCGCAGCCGGGGGTGGGGACACGGACGGGTGGGCGCTGTGCGCCCACCCGCCCGTCTTCCTCAGTCCGTCACCCGTCAGCGGGTCTCCCGCGGGGTCACCGAGCGGGCGACGTCCTCGGGCATCGGCTCGTAGTGGGCGAACGAGCGGGTGAACGTGCCGGCGCCGTGGGTGGACGAGCGCAGGTCGATCGCATAGCGGACCAGCTCGGTCTGCGGCACCTCCGCCCGGATCACCGTCCGGTCCTCGCCGACCTTGTCGGTCCCCATCAGCCGACCGCGGCGTGACGACAGGTCGGACATCACGCCGCCGACCTGGTCGTCGGGCACGACCACGCTGACGACGTCGTAGGGCTCCAACATGGTCACCGCCGAGGCGGCGGCGGCCTCGCGCAGCGCGAGCGACCCGGCCATCTGGAACGCCATGTCGGAGGAGTCGACGCTGTGGGCCTTGCCGTCGGTGAGCGTGACCCTCAGGTCGACCACCGGGTAGCCGTTGCGCACGCCGCGCTCCATCTGGGCACGGACGCCCTTCTCGACCGACGGGATGAACTGGCGGGGCACCGAGCCGCCCACGACCTTGTCGATGAACTCGAAGCCCATCCCCTCGGGCAGCGGCTCGACCTCGATGTCACACACGGCGTACTGCCCGTGGCCACCCGACTGCTTGACGTGCCGCCCGTGCCCCTTGCCCGTCCCGGAGAACGTCTCGCGCAGGGAGACCAGGAACGACGTCTGGTCGACGTTGACCGAGTAGCGCGCGGCCAACCGCTCGAGGATCACCTCGGCGTGGGCCTCGCCCATGCACCACAGCACCAGCTGGTGGGTCTCGGGGTTGTTCTCGATGCGCAGGCTGGGGTCCTCCGCCGCGAGCCTGCCGAGCGCCTGGGACAGCTTGTCCTCGTCGGCCTTGGAGCGCGCGATCACCGCCACGGGGAGCAGCGGCTCGGGCATCGACCACGGGCGCAGCACCCGCGGGACGTCGGGCGAGGAGAGGGTGTCGCCCGTCTCGGCGCGGCTCAGCCGGCCGATGGCGCACAGGTCGCCGGCCACCACCTTCGCGGTGGGCACCTGGGTGCGGCCGAACGCGTAGGACAACGCGCCGATCCGCTCGTCCTCGTCGTGGTCCTCGTGACCGCTGCCCTCGCCGAAGAACGACGAGAAGTGCCCCGAGACGTGCACCGTCATGTCGGAGGCGAGGCTGCCCGAGAAGACCCGCACCAGCGAGAGCCGCCCGATGTAGGGGTCGGTGGTCGTCTTCACGATCTCGGCCACCAGGGGGCCGTCGGGGTCGCACGCGATCGCGTCGGCCTCGCCGCCGGCGGGGATGAAGACGTCGGGTACGACGTGCTCGGGCGGCGACGGGAAGGCCCGGGTCGCGAGGTCGAGCAGCTCCCGGCAGCCCACGCCCGTGACCGAGCAGACCGGCACCACCGGGAAGAACGTGCCCTTCGCCACGGCCTTCTCGAGGTCGCCGACCAGCACGTCCTCGGCGATCTCCTCGCCGCCGAGGTAGCGGTCCATGAGGGTCTCGTCCTCGGACTCCTCGATGACCGCCTCGATCAGGGTGCCGCGCATGTCGTCGTCGGCGTGCTCGCTCGGGGAGAGCAGGCCTGCGAGTGCGGTGACCTCCTCGCCGCTGCGCACCGGCAGGTAGAGCGGCATCACCTTGTCGCCGAACGCGTCCTGGGCCTGCAGCAGCACGCCGTCGTAGTCGGCGCGGGCCTGGTCGAGCTTGGTGATCACCACGGCCCGTGGCATCCCGACCTCGGCGCACTCCCGCCACAGGATGCGGGTCCCGTCGTCGACCCCCTCGTTGGCGGCGATGACGAACAGCGCGCAGTCGGCCGCCCTCAGCCCGGCCCGCAGCTCGCCGACGAAGTCGGCGTAGCCGGGGGTGTCGATGAGGTTGACCTTGACGTCGTCGTGCACGAGCGGCGCGAGCGCCAGGGAGATCGAGCGCTGGTGGGACTGCTCGGAGTCCTCGAAGTCGGTGACGGTGGTGCCGTCACGCACCGAGCCGACGCGCGGGATGGCGCCGGCGGAGGCGAGCAGCGTCTCGACGAGGGTGGTCTTCCCGGAGCCTCCCGGTCCGACGAGCACGACGTTGCGGATCCGGTCGGGGCTGCTCGCCTCGAGATCTTGCCCGTCTGGTCTACGGTCCTTCGCCCTGTCTGCCATGGCGGCACCTTTCGGTCGTACGACGGCGCGCACGCGGCCCGGTGACGACCTGGGGTCGCGAGAGCGATGCTCGTCTCCCAACCAACTCCTGTTGGGCCGAGAGCACAAGAGGGGTGTCCGTCACGCGCGGCAGGGCCGAGGTGTCCGGACCGGCGGGCACGTCGTGCGGACAAGAAACCGGGCCCCTCGCTGCATGGGGTCAGCGAGGAGCCCGGGGCTCTGGGGTCGCCGTCGAAGCGGCGCTCTGGGCAACTATCGTACTAAAGACCGGCCTTGTCCGGGGAATTGACGAATGGGCAACCTCGAGAGGCACATCGACATGAGTGGTATGGACCTGTTGGCGCCGGACCGCCGGGCCCTCTTCATCGGCGGTCGTTGGCAGGAAGCGGCCGGTGGCGGCCGTTTCCCTGTGTTGGACCCTGCTGACGGCTCGACGCTGACGGACGTGGCCGACGGCTCGGCCGGTGACGCACGGCGAGCGCTGGACGCCGCCGCCGCCGCGCAGCACGACTGGGCGGCGACCCCGCCGCGCGAGCGCGGCGAGATCCTGCGCCGCGCGTTCGAGGCGATCACGGCCCGGGCCGACGACTTCGCCGAGCTGATGAGCCTCGAGATGGGCAAGACGGTCGCC
>CAZQCA010000182.1:0-7004 GCA_964591845.1 uncultured Nocardioides sp.
AGGTCACCGTCGACAACGTGACCTACCAGCTCGAGGCGCCGTTCATGGTGATCGCGACCCAGAACCCGATCGAGATGGAGGGCACCTACGCGCTGCCCGAGGCCCAGCGCGACCGGTTCATGGCGCGCGCGTCGGTCGGCTATCCCGTCGAGGCCGCCGAGATCGCGATGCTCGACACCCACACGGGCCGCCGCCCGCTGGAGGATCTCGAGCCCGTCACCAACGCCGCCGAGATCCGCAAGCTGGTCGACATCGTGTCCCAGGTCTACGTCTCGCACCCGGTCCAGCGCTACTCCGTGGCGCTGACGACCGCGACCCGCAGATCGGGCGAGCTCACGCTCGGCGCCTCACCGCGCGCCACGCTCCACCTGGTGCGTGCGGCCAAGGCGCGGGCCGCCATGAACGGACGCGACTACGTGCTGCCCGACGACGTCACCGCCCTGGCCGGGCCGGTCCTGGCCCATCGGCTGCTGGCGAGCGTGGAGGCCGCGATGAGCGGCCGCACCACGGGGGCCATCCTCGACGCCGTCGTCGGCTCGGTCCCGGTGCCCGAGGCCACGCGGAGCTGAGAGACCGGCCGATCGGGGCCCACGGACGAGAGGGGGCGCAGTGCGGGAGGGACTCAGCGGGCTGACCGTGCGGGGCCGGGCGTTCCTGGCCGCCGGCGTCACGGCCGTGGTCTGCGCCCTCGTCATCGGGCTGCCCGCGCTCACCCGGGTCGGCGTCCTCGTGACGGCCGTGCCCGTGCTGGCGTCGTACGTCGTGGGGCGCAGCCGCTACCGCCTCGCGCTCGTCCGGACGGTGACCCCGCAGCTGGTCGCCGCCGGCCAGCCCGCCCGGGTCCAGCTCATGCTCACCAACGAGGGGCGCACGCCCACCGGCATCCTGCTCCTGGAGGACCACGTCCCCTACGTGCTCGGCACGCGACCCCGCTTCGTGCTCGAGGGCATCGGACACGGGTGGCGACGGCACGTCACCTACAGCGTCCGCTCCGACGTGCGGGGCCGCTACCCGATCGGGCCGATGACCGTGCGGGTCACCGACCCGTTCGGCATGGTCGAGCTCGGCCGCGCGTTCACGGCGACGATCCCCCTGACCGTGACGCCGCGCACCGTGCCGCTGCCCACGATCCCGCTGGGCGGGGTCTGGACCGGGTCGGGCGACAACCGGCCGCGAGCGTTCGCGAGCGGCAGCGCCGAGGACGTCACCGTGCGTGAGTACCGTCGCGGCGACGAGTTGCGGCGGGTCCACTGGCGCAGCTCTGCCCGCGTCGGCGAGCTGATGGTGCGCCGCGAGGAGCAGCCCTGGCAGTCGCGGGCCACGCTCTTCCTCGACAATCGGGTCTCCGCCCACCGCGGGCAGGGCGCGGCCTCCTCCCTCGAGGCGGCCGTCTCGGCCGCGGCCTCCATCGGCGTCCACCTGTGCCAGCGGGGCTACTCCGTCCGGCTGATCACCGCCACGGGCGAGGAGCCCGGCTCGGGCTGGCACGTGCGCGAGGCCGAGATGAACGCGGGACCGTTGCTGGAGTCGCTCGCGGTGCTCGAGGCGACCACCCGCTACCGCTACGACTCGACGTGGCTCGCCGACCCCGGGCAGGGCTCGTTGATCGTGGCCGTCCTCGGCGCGGTCGAGGACGCCGACGCCCCGGTGCTGCGTCGGATGCGGGCCCACGCGGTCACGACGATGGCCATCTCCCTCGACGTCAACGCCTGGGCTCCCGGCTCGCCCGCCGGAGGAGACGGCGTCGCGGCACTGGCCATGTACGGCTGGCGGGCCATCCGGCTGCGCCCGTCCGACCGCCTCGACACCGTCTGGCAGGACCTCGGCCGGCTCGGGCCACGGGCGATGACGAACCGACCCCAGGAGCTGGTCCGATGAGCGAGGCTCCTCGTGGCGGACTGCGCCAGGGCATGTGGCTGTCCCTGGCCGCGGCGTTCACCACCTGGCTGGCGATGCTGTCCTGGGCGGGCTTCGCCGAGAGCTCCGCGTCCTATCTCGCACCCCTGTTCATTGCGGCGCTGCTCGTGGGCGTCCTCGGCGCGACGCTGCGCTGGTGGCGGGTCCCCGGCCCGGTCGTCCTCCTGGCCCAGCTGGTGGTGGTCGGCGCCTACGTCAGCCTGGCCGTCCCCGGGTCTCTGATCCCGGCCGGCGACGGCTGGCGCGAGTTCCAGCTCTCGTGGGAGGCGGCCGTGCAGGCCGCGCAGGCCTACAGCTCCCCGGTGCCCACCCGCTTCGCAGGGCTCGAGCCGGTGCTGATCCCCCTGGGTGCGCTCTGTCTCCTGCTGGTCGACCTGATCGCCTGTGGCTGGCGGCGGGTTCCGCTCGCCGGCCTGGCCCTGCTCACCATCTACGCCGTGGGCGTCAGTGTGCTCGCCGGCGACGTGTCGTGGGTGAAGTTCGCGCTCACGGCCGTGGGCTACCTGGTGATGCTCTTCCTCTACGAGGACGACTACGTCGCCCGCTGGGGCCGCGGCTTCGGCGCCCGCGCCGGAGAGGACGAGCCGGGGGGCTTCGGGGTCCGCACCGGCGCGGTCCGGGCCACGGCCGTCGGCGTCGGCGGCGTCGCCACCGCTGCGGCCATCGTGCTGCCGCTGGTGATCCCGACCCTCCATCTCGGTGTCTTCGGCGGCGGCATCGGTCCCGGGCGCGGCGACGTCACCGTCGACAACCCCATCGTCGACCTGCGGCGCGACCTCAACCGTGGCAACGACGTCGCGCTGCTCCAGCTGGAGACCGACGACCCGGCGCCGGCGTACTTGCGGATCTCGGTCCTCACGCGCTTCAACGGCGACGAGTGGACCTCGGGCGATCGCGACATCCCCGCCGACCAGCTGGCCGACGGAGTGCTGCCTCCGCTGCCGGGCGTCACCCGGGCGCTGGGCCGCACCGAGCACTCCTACCGGATCCGGGTGCTGCCGACGTTCAAGTCCCGGTGGCTGCCGGTGATGGCGACCTCGACGTTCGTCGACGCCGAGGGCGACTGGCGCTACGACCGCGACACGATGGACTTCCTCGCCGCCGACGACAACACGAACGCCGAGTCGCTCGACTACGACATGCGCGCGGTGACGCTCGACCTGCACGCCGCCGAGCTGGCGGCGGCGCCCGACCCGGTGGGTTCGCTGGTGGCGAAGTTCACCGGCCTCCCGGCCGCGGTGCCCGCGCAAGTGCGCGTGCTGGCGGGTGACCTCACCGAGGACGCCACCAGCGACTACGAGCGGGCGGTGATCCTGCAGGACTGGTTCCGTCGCGACGGCGAGTTCACCTACAGCCTGCGCCGCGCGCCCGAGGGCAACGGGACCGACGAGCTGCTGGCGTTCCTGGACGAGCGGGTCGGCTACTGCGAGCAGTTCGCGTCCGCGATGGCCGTGATGGCGCGCTCCCTCGGGATCCCGGCGCGGGTGGCGGTCGGGTTCCTCAGGCCCGACCCGCTGTTCGCCCGCGGGACCGACGCCGGCGACGGTCCGCAGGTCTACGAGTACTCCGCGTGGGACCTCCACGCCTGGCCGGAGCTCTACTTCCCCGGCGCCGGCTGGGTGCGCTTCGAGCCCACGCCCGGCACCCGCGTCAACGCCCTCGCGCCGTCGTACACCCGCGAGGAGATCCCCGACCAGGCCACGGCCAGCCCCACCGAGCGGGTCACCCGCTCGGCCAGCGGCGACCCACTGGCCGACCGCACTGCCGAGGCCGACGGCGACCTCGGGGCCCAGGACCAGTCGGGGCGGGGCAACGGCCTGCTGCCGGGGCTCGGCACGATCCTGCTGATCCTCGCGGTCGTCGCGGTGCTGACGGTGCTGGTGCTGCTGCCCGGGTGGTGGCGTCGGTGGCGACGCGAGCGCCGGTGGGAGGCGGGGCTGGGACCCGAGGCGGCCTGGCTGGAGCTGAGGGACACCGCGATCGACCACGGGCGGGCGTGGCCGGCGGGTCTTTCGCCCCAGGCAACGGCGCTGCGGGTCTCGGACTGGTTCGGAGACCCCGAGGACGACCGGCCGGTGGAGCGACCCGCCCACGGTCCCGACTACGCTCCGGAGGCGCTGGCGGCCCTCGGCCGCCTGGTGAGCGCGCTCGAGCGCTCGCGCTATGCGCGGTCCTACGACGCCGAGGACGACGCCAGCCTGCGCGCCGACACCGAGCTGGTCGCCGAGGCCATCACCGCCGGGACGCCGAGCCGGGCCCGCCGGCGTGCCCGCTGGCTGCCGGCCTCGGTGCTGTCACGTCGGCAGCCGCGGCGGCCGGCCGAGCAGCTGGAGGTCACCGCCCAGGGCGGGGTCGTCGACCACGTGGGGTGAGCCTGGTCGAGGCTGCCGGGTGGGTGGGCGCCGCGTACCGTCAGGACCGGGTCGTCCGGGTCGTCAGGACTGGGTCGTCAGGGTCGTCAGGACTCGTCGCTGTGGCGACGCCGGTCGAGCCGCGACCGCCACGAGAGACCGGGCGGGGTGGTCGAGGTCTCATGGGCCTGGGCCCGCCAGGCGGTCAGGCCGACCATGGCCGCCGCCAGCATGATCACGAAGCCGGCGATGCCGACCGGTGTGATCCGGACGATCGCGCCGGCCATCAGGATCGCGATGCCGACGAGGAGTCCCACGCCGGCGTAGAGCACGCGACGGCGGGCGTTGCGACGCAGGGTGGTGCCACGCATGGTCGAGGCGAGCTTGGGGTCGTCCTGGACGAGGGCGCGCTCCATCTGCTCCAGTAGCCGAAGCTCCTCTTCCGAGAGTGGCACTGTCCCTCCTCGGTGGCCGTGGCCGAGACCCGCGGAGTGCGGGCCGGGATGGCCGGCGTGATCCAAGTCTAGGTGGGCCGCGTCCATGGCGGTAGCGACCTGGGGAAATTGGCCACGCTCCCGACTTCCCGGCGGTGCCGGGAACGCTCCTCCGAGGACCAGAAACCAGGATTTCTGCCTCGAAAACCTGGAGTTCGGTCCTCGGAGGCGCATCTGCGCGACCCCGCGCGCGGGTGGGGTGGGGGCGGTCAGGCGGGGTCGGCGAGGAGGGCCGCCGGGCGGACGGCCTCGGAGCCGAAGCGCAGCCGCGCCCGGTCGACGGCGCGGTCGGCTTCGGCCCAGCCCTGCTCCCGCTCCCCCAGCACCAGCTGTCGATAGACCGAGGACCGGGGCACCAGCCCCTCCATCCGGACCCCCACCAGCCGCAGCCGCGCCCGCTGCAGGCCCAGGGCGTCGTAGAGCCGGAGCGCCGCCCGGTAGATCTCGTGGGTCACGTCGGTCGCCTCCGGGAGGGTGCGGGAGCGGGTGATCGTGGTGAAGTCGGCGAACCGGACCCGCACCGTCACCGTGCGGCCGGCGACCTCGGCCGTGCGCATCCGGCCGGCGACCCGCGCCGAGAGCCGCAGCAGCTCGCGAGCGATCACCTCGCGGTCGTCGGTGTCGCGGCCGAAGGTCTCGTTGGCCCCCATGGAGTGGTCCGGCTCGTCGGAGCCGCGCCGCTGGACCACCTCGCGGTCGTCGAAGCCCCAGGCGAGCCGGTGGAGGTGCCGGCCGAGGGCGTCGCCGACCGCCCGGGACAGCGTGCGCTCGGGGGTGTGGGCGAGGTCGCCGATCGTCTTCAGCCCGAGGCGGTGCAGCATCGCCTGGGTCTTCTCCCCCACGCCCCACAGCTCACCCACGTCGAGCGGGTGCAGGAACCTCGTCACCTCCTCGGGAGGGACCACCAGCAACCCGTCGGGCTTGGCCCGCCGGCTGGCCATCTTGGCCAGTGTCATCGCCGGCGCCAGGCCCACCGAGCAGGTGATGCCCTGCTCGTCGTGGATGGTCGCGCGCAGCCACTCCGCGATCTCCAGCGGCGAGCCCAGCCGCCGGGTGGAGCCGCTCACGTCGAGGAACGCCTCGTCGAGCGAGATCACCTCGACCAGCGGGGTGACCCGGCGGAAGGTCTCCATCACCGACGTCGACACCTGGGTGAACGTGTCGTAGTCGGGAGCCACCACCACCACCTGGGGACACAGCCGCCGGGCCCGGGTCCCGGGCATGCCCGAGCGGACGCCGTACTGCCGGGCGAGGTAGTTGGCCGACAGCACCACGCCGCGGTAGCCACCGCCCACCATCACGGGTACGTCGTGCAGCTCGGGCCGCTCGCGCAGGGCGACCGAGGCGTAGAAGGCGTCCATGTCGACGTGGAGGATCGGGCACCGCCACGACACGTCGGCGGCGCTCACCGGGTCACCTCGGCAGCCCCCGGGACGTCAGGCGTACGACGTCGCGCGCCGGCGCGACCGAGGCGAGAGTCAGCGGCGGGCGAGCAGGTGGAGCTGCGCGGCGAGGGGGAGGTACTCCGGCCGCTCGGCGACGGCGTGCTCGAGCTCGACCAGGGCGGCCGTGGCGCCGGGCTCGAGGTCGAGCAGCGAGCCGGGCACCAGGTCGGCGAAGACCCGGACCGCGTGCACGGCCGCCACCTCCAGGCCCGCGCTCGCCACCAGACCGGTGAGCTCCTCGGCGGTGAACCGGCGTCCGGCCCGGCCGGCGTCGGCCGTCCCGGGTTCGAGCAGGGCGCGCGCCTGGTGGAAGTGGCCCGCCATCGCCCGCGCGACGACGGCGGCGTGCCGCTGGGCGACCAGCAGGGACAGGGCGCCGGCCGGGCGCAGCACGTCACGGACCGTGGCCAGCGCGGCGGCCGGGTCGTCGACCACCTCGAGTACGCCGTGGCAGAGCACGAGGTCGGCGCCGCCGGCGAGGTGCTCCTCGGCGAGCGCGGGCAGCTCGGCCACGTCGCCCTGGACGCCGGCGACCCGGTCGGTGACGCCGCTCTCCGCAGCCCGGCGCCCCAGGGCGGCCAGGGCGTCGGGGCTGGGGTCGACCACCAGGACCCGGTGGCCGAGCTCGGCCAGGGGGACGGCGAAGCCGCCGGTGCCGCCGCCCAGGTCGACGATGCTGGCCTGCTGCTCGTCGAAGGCGCCCGGCTCGGCGAGCGCGGCCCGCAGCGCCTCCCACACGACACCGGTGCGCACCGCGCTGCGGCGCTCGCTGGCCCGGTCGAGTGGCCGGTCGAGTG
>CAZQCA010000183.1:0-6936 GCA_964591845.1 uncultured Nocardioides sp.
CGGCGTGGACGGCCGCGGACGAGTCGGACGAGACCTTCGAGGGCCGCGACCGGGCCACCGGCGAGCTCCGCTGGACCGGCACCCGCAACGACCTGGTGTTCGGCTCCAACTCCGAGCTGCGTGCCGTCGCCGAGGTCTACGCCTGCGACGACGCCGGGGAGAAGTTCGTGCGTGACTTCGTCGCCGCCTGGGGGAAGGTCATGGACCTGGGCCGCTAGCCCAGGCGTGGGCGCGGGTCGCGAGCCACTCGAGCGGCCCGCGCCGGCCGGCCGCGCGCGCTGCCGCGCCGATCGCGGAGAGCAGCAGCACGTGGGCCGCGAACGTGGCGGGAGCGTCGTCGTCGAGCCATCCGGGAGTGCGCAGCACGACGTGCAACGAGTACAGCGTGAGGGTCATCGCGCCTGCCCCGAACAGCACCGCGAACGCGCGCGGGGCCAGCCGCGCCGCCAGCACGCAGGCGCCGAGCACGGCCACGGCGCAGGCGCCGGTGTGCAGGAGGTCGAACGGGGTGCCCGAGTGCGGGCTGACGACCGCCAGCCACCAGGCGCTTCCCGTGGGCGGGTTGCCCTGCAGCCCCCGCTCCAGCGTCAGGTCCAGCCCTCCCCTGTCGAGCCCCCGCGGAAGGGTCTCCGCGAGCGCCGCGCGCACCTCGGACCGAGCCGTGAGCGCCCGCGAGACGGCGTACGACGTCCCGGCGACGACGAGGCCGACGGCGAGCAGCAGGGCCGCACGGCCGGGGCGGTCGAAGGCGGTCCGGCCGACGGCCATCCCGAGCAGCAGGTAGGCCAGCCACACGAAGGCGGGGTACCAGCCGGTGAGGAGCAGCTGGTCGGCCAGCAGCACCGGCGACGAGAGCTCGGCCAGACCGGGGCTGGGTGCCAGCGGTTCCGGCAGGTGCGGCCGGAGCACGAAGGACACGCAGGGGGCCAGGGCCGCCCACGCCAGCGCGAGCAGCGCGAGCCTACGCCCTGAGAGCGCGAGGAAGGGGATGCCCAGCACGAACAGGACTGCGTAGTAGACCAGGATGACCACGATCGTGGTCCCCAGCTGCGCCAGCAGGACGCCGACGAGCAGCAGCAGCGCCGCGCGCGCCGCCAGCCCCCGCGCGGCCCGGCCGAGGTCGGCGCCCCGGACGGGGTTGCGCCCTCCGGTCAGCAGCGCGATCGAGACACCGGCGAGCACGGCGAACAGTGCCGAGGCGCGGCCCCCCGCGACCAGCTGCGGCCACGCCACCTGACCGTCGGGGCGTACGGAAACCAGGGCGTGCGTGGCCACCATCCCCATCAGGGCCCACCACCGCGCCACGTCGACGCCCACGATGCGGCCCGGCTCCCCCGGGCCGACGGCAGCAGGCGGGGCGGCGCTGACCATGCGCCATCCTGGCAGTCGGCCCGCCACCCTGAGGCCCCCGAGGTATCAGGATCCCCGCCGCTGCCTCCTGCCGGGAGAACGACGGCGTCGCACGGACGCCACGTCGACACGGGGGGAAACCATGAACAACGCACATCGAGGGGCGCACCCGCTCGGGCTTCGCACCCGCAGGAGAGGCGCCGGCACGGTCGGCCTCGGAGCGGCCGCGGCCGCCCTGCTCACGACGGCGATGGTGGCATCGACCATGACCACCGCCACCGCCACCGACCAGACCGACCAGGCACGACGCGGTACGACGTCCAAGGTGACGCCCGACCGCACGGTCAAGCGTCCCGAGGTCCGCCAGGTCGTCAAGCCTCGGCCGAACCTGAAGAAGGACCGCGAGGTCCGCCCCGGCGGCGGACTCCCCGGGATCGTCGGCGGCTCGCCGGCACCGTCGGGCGCCTACCCGTTCTTCACCTCGATCCAGACCACCGGGGGCTTCGCGTTCTGTGGTGGCACGCTGGTCTCGAGCCAGTGGGTGCTCACCGCGGCGCACTGTGTCGACGGTGGGACCACGGCCGCCTCGCTCCGGCTGGTCATCGGCGGCAACCCGCTCAGCGCGCCCGGCACCGACGACGTGCGCGGCGTGACCAGCATCGTGATCAACCCGACGTGGAACCCCGCGACGTTCGAGAACGACGTCGCGCTGCTGCGTCTCGACAGCCCGTCGACCAAGCCGTGGGCCCGCCTCGCCGGCCCCGGCGACCCGACGGCGGCCGGCAACACGGTCCGCGCGATCGGCCACGGCGACACCAGCGAGGGCGGCTCGCCGTCCGACACGCTGCTCCAGGTCGACCTGCCGATCCAGTCCGACGCCACCATGACCCTCGGCTCGGTCTACGGCGCGTCGTTCAAGCCCCCGGTGATGATCGGGGCCGGCCCGCTGGCCGGTGGCATGGACACCTGCCAGGGCGACAGCGGCGGTCCGCTCTTCGTCCCCGGCTCGATCCAGAACGCCCTCGTCGGCGACACCAGCTGGGGCACCGGCTGCGCCCGGCCCAACAAGCCCGGCATCTACGGCGAGGTCTTCCAGGGCACGATGCGCACCTTCGTCAACGCCAACGTCGGTCGTCCCACCAACGACAACTTCGGCGGGACGGCGATCTCCGGCGCATCCGGCCGGGTGTCGGGCTCCAACACCGACGCGACCCACCAGCCCGGTGAGCAGTCCGGCGCGGGCACGCCCGACACGACGGTCTGGTACACCTGGACGGCTCCCGAGAGCGGCCCGACGACGTTCGACCTCCGCGAGGCCGGCTTCGACACCACCCTCGGCGTCTTCACCGGTGGCCTCGGCTCGCTGAGCGCCGTGGCGACCAACGACGACTACGCCGGGACCCTGCAGTCCAAGGTGAAGTTCAACGCCGTGGCCGGCACCACCTACCGGATCGTCGTGGACGGCTTCGCCGCCTCGCACGGGGCCTTCGGCCTCGCCTGGGCGCAGAACCCGCCGGCCAACGACAACTTCGGCGACGCCCAGGTCATCAACGGCGTCACCGGCAAGGTGGGCGGCACCAACGTGCGGTCGACGGGCGAGCCCGGCGAGCCCAACCACCCCAGCATCCCGGACACCAGCGTCTGGTACCGCTGGACCGCTCCCGAGAGCGGCCAGGTGGTCTTCAACACGCGTGAGGCTGCCTTCGACACGGTGCTCGCGGTCTACTCGGGCGCCAGCCTGAACGCGCTCACCCAGCTGGGCGCCAACGACGACTCGGGCGGCACCGCCCAGTCCAAGGTGGTCGTGCCGGTCACCGCGGGGACGACGTACCACATCGCCGTCGACGGATTCGGCGCCAGCACCGGTGCGTTCAACCTCCAGTGGTCGGTCAACCGTCCCGCGAACGACGACCTCGCCAGCGCCCAGGTGCTGACCGGTCTGTGGGGCCTGGTGCCCGGCAGCAGCGCGCGGGCCACCGGGGAGCCGGGTGAGCTGAACTTCCACGGCGGCGCGGCGGCCGACAACTCGGTGTGGTTCGACTGGACTCCGACCGAGAGCGCTCCGACGGTGCTGCGTCTGCACAACGTCTCCGGCGGGTTCTCTCCCGGCTTCGCGGTCTACACGGGTGCGTCCTACCCGCTGACCAAGGTCGCCGAGGGTCCGACGAGCCTGACGTTCAACGCGGTGGCGGGCACGAAGTACCACATCGCGGTGGACGGCAACGGTGGCAGCACCGGCACCTTCGACCTCGAGTACGTCATGGGTCGCTGCAACGGCAAGCTCGCGACGATCTCCGGTCAGACCGGGATCATCAACGGCACGCCGGGCGCCGACATCATCGTCGGGTCGGCGCTGGCCGACACGATCGCCGGCAGCGGTGGCAACGACATCATCTGCGGCATCGGCGGCAACGACGTGCTCCGCGGCGGTGCCGGCAACGACAACATGATGGGCGGCCTCGGCGACGACGACCTGTTCGGGCTCAAGGGCGCCGACCGGCTCGGCCTCGTCGACAGCGTCTCCGGGAACGACTTCGGTGACGGCGGTCCTGGTGTCGACACGGCCAACCGCGACGCGGGCGACGTCCTCGTCAACGTGCCGTGAGGCTCTGACACACAGCAGCCGGCCCCGGCGGGAACCTCCCGCCGGGGCCTCCTGCTGTCCGAAAACCGCTGGCGCGGGCACCCGCCCGTGGCGGACAATCCTCGGCCGGACCACCCGGGACACGGAAGGAGACACACCACGGCACCCAGCAGACGAGGACGATGACATGACCAGCACACCCACGACCGAGCAGGCGCTCGGTCAGCTGCCCCTTCCTCTGCTGCGGCTGCTCGCGGACACCCTCGACCGGGAGTTCGCCCGTCGCGAGGCGCCCGAGGAGAGCGCCGTGGACTGGGCGGCCGCACAGCTCCGGCTCGACCCGTCGGACCTGGTCGTCCTCACCGAGGCGGTGGAGCCGCCGGTGGCGCACGCCGTCGGCCGGTGGCTGTTCGAGACCCAGCGCGACAACGAGGCGCCCCACGTGGGCGCCGAGCCTGCCGCGCACGCCACCACCGAGCTGGTGCGAGGGGCCGCCGCGGACGTGCGGGCCTTCCGCTCGGCGATGGTGCTGGTTCCGTCCGGTCTCCTGCACGACGGCCCGGTGGTCGTCCGGCTCGCGCCCGGTCGCTTCGGCGTCCGCCTGGAGCTGCTCGGACCGCGCGATGACGAGGCAGCACTGGGCACGGCGTTCGCCGCCTTCCTCCGGACCCGGCGCACGTCAGACTCGCCCTACCGGCGCGGCTGCTTCCGCGTCTCGGGAAGCAACCGCGGCCTCGTGCTGCGACGTACGACGCTGGCTCGGGCCACCCGCGAGACCCTGCTGCTCGACCCGGAGGTGTGGAGCACCGTGGACCGCGCCGTGCACCGGGTGCTGGCGCTGGCCGAGGACCTGCAGGCGCGCGGGCTCGGGACCAGCACCGGGGTGCTCCTGGTCGGGCCGCCCGGCACGGGCAAGACCCAGCTCGGCACGGTGATCGCCCAGGAGCTGGCCGGCACGGCCACCGTCCTCGTTCCCGCGTCCGAGACGACGGAGAGCTGGCTGACCGAGCTGTTCGACCTGGCCGCCGACCTGGCGCCGACGCTGATCCTGATGGACGACCTCGACCTGATCGCAGGTGAGCGCGGCCAGACCAATCCCCATCGGCTGCGCGAGTTCCTCAACGTGATGGACGGTGGGCTGGCCGAGCGGTCCGGCGTCGTCGTCGTCGCCTCGACCAACGACCACCGCAAGGTCGACAAGGCGGCCCGGCGCTCGTCGCGCTTCGACACGGTCCTCACGATGGAGGCTCCGGGCTTCGAGGGCCGGCTGGCGATCCTGCGCCGCTACCTGTCCTGGTGCGAGGCGGCCCTGGACCTGGCCGCCGTGGCCCGGGCCACGGACGGCGCCACCGGTGCCGACCTCAAGGAGCTGGTGCGCGCGACCGTGCTCGCCACCGACGACGCCGTGACGACGAGGGCGCTGCTGGCGCAGGCCGCCCGCGCGAGCTGGGCGACGACCGCCGTGCCGGGGGTGTACCTCTAGCCGGCCCGCTGTCCCCGGCGAGGCCTAGGGTGCGGCTCGTGAACAGGACCGACCGCCTCTATGCCGTGGTCGAGGAGCTGCGGGCCGCGGGACCGCGCGGGATGAGCGCGCGGCGCCTGGCTGAGCGCTTCGAGGTGACCATCCGCACGATCGAGCGCGACCTCGATGCCCTCGGCCAGGCGGGCGTGCCGCTCAGCGGGATCCCCGGTCGGCGCGGCGGCTACGTGCTCGACCGGGCGATGTCGCTCCCGCCGCTCAACTTCACCCCCGGGGAGGCCGCGGCGGTCGCGATCGCGCTCAGCCGGAGCCAGCAGGTGCCCTGGGCAGGCGAGTCCCGCAGCGCCCTGCGCAAGATCGTGGCGGCGATGCCCGAGCGGGCCGTGCGCCGGGCGCGCGAGCTCGCCGACGGCGTACGCCTGATCCTCGAGCCGGTGCCGACGCCGGACCCCGCCGTGGCGCGCGAGGTGTGGCGGGCCGTCGAGGAGGGTCGGCGACTGCGCCTCTGCTACGTCGACCGCGGTGGCGAGCCGACCGAGCGGGACGTCGACCCCCACCACGTCGTGCTCGGTCCCGGCGGGCAGTACCTCTCCGCCTGGTGCCACCTGCGGGGGGATGTGCGCGTCTTCCGGATGGACCGCATCACCGTCGCCGAGCCGGTCCCCGCTCTGACGTCCTCGATGCGCGGCGTCAGTCAGGCGGCTCGGGACTCCTCCGGACTGCCGCTCCACGAGCCCGTCTGGGAGTAGCCGCCGTCTCCCCACGTGGATCAGAAACACCGAGACAGGGTTGTCGCCTGGCCGCCCGAGGCTGGAGGTCCGCTGCCACCTGGCGCGGCCCACCCTCGATGACAGGAGCTCCCATGACCGGACCCCAACCCAACTCCCTCGCCTGGTTCGAGGTCGCCGTCGACGACGTCGATGCCGCCGAGACCTTCTACTCCCGGCTCTTCGGCTGGAGCTTCGCCCTGGACCCGGTGTCGGCGTCGCAAGGCATGGACTACCGCGTGACCAGCACCCCCGACGGCGCCGCACCGATGGGCGGCCTCATGAAGAAGGACCCCGGTCAGCCGGGGCATGCCGTGTTCTACCTGGCCGTCACCGACGTGGGCACCGTGTGCGACCGGGCGACCGGGTTGGGGGCGAGGATGGTCACCCGCGTCGTCGACCCGCCCGCCGGTCCCGCCTTCGCACACCTCCGCGATCCCGAGGGCAACCTGTTCGCGGTCTTCACACCACCCGCGGGATGACGGCAGCATGCGACCATGACCGATGTCGAGCCCGAGGCCGGCGCGGCGCGGGCGCTCTACGACGAGCTCACCGACGACCTGCTCTATGACCCGCTCGTCACCCGGTCGACGATGATGGGCTACCCGTGCGTGCGCCACCAGGGAAGGTTCTTCGGATCCTTCTCCACCCGCGACGACGCCCTGGTGGTCAAGCTCCCCCGCGATCGGGTCGCGGAGCTCGTGGCGTCGGGTGAGGGCGAGGCGTTCGCACCCGCGGGCAAGGTGTTCCGCGAG
>CAZQCA010000184.1:0-6929 GCA_964591845.1 uncultured Nocardioides sp.
GCCCGAGCAGCCCGGTCACGCCCGGCCCGATCGTCATCGTGACGTCGTTGACGGCGACCACGTTGCCGTACCACCGCGACGCGTGGGACACCTGGAGCACGCTCATCGGCCGGCCACCCTCCGGTAGCGCCACACGAGCAGGCCCAGCCCGCCGAGGACGACCACCAGGGCGACCACGACGTAGACCAGCTGGGCGAGCGTCGACTCCGGCGGGGTCAGCGCGCCTCCGACGTCGAGCCACACCTGCACCAGCCCCCGGTAGATCCGGTAGGGCGACAGCAGGCCGGCGACCTCGCCGACGTTGTCGCTGCCCTGCTCGTCGGCGATCGCCTGCACCGCGGTGACGATGCCGTCGCCGAGGATCAGGACCGCGATCGTCGCGACCACCGCGAAGCCCCGGCGCGTCGACCAGGCGCTGATCAGCCCCGCCACGCTCGCGACCATGCAGGCCAGCAGCACGGCCATGCCGACCGCGCCGAGCATGTCGCCGGTCTGCTCGGTGACGTCGCCGTCGGCCAGCAGCGCCCCGACGTACAGCAACAGGATCGGGGTCAGCAGGAAGATCAGCAGCGCGGCGACCAGCGACAGCCACCGCATCGCGGCGTACGCCGACGCGCGCAGCGGCCGCGCCAGGTAGAGCACGATCGAGCCGTAGCGGAGGTCGTGGGAGAAGAGGATCGGCGCCTGCGCGGCGGCGAACACGCTCATCATCGTGAGCGTGCCGGGCAGCGCGGCGTAGTCGCCGAGCAGGCCGAGCTGGTCGAAGAGCACCATGGCGACGACGTAGCCCAGCGCCGGCATCAGGTTGAAGGCGAGCAGCAGGAACGGCAGCACCTTGGACTTCCACGACCGCCCCAGGCCGAACGCGTTGCGCAGCCCGGTGACGAAGAGGGCGCGGGCGATCATGCCCTCGCCGTGCCGGACGCCGTCGTAGGAGCGGTAGCCGAGGTCGTGGATGACCCCCCGCCGACCCTCAGGAGACGCGGAGGTCATGGTCGCCCTCCTCCCTGAAGACGTCCTCGATGCGACGGTGGTTGACCTGGATCCGTACCAGGCCCACACCCAGGTCGCAGGCCGTGTCGCGGATGGTGTCGTGCACGTCGTCGACGCTCGTGGCCCGGGTCGTGTCGACGGCGATCAGGTGGCCGCGCGGCCAGCACGGGAAGCCGGCGGCGGCGAGTGCGTGGCCCATCCGGTCCTGCGCGCCCGTCTCGCCGATGACCTCGACCAGCAGGGTGCCGGTGCTGTCGAGGAACTCGGTGGTCGCCGAGGAGCGGAGCAGCCGGCCGCTGTCGAGGATCACCACGTGGTCGCTGACCCGCTCCAGCTCGCCGAGCAGGTGGGACGTGACGAGCACGGCGATCCCGAAGTCGCTGCCGATGCGGCGTACGAGCTGGAGCATGTCGTCGCGCGCCGCCGGGTCGAGCCCGTTGGTGGGCTCGTCGAGGAAGACCAGGCGCGGGTCGTGCACCAGGGCCTGCGCGAGCTTGGCCCGCTGCTTCATGCCGGTGGAGTAGCCGCCCATCGGCCGGTAGCGCTCCTCGGCGAGCCCCACGTGTCGGAGTACGTCGGCCGCCCGCTCGCGCGCCGCGGTGCGGGGCAGCCCCGACATCTGGGCGAGGTGGTTGACGAAGTCGCTGGCGCTCACGTCGGGCGGCAGGCAGTCGTGCTCGGGCATGTAGCCCACCTGCCGCCGGATCGCCTCGCCCTGGGTGCGGATGTCGAGCCCGAGCACCTGGGCGGCGCCCGTGGTCGGCGCCAGCAGGCCGAGCAGGATCTTGATGAGGGTGGACTTGCCGGCGCCGTTGGCGCCGACCAACCCGGTCACACCCTCACCGACCGTCACGTCGAGGTGGTCGAGTGCCACCACGGAGCCGTAGTCCTTGGTGAGCTGCTGGGCCGCGATGACCGCAGCGTCGACGACGGCGCCCGGCTGGTTGCCTGGATCCCCCATGCCGCTGACCCTAGCGGGCACCGGGCGAGCGCCGCGTCGGGGCGATCCCCGGTCCGACCCCGGGTCGGCGCGACAGCCTGCTCCGGTCCCGCTGCTTGCCGCTGGAGCGGGCTCGGTACGCCGAAGTTGACCTGATGCGGCCCTCGCCAGTCAACGTGGTGGATCCGTCGTACCTGGTGCGTCGGATCCACCACGTTGGTGAGTCGAGTCTCGGGCGCGGTCACCGTCGATGGGGTGGCTCCTCGCTCCGCGAGCCGGACGCCAGCCCCGTGCGCGGACCTGCCGATGAGCGTGCGTTACCGACAGTCAGGAAGATCGTGCAGGCGAGTCGACGTCCACATGCCCGTACTGGTCGGCTTCGTCGACGTGAACTCCGATGCCAAAGGGATGGTGGCAGACGACCTTGCCTTGCACGAGGGTGCCCTCGGCCAACCGCCCTGTGGGGTCCACGCGTGTCTCCGTATCGGAGTGCATGTCCCAATCGGCCATGTGGGCCACCTACGACAAGGAGCGTCGGCTCATGCCCCGATGACGCGGGCCGTGACGCTGGCCCGTGGGATCACCTGCGAGTGACCCCACGGGCCTCCCGTCAGCTGATCGTCAGCTTGACCGCGGTGACCGGCCCCCAGTTGTTGTTGAGGTCGCGGGCGCGGACGTAGAGGTAGTGCACGCCGCTCGACAGCCCGGTGGTGCTCACCGTCGCGCGGATGCCCTCACTCGTGCTGTTGAAGTTGCCGTCGGTCGCGGTCATCGCCACCGGCGTCCCGCCGGCCCACGGGGGCACGTCGAGGTAGTACTGCCCGGCGGTCACCCGCTGCGCGGAGGGCTTGCCCACACCCGAGCTGCCGTAGGCCGAGTCGGCTCCGGTGCCGGTCAGCGTCACGTTGGTGCCGGCAGCCACCGTCGCGGGGCTCACCGCGGCCGTGGTGGTGTTGGGCCCGAGCGACAGCGTGTAGGGCTCGCGGGCCAGCTTGGCGGCGTACATCAGCATCGGCCGGTTGGTGTTCCAGAAGCTGGTCTGGCACGAGTACGCCGGCACGAAGCCCGAGCAGCTGCCCGAGTTGGGGCCGATCTCGACGGTGGCGCCCGCCACGCCGAGCGTGCCGTAGGCCCAGTCGTCGCTGGTGCCGCTGGTGTTGTAGAGCACCTGGCCCGGCTGGCCGGCGGTGTAGCCGTTGAAGTAGTTCAGCCGGAAGGCCGTGTTGCGCAGCCCGGCGTCGTTGGGGCTCGCGCTGTTGGTGTGACCCCACGGGATCAGCACGAGGTTGCCGTAGCTGTGCAGCGTCAGCATCATCCCCGGCGTCGTGGTCGGTGCCGCGTCGGTGATGTTGGGGCCGCGGTTGTCGGCGAAGAGCTGACCCATCAGGGTCTGCAGCGCCTGGGTCTCCGGCTCCGATGCCGCGGACACACCCTTGTAGGTCTGGTCGCAGGCGTTGCTGGAGGTGCCGACCCCGCCCCACAGGAAGCTGTGGTTGCGGTTGATGTCGACGCCGTGCTGGTTGGTCGCCGTCGGCGGGACGGAGCAGCTGCCGACGGTGTTGTTGGCGTTCTTGCGCTGCAGGTACGGCGTCGGCGAGCCCGGCTCGGCGATCTCACGACCGTCGGGGTTGGCCAGCGGGAGCACCCAGACCTCGGTGTTGTCGACGATCGAGGTCACGTCGGCGCTGACGCCGTACTGCGTGACCAGCTCGTTGACGAACCGGTCGGCGAGCTCCGTGGCGGTCAGCTCGCGCGCGTGGACCGTCGCCATCAGGAAGAAGCGCGGCTTGGTGGAGCCCGGGCTGAGCTGGCAGTCGCCCGGCTGCAGCTTGGTGATGCAGATCGCCTTCAGGTCGTTGCCCTGGCTCGCGTTCTGCACCTTCTTCCAGGAGTCGCCGACGTCGTAGGTGACGGCAAGGTCAGGATGCGCGGCGGCGACGGCGTCCAGCCCCGCGGCGTACTCGTCGGCGGTCTTGTAGCCGCCGTAGAAGAGGCTCTGCTGCTGGGGGGTGAGGCGTGAGTACGTGCGGCTCACGGTGACGGAGTAGCCGGCACGCGACAGCGCGCGCTTGGTCGCGGCGTCGCCGACGACGTACAGCGTCCGGCCGGTGCGCGTCTCCACCAGGTCGAAGCCCTGCCGCTGCAGCCGGGCCGCAGCCTTGAGCGGGTGCTGGACGTGGACCGCCAGGATCGAGACCTCAGGGGTCGCGGCGCGGGTCGGCGGTGGTGCGGACGCGGACGTGGCGGTCGACACCGCCGGGATCATCAGGGCAGCGGTCAGCGCGGCGACGGCAGGGGCCAGTCTCATGCACAACTCCTCGAGAACGTCGTGGACTGCGCCGATTGTGCGGTCCGGGCGCGGACACGACAAGGCTGGTGCAGACATTCGCAAACGGAGGCGTGCGTGAGTATGCAGATCCTCGTGCGCGGGGTCCGAAAGTGATTGGCCGGGGGTCGGGCCCCCTGGCTAGGGTCGAACGGCCATGCGCGACTACCCACCACAGGTCACGGCCTACCCGCCCGACCCGGGAGCCGCCGCGGGCGCGCGGGCCGAGATCCCCGACACCCGGAGCCCCGTCGCGTTCCTCCGCTGGATGCTCGGTCGCCAGCCCGAGGTCATCCTCACCGCGACGGTGGTCGGCGTCCTCTGGCAGCTCCCGCTCACGGTCGGGCCGTGGATGTTCGGCCGGGCGGTCGACCGGGGCATCCTGCCGGGCGACACCTCCGAGGTGCTGCTGTGGGCCGGGCTGCTGCTGACCGTCACCCTGATCGGTGCCGCGTTCGGCATCGCGATGCACACCTTCGTCGTGCGCAGCTGGCTCATCGGCATCTACGGCACCATCTCGCTGGTCACCCGCAAGGCGGTGCAGATGGGCCACGTGCTGCCGCGGCGGGTGCCCACCGGTGAGGTTCTCTCGGTGGCCTCGAGCGACTCCGACGAGTTCGGGGCCCTCACGGAGATCCTGGCGCGTGCCGGGTCGCAGCTCGTCGCCTACCTGGTCGTCGCCGGCATCGTCCTCCACACCTCCACCACGCTGGGCCTGGTCGTGCTGCTGGCGGCCCCGGTGCTGGTCGGCATCGCCCTCCCGCTGCTGCGGCCGCTGCACCGGAGGCAGGAGGTGGAGCGGTCGCGCAACTCCCAGCTGACGTCGCTGGCGACCGACATCGTGGCCGGGCTGCGCATCCTGCGCGGCATCGGCGGCGAGCGCACGTTCGGCCGCAACTACGGCGCGCAGTCGCAGCTGGCGCGCGAGGCGGGTGTCTCCGCCGGCAAGTGGCAGGCCGCGATCGAGGCCCTGGGAGTCCTCTTCTCCGGGGTCTTCGTGGTGGTGCTCGTCTGGCTCGGCTCGCGTGAGGTCCGCGCCGGCGACCTGACCGTGGGACAGCTGATCAGCTTCCTGGGCTACGGGCTGTTCATGGTCGGTCCGATCCAGACCTTCTTCGAGTTCGCCCAGAAGCTGACCCGCGCCCTGGTGTCGGCCCGCAAGGCCGTGGGCATCTTCGAGCAGGAGCCGCCGTGGCGCGACCCGGCCGAGCCGGTCGCGCTCCCCTCACACGCCGAGCTGCGCGACGAGGCGTCCGGGCTGGTCGCCCAGCCGGGGCTGCTGACCCTCGTGGTGAGCGGCGTCCCCGAGGACTCCGCGGCCCTCTGCGACCGGCTGGGCCGCTACCTGGCGGGCGGTCCCGAGCCGACGGGCGAGGACGACCACGAGGGGCTCAAGGGGCGCGCCGCGCGCCGGGCCCGCGCCGAGCGCGAGGCCGAGCGGGCGCGGATCGCGGCCCAGGACGCCGCCCGCGCCGACCGTCCCTGGGGGGTCACCGTCGGCGGGGTCGACCTCGGGCGCGCCCGGCTGGCCGACGTACGCCGGCAGATCCTGGTCAGCGACGCCGGCGCCCAGCTGTTCGCGGGCACGCTCCAGGACGCCATCGACCCCCATGGCCGGCTCACCCGCGAGCGGGCGGAGGAGGCGATCCGCACCGCCAACGCCGAGGACGTCTACGACGCGCTGCCCGGCGGCTGGCAGGGCCTGCTCGACGAGCGTGGGCGGGGGCTCTCGGGTGGTCAGCGCCAGCGCGTCGTGCTGGCGCGCGCGCTGGCCGCCGATCCCGAGGTGCTCGTCCTCGTCGAGCCCACGTCGGCGGTCGACGCCCACACCGAGGCGCGGATCGCCGAGCGCGTGGCGGAGCAGCGGCGTGGACGGACGACCGTGGTCACGACGGTCTCCCCGCTGTGGCTGCACCACGCCGACCGGGTGGTCTTCCTCGAGGACGGGCGCGCCGTCGCCGCCGGCACCCACGAGCAGCTGTTGCGCGAGCACGCCGGCTACCGCCAGGTCGTCGTGCGCTCGATGGGCGAGGACGACGATGACTGACCTGCGCGGGAGCCTCGACCCCGACGACCTGTCGCTGCCCGACCTGCTCGCGACGTCGTCGGCGACCTGGCGCGAGCGTGCCGACGACGAGCCGGCGGTGCCGCCCGAGCTGGTGCCCCCGCGCGACGCGCCGGTCGGCGTACGACTGGCCGCGCTGCGGCGGCGGCACACCCTGCGACGCGAGCGGGCCGAGGCGGCGTACGCCGCGTCCCGCAACCCGGCGCGCGGCTGGCCGGTCGCCGGCGACGACGCGGTGCTGCACTTCTTCCGCAGCCTGGTCCGGTCGCGGCGCGGCGCGTTCGCGCTCATGGTCGCCTTCAACGGGCTCGCGGCGGCGGCGGCGCTCCTCGTGCCGCGCCTGCTCGGCAACGTCATCGACCAGACCGCCGACGGAGACGGGGTCACCCGCGGCCTGGCCGCCGTGCTGCTGGCCGTGGTCGGCGCGCAGGCGACGTTCACGTTCCTGGGACAGCGCACCTCGACCATCTTCGGGCAGGACCTGCTCAGCTCGGCCCGGGAGTACATCGTGCGCACGATCCTCGCGCTGCCGCTGGGGCGGGTGGAGGGTGCGAGCACCGGCGACCTGGTCACCCGGGTCACCCGCGACGTCGGGACGATGAGCC
>CAZQCA010000185.1:0-6915 GCA_964591845.1 uncultured Nocardioides sp.
GGACTGGCGCTCCTCGAGAGCCGGTGGGACGACTTCGTGGTGCCCGGGCTCGGGGCGCGCTGCGTCGACACCAACCCATGGGTGACCGGGGCGGAGACCGCGGAGCTGGCGATGGCGCTCGACGCCGTGGGCGACCACGCGCGCGCCGTCCGCGTGCTCGCCGACGTCCAGCACCTGCGCGACGACGACGGCAGCTATTGGACCGGCTGGGTGTGGCCGGACGACGCCTTCTGGCCGGAGGAGCACACAACCTTCACGGCGGCCGCGGTCATCCTGGCCGTCGACGCGCTGTCGCGCACCACGCCCGGATCCGGGATCATGCGCGGCGAGCCGTTGGACGTCCAGCCCGAGCTGGGGCTGGAGTGCGGCTGCGAGGAGAGGGTGGGCTCGTCAGCCGACCGGGTCGCCGGCGTCGCCGCCGACCCGGCGTAGCGCCCGCATCGAGCCCAGCGCCTCGGCCTCCTCGAAGGCGCCCCCGCGCAGTGCCCGCAGATAGACGTCGTGCGGCGGCCGCCCGCCGTCCGCGGGGTCGGGGAAGACGTCGTGGATCACGAGCAGGCCACCGGACATCACCCACGGCGCCCAGCCCGCGTAGTCGGCCTGGGCGTGCTCCTCGGCGTGCCCGCCGTCGATGAAGACCATGGAGAGGGGAGTGCGCCACAGGGCGGAGACCGTGGTCGAGCGACCGACGACCGCGACGACGAGGTCCTCGAGTCCCGCTGCGGCGAGGGTCCGGCGGAAGCGCGGCAGCGTGTCCATCAGGCCCGACGCGGGGTCGACGAGGGTGGGGTCGTGGTGCTCCCAGCCGGCCTGGTTCTCCTCCGAGCCGCGATGGTGGTCGACGGTCAGGACGGTCCCGCCCACCTCGCGCGCGGCGGCGCCGAGGTAGATCGCCGACCTGCCGCAGTAGGTGCCGATCTCGAGCACCGGTCCGTGGGGCAGCCGCTCCGCCGCGAGCCCGAAGAGCAACAGCCCCTCCTCGTCGGGCATGAAGCCGTCGGCCGCCAGCGCGTGGCGGTGCAGCTCGGGCGGCATCGCCCGTCGACGGTTCACGCCGTGGCCCGATCGCTGCTCCCGGCGGCGACGTCGCGGGCGGCGCGCCAGCGCCGGTGGTGCCACTCGAGGTAGCGCCGGATGCCGGCCACGACGCGGATCGTCCGGAGCGAGGGGAAGACGTCGAACGCGTGCTGGGTGCCGGGAAGCTCGGCGTAGGCCACCGTGCGGCGCGAGACCGCTCGCAACCGCTCGACGAAGGCGTGGGCCTGCCCCACCGGGACCAGTGAGTCCTGGGCGCCGTGCACGACGAAGAAGTCGGGGGCGTCGTCGTGGACCCGCAGGATCGGCGAGCCTGCTTCGAAGACCTCGGGTGCGTCGGCCCAGGTGCGCGCCAGCACCCGGGGCGCGAAGAACTCGTCGCGCAGGCGCTCGGCGCTGCGCAGCCCGGTCGAGCCGGCGATGTCGTAGACGCCGTAGAGGGGCACCGCGGCGGCCACCCGGGTGTCGGCGGTCTCGAAGCCCGGCTGATAGGCGGGGTCGCCGGCCGTGAGCGCCGCCAGCGCGGACAGGTGCCCGCCCGCCGAGCCGCCGGTGACGACGACGTAGTCGGGATCGCCTCCGAAGTCGGCGACCTGGTCGCGCACCCATGCGATCGCCCGCTTGACGTCGACGACCTGGGCCGGGAAGGCGTCCCGCGGCGCGAGCCGGTAGTTCACCGCCACGCACACCCAGCCGCGGGCCGCCATCTGCTGCATCAGCGGCACGCCCTGCTGGTCCTTGCGTCCGACCACCCAGCCGCCGCCGTGGATCTGGAGCAGTACGGGCGCCCGGGCGACGTCGCGCCACGCGGGCCGGTAGACGTCGAGCAGCCCGCGACCGCCGTACTCGCTGTAGCGGACGTCGCGGGTGACCCGCACCCGGGGGTCGACCTGGTGGAACGGGTTGACGAGTCGCACCCAGTCCGGGCGATCGGGCGGCGGCTCCGGGTCGGTGGCGGAGTCTCCGGGCGCCGGTGGTCCGAGCAGTGGGTCCAGCGCCGCGTCGAGCACCTCGCCGACCCGCATCGCCTCGTGCATCTTCCACGCCAGTCCGGCGCCGGTGGCCCCGGCGAGGACCAGGCCTGCGGGGGAGGCCCGGCGACGCGCGACGGCGACCGCGGTGTCGGCCGCCGTCAGCGACAGCAGCTGGGGAGCGAGCTCGCCGGTGAGCCAGCCCGGGAGGAAGGCGAGGACCCCCGGCCACCCCTCCGCAGGAGGGCGTACGGCGTTCGCGGTGAGCGCCGCGGTGACCAGCCGGCGCGCGAGATAACCCACGGCTCGACCCTATGCGCGGCCGTCGGCCGTCAGCGCAGGTGGTCGGCGAAGAAGCCCAGCACCCTGTCGACGGCCAGCTGGTCGCGCTGCTCGGTGAGTGTCGAGTGCCCCCTGCCGTCGAGCTCGACGGGCAGGAAGGCGTCGCCCAGCTCGCGGGTGAGCGTCTCGAAGCGGGTGCCGACCGCGCGGTCGCCGCGGTAGCAGACTCCGAGCACCTGCTGGCCCTCGGCGGCACGCCGTCGCACGGTCGCGAGGTCGTCGGGGTCGAGGTTGAGGTCGGCGGCGCGGGCGGAGCCGACGGGGAAGGGCAGCGAGGGCTGGGCGAGCACCGGAGCGACGACCGACGTGTCCACCATCATCGCCAGCGCGAAGCCGCCGGTCAGGCACATGCCCAGCGCGCCGACGCCTGGGCCACCGAGCTCTCCGTGGAGCTCGCGCGCGAGGCTGCGCAACCAGTCGGCGACGGGCGAGGTCCGGCGCAGCGCGAGCAGGTTGAACTCGCGGCTCACGCAGACCCGGGCGAGGGAGCGGGCGACGGCCGCGCCGCTGAACGCCGCCCCGGGCGTGCCGAAGAGGCTCGGCATCACCACGGTGAAGCCGGCGTCGGCCACCTCGTCGGCGAAGGCGGTGACCGCGGGAGTGATGCCGGGGATCTCGTGGACGACGATCACGCCGGGCCCGCTGCCGCGTCGGTAGGTGCGGTGGCTGACACCGTCGTGGGTGTGCTCGCCGACGGCCCAGTCGTCCAGTGGCATGGGAGCAGCATCAGGGTCGACGGACTCGATCGGCAAGCCCCGAAAACGGGGTGCGGTGCCGCGCGCGGAGCGGTCATCCTGCTCGGATGGACCTCCACCCGGTCATGGCCGACGACGGAGTGCGGCTGCGGACGCTGCGGCACGTCGTGGACGAGAGCCGTGCCCAGGACGTGCCGTGGTGGCACCCGCACACCGACCACAGCATGGAGCGCGAGCTGCGCTTCGCCTGGGAGGGCGATCCGGGGCGGTGGTTCCTGGTCGGCGACGACCCGGGCGACCCCGACGGTCACCTCGCCATCCACACCACCGAGTGGGACAACCCCGAGCTGGCCTGGGTCGAGCTCGCCATCCGCCCGCAGCGACGGCGGCAGGGACGTGGCCGGGCGGCCCTGGGGCTCGCCTTCGACGTGTGCCGGGAGCTGGGGCGACCGCTCGTGGGCATCGACGGCTGGGAGGGCGCCGCGACGCGCGGGTTCGCGGCGGCGACCGGCTTCGAGCTCAAGTCGGCCACGGTCTGCCGGCGCCTCCATCTCGCCGACCTCGAGCCGGGGGCGGCCGACAAGCTGGCCGCCGAGGCGGCGGCGTACGCCGGCGACTACGAGCTGGACCGCTACCTGGGCGCGGTGCCCGACGACCTGCTGGCGCCGGTCGCCGACCTGACCGCGTCGATCAACGACGCCCCGATGGACGACCTGGAGATCGAGGACGAGGTCTTCCCGGTCGAGCGGATCCGGGCCTACGAGACCGCGCAGGCAGCCGGCGGCTGGACCCTGCGCCGGCTGGTCGCCCGCCATCGCGACTCCGGCGAGCTCGCCGGACACACCGTCGTCGCCGTCGATCGCGAGCGCCCCGAGATCGGCGACCAGCACGACACGTCGGTGGCGCGGGCGCACCGAGGGCACCGGCTGGGACTGCTGCTGAAGGCGGAGATGCTGCGCTGGCTCGCGGAGGAGGAGCCGCGGCTGGCGACCATCGACACGTTCAACGCCGAGTCCAACGATCACATGGTGGCCGTCAACGAGGTGCTCCGCCATCGCGTGATGGGGCGCCAGCTGGACTTCCAGCAGCGCCTCTGAGCGCCGCGGAGACGGGTCACACCACGAGCAGCGAGGTGACCGCGACCGCGGCGGTGGCGGCCACCTCGCCCAGCCCGATCGCCTTCGGGCTCGGCGCCCGCGGAGGTACGACGGCCGCCCGGGCGGCGAGCAGGCCGAACAGCGCGGCCAGCCAGCCCGAGAGCGGCACCAGCACCGCCGCCGCGACCACGTGGTAGCCGACGCCGAGGCCGAGGAAGCGGCGGTTGCCGCGCTCGCGGATCGCCGACTTCACGTAGAAGACGGTGCCAGCGAAGTAGAGCAGCTGCACGAGTGCCAGCAGCCAGGCGCGGCGGAGGTCGGTCCCGGACCCGGCGTCGTAGGCCACGACGGTCATCAGGGAGGAGCCGACGACCGTGGCCAGACCCACGAGCAGGTCACGGTCCCGTCGGTGGGCCGAGGCCCACAGGCCCACGCCGAGAGGGACCACGAACCCCGGCGTCCAGACGAGCAGGTCGGGTCGCCAGGCCGCCACGCCCACCCCGAGCGCGGCCGCGAGCGGGACGTAGGCGCGCACCGGCGGCCACCAGCGCGGTCGCCGGCCGGACCTCAGCCACTGCCCGGTCGCGAAGAACGCGCAGTAGCCGGCGAACCAGAAGAGAGCGAGAGCCAGGTGCGCCCATGCGGGACCACCGGCGATCGCGCCCACCAGGAGCGGCGAGGCGAGCATGGCCCAGGCGCCGTGCTGGTTCGGCACCCAGCCGGGGGAGCGGCGGGCCATCGTGGCGCGCTCAGTCGCGCGCGGTGAGCACGACCGGGCCGTCCTCGGTGATCGCCACCGTGTGCTCCGCGTGGGCGCCGCGCGATCCGTCGGAGCTCTTGATGGTCCATCCGTCGGAGTCGATGTAGATCTCGTCCGTGGTGTGCAGGAACCACGGCTCGATGGCGATCACCAGGCCCGGCTTGAGCGGGAAGCCGCGGCCCGCCATGCCGTCGTTGGCGACGTGGGGGTCTCCGTGCATGGTGCGACCGACGCCGTGCCCCCCGAACTGGAGGTTGACTCCGAGGCCGGCCGCGCGCGCCACGGAGCCGATCGCGTGGGAGATGTCGCCGAGACGGTTGCCCACACGGGCCGCCGCGATGCCGGCCTCGAGGGCCTGCTCGGCGGTCCGGATCAGCCCGAGGTCCTCCTCGCGCGGCGTGCCGACCACCAGGCTCACCGCCGAGTCGGAGACCCAGCCGTCGACGCTGGCGGCGAAGTCGAGACTCAGCAGGTCGCCGTCGCGCAGCGCGTAGCGGTGGGGGAGGCCGTGCAGGACGGCCTCGTTGACCGACGTGCAGAGCACGTGGCCGAAGGGCATCGCGCCGAACGACGGGTGGTAGTCGATGTAGCAGGACTCCGCGCCCCGCTCCTTGATCATCCGGTGCGCCTCGGCGTCCAGGTCGAGCAGGTCGACACCGACGTCGGCGACCTCGAGCAGCCGGGTGAGCACGTCGGCCACGAAGCGGCCGGCGGGGCGCATCTGCTCGATCTGCGAGGGGGTGCGGAGCTCGATCACCGAGCCAGGATAGGCGCCGCGCGGGCGGCCCCGGGGGTCAGTCCGGTGCGGTCACCCACGCGGCGGCGTACGCCGGCAGGGCGATGCCGCCCCCGTAGCCCAGGCGGGCCGAACCCTTGGCGCCGCCCAGGTGGTCGACGCCGGTGACCGCGTCGAGGCCGAGCCAGTCCAGCACCTCGCGCGGCACGAACCTCTCGTCGGGCGTGACGTTGTAGGCGCCGAGCAGCGCCCCGCTCCCGTGCCGGCGTACGACGAGGAGCACGCCGTGGTCGCGGGGGTCCCAGATCTCCGTCGGCACCGCCGCATGGAGGTGAGGCAGTCCCCGCCGGGCCCGGAGCAGCCGGTCGAGCCCGGCGCGGATCCCGTGGTCGTCGTCCGGGAGCGGCCAGGGCATCCGCTGCCGGTGCACCCACCGGTTGTCGGCGGCGTGGCCGGGCTCCTCGGCCCAGTGGGGGTCGTTGAGGAGGCCCACCTCGTCGCCCATCCAGAGGACGGGCAGCCCGCCGAAGCCGAGGACGATCGCGTGCGCGAGCACGATCCTCGCCACGGCGTGCGGGTCGCCGAGCTCCAGGCCCGCCAGCGACGCCAGCGAGCCCGAGATGCGCCGGTCTCCGGTCGTCCTGTTCTGCTGGAAGACCAGGCCGCGCGACCAGGAGCCGGGGAACTCGCCGGCGTACCAGTCGGAGAGGAAGCGGCGGTGGGCGAACCCGTCGAAGCCCGCCAGCGCGGCGTCGGCGTCGTCGATGGCCCACCCGATGTCGTCGTGGCAGCGCAGGTAGGTGATCCAGGCCGTGGTGGTCGGCGGCGCCGGGAGCCGCTGCAGCGCCCGGGTGGCGAGCCGCACGTCCTTGGCGGCCAGCATCGACCAGACCTGGACCATCAGGCTGTTGTGGTAGGCCAGGTCGCTCACCTTGCCGGCGTGGTCACCGACGCCGAGGTAGGCCGGGAGGTCCTGCGGGCCGACGATCGCCTCGGCCTTGAAGAGGACCGACGGCGCTGCCATCCGGGCCACCGTGCGCAGCACCTGGGTGAGGTCGTGGACCTCCGGCTGGTTCTGGCAGGTGGTGCCGAGCCGCTTCCACAGGAAGGCGATCGCATCGAGCCGGAAGACCTCGATGCCGCGGTTGGCGAGCTCGAGGATGATCTCCGCGAACTCGCACAGCACGTCGGGGTTGGCCCAGTTGAGGTCCCACTGGTAGTCGTTGAACGTCGTCCAGACCCAGCCGTCCAGGTCGTCGTCCCAGGTGAAGTTGCCCGG
>CAZQCA010000186.1:0-1541 GCA_964591845.1 uncultured Nocardioides sp.
TGAACCACTTCACGGTGCCCTGAGCCATTGCGCTCGTTACTCCTTCGTCGGGGCGGGAGCCGCCACCTCGGCGACTCGCATCAGATGCGGTGACACGTCGCCTCGACTTGCGTGAGTGGTTGGTCCCGTCGCAAGAAGAACCGCCGTTGGATCACAAACTCCGCGGGCGTCACACCGGCTGGAACTTGCACCTGTTGCGTCTGTGAGACTACCAACATCTTCCGCGCCGCCAAGTTCGCCCGGGTGCTGTTCGCCATGTGGTCACCGGTCGGTCACCGTCCGCCGTCAGGCGCTCCGCGCGGACGTCGTACGACGCTCTCCGGCCGGGTCGGAGAGCCGGTCGGCGGGCCGACGTGCGTCATACTGACGGCTCGCCCGGTGCGCCGGGCCTGGGCCTCTAGCTCAATGGGCAGAGCAGCGGACTTTTAATCCGTAGGTTGTGGGTTCGAGTCCCACGGGGCCTACCCGACGCGTGGGTGACGGGTGACGCTGCGGTGTCGCCCGCTCGCAAACCCGTTGGTCGGCGGGGCCCGGACTCTTACGCTGGCGACCTGGCGTCGTGTGCCCGGGAGGCATCGCCACTTTGGGTCATCTCTCCCGCATACTCGTGACAGGGAGGTGAGGCATCGTGACCGCGACCACCGTGACGCTGCTCAACGCCTCCTACGAGCCGCTCGGGAGGGTGTCCTTCCAGCATGCGGTGCGGATGCTCTTCCGCAACGTCGCGGTCGTGGTCGAGGGCGACCAGGACCGGATGATCGGTCCGCACCCGTGGCCCCGGGTGCTGCGCCTGGTGAAGTACGTCTACCAGCGCTGGCTCGACCAGCCGGCGCGGTGGCACCGTGGCGGGGTCTTCATCCGCGACGGGCACCGTTGCGCCTACTGCGGGGCCAAGGCCACCACGCTCGACCACATCCTGCCCCGGTCGAGAGGCGGGGAGTGGACCTGGCTCAATGTCGTCGCCGCCTGCGAGGGCTGCAACAACCACAAGGGCGACAAGACGCCCACGGAGGCGCGCATGAGGCTGCGCGTGACTCCGTATGTGCCGACCAGGCGCGAGCTGGCGGGCGGGCGCTGAGGGGAGACGCATCGGTCGCCGCCACGGCTCCTGGGTGTGACGACGATGCCGCTGTGAGTTCTGCCAATCTCCTGCGGAAAGCAGGAGGCTCACCTAACTTCTAGACCATGAGCAGCCAACCCACGGGCGACCAGCCGAACTCTGCGTTCGACCTGTTCGACCGCTGGATGTCCAACCGCGAGCAGCCCGCCCAGGACTCCTCCGACGCTGTGGGCACCCCCGGCGACGTGGTCATCACGGACACCAAGGCGAGCCGGGAGGCCGCCCGCAAGCTGCTCGAGGCCGCCGCCAGGGCGGAGCAGGACGCCGCCCCGGCGCCGCACGTCGTGCCCGAGCGTCCCGCGCCCCTGCCCGGTCCCGGTGCCTACGTCCGGCCCCAGCCGACCCTGCAGGTCGCCCCCGAGCCGCCGCCCTACGTCGCACCCGAGCCCGAGCCGATCGCCGAGGTGACCCCCGAGCCCGC
>CAZQCA010000186.1:1641-6792 GCA_964591845.1 uncultured Nocardioides sp.
GACCTACGTCGCACCCGAGCCCGAGCCCATCGCCGAGGTGACCCCCGAGCCCGCGACCTACGTCGCACCCGAGCCCGAGCCCATCGCCGAGGTGACCCCCGAGCCCGCGGCCTACGTCGCACCCGAGCCCGAGCCGATCGCCGAGGTGACCCCTGAACCCGCGCCGACGGCACCCACGGGCGGCAAGCGGCGCGCCGCCGTGCCGACCGACTGGACCCCCGAGGCGCCCGTCGTCGAGGCCCCGGTGCTCGACGCCCCCGACCTCGCGCCGGCACCGGCACCCACGGGCGGCAAGCGCCGCGCCGCCGTGCCGACCGACTGGACTCCCGAGACTCCGGTCGCGGACGTTCATGCGCCCTCCCACGCCGCTGTGGCGACCGAGCCGGCTGCCGAGCCGGCTGCGGCGTACGCCACCGTGCTCGAGCTCCCCGTGGGTGACGTCCCGACGGGCGACCCCGCGGCCGCCGGTGTCCCCGTCATCGAGGCACCTGCCATCGAGGCACTTGCCATCGAGACACCCGTCATCGAGACACCGGCCATCGAGGCGCCTGCAGTCGCCGAGACCGCACCCGAGACCCCGGTAGCCGAGACCGAAGACGACGACGAGCAGCCCCTGCTCCAGCACCACGTCGACCCGGTCATGGCCGCGCGGGCCGCGGGCCACAGGTTCGAGCTGCCGCCGATCCCGGCCTCCGAGCTGGAGCCGGTGCCGGCGCCTGTGGCCTACGACGTCTACGAGGAGCCGGTCGTCGAGCCCGAGCCCGTGGTCGAGGCGGTCGAGCCCGAGCAGCCCGCCAAGCGGGGACGCCTGCGGCGCAAGGCACGCGCGGTCGAGACCCCTGTCGCGCTCTCCGAGTCCGCGAAGGACCGCGCCCGCAAGAAGCGCAACAACGAGATCCTCGTGCGGGTCCGCAAGTTCCTCACGGCGATCATGCTGAGCGCGCTCGCCGGCGCCGGCACCACCGGCTACTTCCTCTACCGCGGCGACGAGTGGGCGCTGCGCCCGACCGCCTCGCTGGCCGCGCTGACGGTCTTCCTCATGGCCGCGATGATCACCGCGCCCAACGAGGTCTGAGCCTCCGACGCCGGCTGCTCACCGACGCTCGGTGGCCGCACCGCGCTCTCCCGAGTCGGTGAGCCGCGCCTCCTCGCGGGCCAGCGCGGCGAGCTCCTGACGACGACGGCGTACGGCGTCGCCGTCGACCTGCGGCGGCGACACCAGGTCCGCGGCGCCATGCTCGAGCCTTCCCAGAGCCGCCCGGGCGAAGATCTGCTGCTCGGTGGCGGTGCGCTCGGAGCGCCCGCGCCCGACGAACGACACTGCCCAGTGCAGCAGCGCGGTCACCCGGCTCTTGAAGCCCGCGATGTAGAGCAGGTGGATGGTCAGCCACAGGAGCCAGGCGAAGAACCCGGTGAACCGGAAGCGACCGATCACGGCCACGGCGCGGAAGCGGGAGATCGTCGCCATCGACCCCTTGTCGTGGTAGCGGAACGGCGGCAGCGGCGCCTTGCCCCGCAGCCGACGGTCGATCTGCTGCGCGGCGTAGCGCGAGGTCTGGATCGCCACCTGCGCCACACCGGGCAGGTGGTCGAGATCGATCATGTCGCCGACCACGAAGACCTCCGGGTGACCCGGGAGTGTCAGATCGGCGTTGACCGCGATCCGGCCCGAGCGGTCCAGCGTCGCGCCCGTCTGGTCGGCCAGGATCCGCCCCAGGGCCGACGCCTGCACACCGGCGGCCCACACCTTCGTGACGGCGCCGATCCGCTCGCTCGAGCCGTCCTGGCGGGTGAGGGTGAGGCCTCGCTCGTCGAGGTCGGTCACCATCTCGCCGAGCCGCACCTCGACGCCGAGCTTCTCGAGCTGGCGGCGGGTGTGCTCGCCGAGCTTGGACCCGAAGGGCGGCAGCACCTGATCAGCCGCGTCGACCAGGATCACGCGGGCGCGCCGGGTGTTGATCTCCCGGAAGTCGCGCCGGAGCGTGCGATGGGCCAGCTCCGCGATCTGGCCGGCCATCTCGACGCCGGTCGCCCCGGCGCCCACGACGACGAAGGTCAGCAGGTCGTCGACGTCCTCGCCCTGCGCGGCCCCCAGCTCCGCGAGCTCGAAGGCCCCGAAGATCCGGCCGCGCAGCTCCAGCGCGTCGTCGATGCTCTTCATGCCGGGGGCGTGCTCGGCGAAGCGGTCGTGGCCGAAGTAGGACTGGGCCGCGCCGGCGGCCACGATCAGCGAGTCGTACGGCGTCACGCTCGTGCGGCCGAGCACCTGCGAGGTCACCGTGCGGGCGGCGAGGTCGAGGCCGGTGACCTCTCCGAGGAGCACGCGCACGTTGTGCTGCCGGGACAGCACCTCCCGGGTGGGCGGGGCCACCTCGCCCTCGGAGAGGATCCCGGTCGCCACCTGGTAGAGCAGGGGCTGGAAGAGGTGATGGGTGGTCTTGGCCACCATGGTGACGTCGACCGGCGACCGGCGCAGCGCCTTGGTCCCGAAGAGCCCACCGAAGCCCGATCCGATCACCACCACCCGGTGCCGGACAGGCTCGGCGCCGGCATCGCCCACCGTGGACTGGGAGGAGCCCTCGGCTGCCCCGTCGTACGTCATCTCGCCCTCTTCTCACCGTCGGTTCGTGCCGCTACCTGTCCAACGCCGCTGGTGCTGCAAAACTTTCAACCACCGCGTGTTTGACGCGTCTCATCGGAGGGTAGAACCCCCTTCGACACCCCCGGACTCTCGAGGACCGCCATGCCGCTCAGCCGACCCGAGCTGACCCTCGGCGCCGACGCGCGCGCGGCCGCCGAGGCGCGCCGCTGGGTGACGTCGGTCTGTGAGGACCTCGGGCGTGCCGATCTCGTGGAGTGTGCGGAGCTGGGGGTCTCCGAGCTGGTCACCAACGCGCTGCTGCACGCCGGGGCGCCGATCACGGTCCGGGTGCGGGGCACCGTGGAGCACCCGCGGGTCGAGGTGGCCGACTCGTCCCACGAGCCGCCGGTGCTGGCCGACGACCCGCTCGACGATGTCGACGAGCTGATGATGACGTTCGGGCGGGGGCTGCGGATCGTGGCGCGCTGCTCGGTCAGCTGGGGTGCCGCGATCGAGCCCGACGGCAAGGTCGTCTGGTTCGAGCCGGCGACTGCCGCCCATCATGACGCCGGTCCCGTGGGTTCGGTCTTCGACCTCTCCGAGGTGCTTCAGGGCGCCGACGCCGACTCCGACCATGTGTCACCCGTCGTGCTCGCGGGGGTCCCGGTGGCGCCGTTGCTCACGCTGCGCCGCCACTACCAGGAGCTGCGCCGCGAGGTGCGACTGCTGTCGCTGGCCCACGAGGACGAGTACCCGCTCGCCAAGACCCTCACCGACGTCTTCGTCTCCTTCGACCGGGCCTATCCGGTGGCCGTCAGCCACCAGGTAGCACAGGCGGTCTCCGAGGGCAGCCCGACCGTCGACCTCGACGTCGCGCTCGACCCCACCACGGTGGCGACGTTCGAGCAGATGGTGACCCTGCTCGACCTCGCCGACGAGTTCTGTCGCGGCCAGCGGCTGCTGGCGCTGGCCCGCTCCCCCGAGCAGGCCGAGTTCCAGCGCTGGTTCCTGGGCGAGTTCGTGCGCCAGGCTCGCGGCGAGGAGTCCCAGCCGTGGGCGGGGCCGTCTCTGATCCCCGCCCCTGCCCCCGCCCGCGAGCAGCGATCGGCCAAGATCGTCTCGTGACCCGTCCCCGGCTGACCGCGCTCACCCTGGGCGCGGTGGCCGTCGGTGGTGCCGTCGGCGCGGTGGCACGCTGGGGGCTCGGTGAGGTCGTCCCCGACGGGGCGGGCTTCCCGTGGACGACGTTCGCCATCAACGTGGTGGGGTCCTTCCTGCTGGCCGCGGCACCGTCACTGGCCGCCGTACGCCGGCAACCGCTGCTCGCCCTCGCCGTCGGCCCGGGCGTGCTCGGCGGGTTCACCACCCTCTCGGCGTACGCCGAGCAGGCGCGCGCCCTGGTGGACGCCGGTGACGCGACGCTCGCCGCCGCCTACGTGATCGGGACCCTGGCGGCGTGCGTCCTGGCCGTCCACCTGGCCCACCGCCTGTCGACGCCGACGGCGCAGGCCGACTTCGAGGACGAGGAGGGCAACGAGTGACGCTCCTCCTGGTCGCCCTGGGGGCCGCGGTCGGCGCTCCCCTGCGGTTCGTGACCGGACACCTGCTCGACCACCATCGCTTCGCGTGGGGCACGCTGCTGGTCAACGTCGTCGGGTCGACGCTGCTCGGCCTGTTCAGCGGCTGGGGACTCGACGGCCACCCGTCGGCGCTGCTCGGCGTGGGCTTCTGCGGTGGCCTGACGACCTACTCGGCGTTCGCGGTGCGCACCCACGAGGCCGGGTGGGCCCGCGGGTCGGCCTACGTCGTGGCGACGCTGGTGCTCTCGCTCGGCGGCTGTGCCCTCGGCTTCGCACTGGGTGTGTGAGTCAGCCGTAGCCGAGCTCGTGCAGCCGGTCGTCGTCGAGACCGAAGTGGTGCGCGACCTCGTGCACCACGGTGATCCGCACCTCCTCCTCGAGCTCCTCGACGGAGTCGCAGAGCTCCTGCAGGGGCCGCCGGAAGATCAGGATCCGGTCCGGCAGCCGACCCGCGTGCCAGCTCTCGCGCTCGGTGAGCGCGACGCCGTCGTAGAGCCCGAGCAGGTCGGGGTCGTCGTCGGGGGCGTCCTCCTCGACGAGCACCACCACGTTGTGCACCAGGGCGGCAAGCTCCTCCGGGATGCCGTCGAGAGCCCGGTCGACCAACGCGTCGAAGGCGTCTCGATCGAGGTCGACGGGCATGGAGGCAGCCTAGACAGCAGACACGAACGCCCGCCCGAGAGACTCGGACGGGCGCACTGGCGACCCCGACGGGACTCGAACCCGCGGCCTCCGCCGTGACAGGGCGGCGCGCTAACCAACTGCGCTACGGGGCCTGGACACCTCGCGAACGAGGCAGCGGCACTCTATCCCATCGTGCCGCACGCCTCCCAATCGCGAGAGGACCCGACCCCGGGGCGCCGGGGGTTCATCGACCGGCGGTGCCGTACGCCGTGGCGAAGGGCCGGTCGGTCGGCACGATCTCCTTGCCGAGGGGGGCGAGGGTCACCGGGATCACCTTCAGGTTGGCGACGGCCAGCGGGATGCCGA
>CAZQCA010000187.1:0-6722 GCA_964591845.1 uncultured Nocardioides sp.
CTGGCCACCGGGACCGGAGGAGCGGAAGACGTCGATGCGCAGGTCGGCCTCGTCGATGCTGACGTCGACCGGCTCCGCCTCCGGCATCACCAGCACGCCGGCGGCGCTGGTGTGGATGCGGCCCTGCGACTCCGTGACGGGCACGCGCTGCACCCGGTGCACGCCGCCCTCGAACTTGAGCAGCGCGAAGGGAGCCTCCCCGGGATCGGGCGTGCCCTTGGCCTTCACCGCGACGGTCACCGACTTGTAGCCGCCCAGGTCGGACTCGGTCGCGTCGAGCACCTCGGTGCGCCAGCCGCGCCGCTCGGCGTAGCGCGTGTACATCCGCAGGAGGTCGCCCGCGAACAGGGCCGACTCCTCGCCGCCCTCGCCCGACTTGACCTCCAGCAGCGCGTCCTTGCCGTCGGCAGGGTCGCGCGGCACGAGCAGCGCGCGCAGCCGGTCGGCCGCCTCCTCCCGGCTCGCCGCGAGCTGGTCGGCCTCCTCCGCGAACGCGGGGTCCTCCCCCGCCAGCTCACGGGCCGCCGTCTCGTCGTCGCCGAGCCGCTGCCACCTGCGGTAGGCCGTCACGACCGCCGTGAGCTCCGCGTAGCGCTGGTTGAGCGTCCGGGCCAGCCGCTGGTCGGCATGCGTCTCCGGCTGCGCCAGGCGTGTCTCCAGCGCCGCGTGCTCGGCCACCAAGGCGTCGACGGCTTCGAACACGGGGGCTCCTGGGAGTTGTCGTGTGGGCTCAAACGTCGGGGATTTCCGCCCCGAGCATGCAGTTTCGGCACAATCGTCGCGCCGGAGGGGGTCCCGGCGGGGCAGGGCAAATGCAGACCGCCGGCCACCCGCGGAGTGCGGGAGACCGGCGGTCGGTGGCGCTACTTGGACTCGGCGTCGGCCTTCTCGGCCTCGCCCTTGGCGGCGGCCGACTTGGCGTAGCGGGCCTCGAAGCGGGCGACGCGGCCGCCGGTGTCGAGGATCTTCTGCTTGCCGGTGTAGAACGGGTGGCAGTTGGAGCACACGTCGGCATGGATGATGCCGCTGGTGGCCGTGCTGCGGGTGGTGAACGTGTTGCCGCAGGTGCAGGTGACCTCGGTGACGACGTACTCCGGGTGGATGTCCTTCTTCATGGGGTCCTCAGTGTCCTTCCTGGGGGTCCGGGTCGCCGCTCTCGTCTGAGCCGACGTGAACCGGAACCAGCGCACGATTGTGCCAGCCTGGGCAACACCCGCGCCAATCGCTGCATTCCCGCCCGCGCCCGCGGTGTACGCCGTCAGTCGCCGTCGACCGTCGGGGTCGTCTTCTGCACCTGCATCAGGAACTCGATGTTGGTGTGCGACTTCTTCAGCCGCTCCAACAGCAGCTCGAGCGCCTGCTGGCCGTCGAGCGAGGAGAGCACGCGGCGCAGCTTCCACACGATGGCGAGCTCCTCCTTGCTCATCAGGAGCTCCTCGCGGCGGGTGCCCGACTGGACGGCGTCGATGGCCGGGAAGAGGCGCTTGTCGGCGAAGTCGCGGCGCAGCCGGATCTCCATGTTGCCGGTGCCCTTGAACTCCTCGAAGATCACCTCGTCCATCTTCGACCCGCTCTCGATGAGCGCCGTGGCGAGGATGGTCAGCGAGCCGCCGTTCTCGATGTTGCGCGCCGCCCCGAAGAACTTCTTCGGCGGGTAGAGCGCCGCCGAGTCGACGCCGCCGGACAGGATCCGTCCGGAGGCGGGCGCGGCGAGGTTGTAGGCGCGCCCGAGTCGGGTGATGCCGTCGAGGAGCACGACGACGTCGTGGCCCAGCTCGACGAGCCGCTTGGCCCGCTCGATCGCGAGCTCGGCCACCGTGGTGTGGTCGGCCGCCGGGCGGTCGAAGGTCGAGGAGATGACCTCGCCCTTGACCGACCTCTCGAAGTCGGTGACCTCCTCGGGCCGCTCGTCGACCAGCACCACCATCAGGTGGCACTCGGGGTTGTTGGTCGTGATCGAGTTGGCGATCGACTGCATGATCATCGTCTTGCCGGCCTTGGCCGGAGACACGATCAGGCCGCGCTGCCCCTTGCCGATCGGGGCCGCGATGTCGATCACCCGGCCGATCAGGTTGGCCGGCTCGGTCTCGAGCCGGAGACGCTCATGGGGATAGAGCGGCGTCAGCTTGACGAACTCGACGCGGTGCTTGGAGGTCTCGGGATCGGCGCCGTTGACGCTGTCGATCCGGACCATCGGGTTGAACTTCTCCTTGCGCTCGCCCTCGCGGGGCTGGCGCACCTGGCCGACGACCGCGTCGCCGCGGCGCAGGCCGTACTTGCGGACCATCGACAAGGAGAGGTAGACGTCGTCGGGACCCGCGAGGTAGCCGCTGGTGCGCACGAACGCGTAGTTGTCGAGGACGTCGAGGATGCCCGCCGCGGGCACCAGCACGTCGTCGTCGTAGATCTGGGTCTCGGGCTCGCGCCCGGGTCGGTCGGCGCGCTCGCGGTTGCGGTCGCGGCCGCGGCGGCGGCGGTTGCGTCGGCTGCCGCCCTCCTCGTCGTGGCGCCGGTCGTCCTGCCCCTGGTCGGTCTTGCCCTGGTCGGTCTTGCCCGCGTTGGGCTTGCCCGCGTCGGACTTGCCCGCGTCGGACTTGCCCGCGTCGGGCTTGCCCGCGTCGGTCTTGCCCTGCTCGGACCGGCCCTGGCCGGACTTGCCCTGGTCGGACTTGCCCTGGTCGGACCTGCCCTGGTCGGACTTGCCGCCCTTGGGTGACTTGGCGGACTTGCCGCGGGAGTCATCCACGGGAGACCGCACGTCGGAGCGCGCCTCCGTCTGCGAGTCGGAGGCCGAGTCGGAGCGCTGGGCGCTCCGGGTGTCGCCGCCGCTGCGGGCGGCCTTGATCGCGTCGACGAGCTGGGCCTTCTTCATGGAGCCCGCTCCGGCGATCCCCATGCCGGCGGCCATCGACTTCAGGTCGGCCAGCAGCATGGTGCTGAGCCCCCCACCGCGCTTCTTGGAGTCCTCCGAGGTGCTCGGAGTCGACTCGGCCGCGCTGGTGGTGGCTTCGAAAGTGTCGGTCACGTGAGTCCTTCCCACGTATCAGAGCCGCCCGACAGGTGCCGGCGGCCTCTTGGTCGTTGCCTCCCCGGCCCGCGTACGTCGTCTGTGCGTCGCGTCGTCAGGCTGGAAGTGGGCGCTGGAACAGCGTCTTCACCGAGGAGTGTGTGCACCGCTGGAACAGTGATGTCGCTCCTGGTGCGTACGCCGAGTGGCGCGCGGCCAGCCTAACACCGACGTCCGGTCGATGTGACATCGACCACCGGATCGGCGGGACGGTCACGACCTGGAGCCACGGGAGGCAGGCTCACGAGTCTCAACCGACGAGCACGCCGCTTTGTTCCACCGACAGGTGCCACGCGTCCCAGCCCCGAGGTGCCCTCGAGCGCAGTTCCTGAGCGTCCTCGGAGCCGGAGCAGAAGGCCAGCACCGTGGGTCCGGCACCGGAGACGACGGCGGGGACGCCGTCGGCCCGGAGCGCCCGTACGAGGCCGAGCGTCTCGGGCATCGCGGGCTCGCGGTAGTCCTGGTGCACGAAGTCGCGGGTGGCGGACATGAGGTGCTCCGGCTGACCGGCCAGCGCGGCCACGAGGAGCGCGGTCCGGCCGGCGTTGGCGGCCGCGTCGTCGTGGGAGACCGACGCCGGCAGCAGCCCGCGGGCCACCGAGGTCGCGAGAGGCGTGGGCGGCACGAACACGACCGTGGACACCCGCGGATCGACGCCGGAGCGGACCGCGAACCATCGGTCCGCCTCGCGGCCGGAGATCACGAAGCCACCGAAGAGTGCCGGAGCCACGTTGTCGGGGTGTCCCTCGAGACCGACGGCCAGCCGGAACAACGCCTCGTCGTCGAGCAGCAGCGTCCCTCCCGCGACCAGCGCCCGCGCCAGGGCGAGACCGCCCACGATGGCCGCCGACGACGAGCCCAGCCCCCGGCCGTGCGGGATCGCGTTGCGGCAGGCCAGGCTGAGGCCAGGGGCGGCCACGTCCATCGCCTCGAACGCGGCTCTCATCGCCCGCACCACGAGGTGGGTGGAGTCATGGGGAACGTCGTCGGCCCCCTCACCCTCCACGGCGATCTGGAGCGGCCCGGTCACGACCTCGGCCGTCAGGACGTCGCGCAGCGACAGCGCCAGTCCGAGGCAGTCGAAGCCGGGGCCGAGGTTGGCCGACGTGGCGGGCACGCTGACCCGGACCGGTCCCTCGACGAAGCTCACGACCGACCTCAGGCCAGTCCGGCGGCCTTGGCCGCCTCGTCCACGTCGGTGCCGACGACCACGTGCTCCAGCTCGCCCGCGGCCTCCAGCGCGGTCGCCGTGTCCTTGAGCCCGTGCCCGGTCACGGTGACCACGACCGTGGCCCCGGCGTAGTCGTCGTGGGCGCCGGCCTCGGCGAGGATCCCCGCGACGCCGGCGGCCGACGCGGGCTCGACGAAGAGTCCGTCGTGGCGCGCCAGGTCGACCTGGGCGGCCAGGATCTGCGCGTCGCTCAGCGCCGCGAAGCGGCCGCCGGACTCCTGCGCCGCCGCCTCGGCGAGCTTCCAGGACGCGGGGTTGCCGATCCTGATCGCCGTGGCCCTGGTCTCCGGGTCGGGGAACGGCTCGCCGGTCACCAGCGGCGCCGCGCCCTCGGCCTGGAACCCGCGCATCACGGGCTTGCGCGTGGCGAGCCCGAGGGTGAAGTACTGCTCGTAGCCCATCCAGTAGGCCGCGATGTTGCCCGCGTTGCCGACGGGGAGGAGGTGGAAGTCGGGGGCGTCGCCCAGGAAGTCGACGATCTCGAACGCGGCGGTCTTCTGCCCCTGCAGGCGCACCGGGTTGACGGAGTTGACCAACGCCACGGGGTAGTCCCAGGAGAGCGCTCGTGCCATCTGGAGGCAGTGGTCGAAGTTGCCGCGCACCATGATGATCTGGGCGCCGTGGACGATGGCCTGCGCCATCTTGCCGGCGGCGATCTTGCCCTCGGGGATCAGCACCAGCGGCTTGAGTCCCGCCTTGGCGGCGTAGGCCGCCATCGAGGCCGAGGTGTTGCCCGTGGACGCGCAGACGACGGCCTCCGCGCCGTCGTACTTCGCCACCGACATGGCGGTGGTCATCCCCCGGTCCTTGAAGGACCCGGTCGGGTTGCTGCCCTCGACCTTGAGCCAGACCTTGCCGCCGGTGAGCCCCGAGAGCCACTCGGAGTGCACCAGCGGCGTGCCGCCCTCGCCCAGGGTAACGGCCGTCAGGTCCTCCGGGAGCAGGTCGAACAGCGGTCGGTACTCCTCGATCACGCCCCGCCACTGATGGGTCGGCCAGACGCTCACTCCGCCTCCCCCTCCACGCGCATCACCGACGAGACCTCGTGCACGATCTCCATGCCGCGCAGCGCCTCGACGGTCGCGCTGAGCTGGGCGTCGGTGGCCTGGTGGGAGACGACGACGAGCTGCGCGTCGGCGCCGCGGCCCTCCTGCCGCACCGTCTGGATCGAGACGTCGTGCTCGGCGAAGGCCGTCGCGACGGCCGCGAGCACGCCCGCCCGGTCGTCGACGTCGATCGCCACGTGGTAGCGCGTGCGGGTCTCCCCCATCGGGAGCACCGCCCGGGCGGCGTACGCCGACTCGCCGGCGCCCCGGGTGTCGGTCAGCCGGTTGCGAGCCACGGTGACCAGGTCGCCCAGCACCGCCGACGCGGTCGGGGCGCCGCCGGCGCCCGGGCCGTAGAACATCAGCTGACCGGCGGCCTCGGACTCCACGAAGACGGCGTTGAACGCCTCGCGCACCGAGGCCAGTGGGTGGCTCCGCGGGATCATCGCCGGGTGCACGCGCACCGACACGGCCTGCTCGCCGCCCTCGTCGCGCAGCTCCGCGATGGCCAGCAGCTTGACCACCCTGCCGGTCTCCTGCGCGGAGCGGATGTCGCCCGCCGTGACGTCGCTGATGCCCTCGCGGTGCACGTCGGCGGCCGTCACCCGGGTGTGGAACGCGAGGGAGGCGAGGATCGCGGCCTTGGCGGCGGCGTCGAAGCCCTCGACGTCGGCGGTCGGGTCGGCCTCGGCGTAGCCGAGCTCCTGCGCCTCCTCGAGGGCCTCGGCGAAGCCGGCGCCCGAGGTGTCCATCTTGTCGAGGATGAAGTTGGTGGTGCCGTTGACGATGCCGAGCACCCGCGTGACCCGGTCGCCGGCGAGCGACTCGCGCAGCGGCCGCAGGATCGGGATGGCCCCGGCGACGGCGGCCTCGAAGTAGAGGTCGCGGCCCTCGCCGGCGGCGGCCTTGTCGGCCGCCTCGAAGAGGGTCGGGCCGTCCTCGGCGAGCAGCGCCTTGTTGGCGGTGACGACCGACGCGCCGTGCTCGAGAGCAGCCAGGATCAGCGACCGCGCGGGCTCGATGCCGCCGATCACCTCGACGACCACGTCGACGTCGTCGCGGGTCACCAGCGCGTGGGCGTCGGACGTCAGCAGCCCCGCGGGGACCTCCACCTCGCGCGGAGCGTCGATGCGTCGGACGGCGACGCCGACCAGCTCCACGGGGGCACCCACCCGCGCGGTCAGGTCGTCGGCGTGCTCGCTGAGCAGCCGGACCACCTGGGAGCCCACGGAGCCGCAGCCCAGCACGGCCACCCGCACGGGTCGCTCACTCATCACTCACACCCACGTCACTCGCAGCGCCGGCACCGACGTCGGTCGCCAGCAGGTCGTCATAAGTCTCTCGTCGTACGACGACGCGCGCGACGCCGTCCCGCACC
>CAZQCA010000188.1:0-6693 GCA_964591845.1 uncultured Nocardioides sp.
CGACGCCGGGCTCCCACGGGATCGGCAGCAGGGTGTCGACGTCGGGGAAGGCCAGGATGTCGGGGAGTCCTGCGGACAGGCCGCCCTCGATGTCGACGACGCCACCGCGTGGCGTGGTGCCGTAGACCGAGCGGCAGAACGCCACCCCGCTGCTGACGGTGCGCGCCATCCGGTTGACGAGCACGTCGCGGCCCCGGTCGGTGCCGATGATGTCGGCGTAGCCGAGGCGCAGGACGTCGATGCCCTGCTCGGCGAGGCGGTCGGCGGCCGGCTGGAGGCCGGAGGTGTCGAAGTGCGCCACAGGCGGTCCCTCTCTGTCGAGGCTGGGCTTGACGACCGTCACGCGACGATCGTTAGGGTCCGAACAGTACCGACGGGCCGGAGCGGCGTGCAAGAGGTTCCCCTGGGTGGGCCCGGCCGGTATCGTACGGACCCAAACGATCTCGTACGCCGCCACGCGGGCGCCCCGCGCCGCCGATCCAGGAGCCTCACTTGACCGACGTACCCCCGACCGGGATGAAGGGCTTCTTCTACCCGCGCACCGCCTCCGGCCGCTCCTCGCTGATCCCCGACCCGCCCTGGTACTACTCCGGCGACCTGCTCACCGTGGAGTACCGCACCGACCCCGCACGGGTGGCCGAGCTGCTCCCCGCCCCGCTCACGCTGGCGCCCGAGGACCCCGGCGCGGTCGCCCTGATCTGGGCCGACTGGCAGTCCTGCTCGTCCTCGCGCGAGGAGCTGCTCGACCCGGTCCGGTCGCAGTACAAGGAGGCCTTCGTCGTCGTGCGCTGCGCCTTCGAGGGGCGGACCTTCTCGCGCTGCGTCTACATCTGGGTCGACAAGGACTTCGCGATCGCCCGCGGCATCCACCAGGGCTACCCCAAGAAGCTGGGCTCGATGTGGCAGACCCGGCCGATGGCCTTCCCCCACGCCGCGCCTCGGCTGGCGCCGGGTGGCGTGTTCGGCGCCACGCTCGCGGCGGGCGACCGGCGGCTCGCCGACGTCGTGCTCACCCTGCGCGAGGAGTCCGACACCAACGGCTTCGTCAACGGACACCCGATGGCCCACCACCGGGTCTACCCCGACATCGCCGGCGGCGGCGACGCCTACGCCGAGCTCATCGAGTCCGGCGGCGCGGAGTTCGAGGGGGGCCAGGCGTGGCGCGGCGACGTCGAGATCAACCTCTACGATTCGCCCACCGAGGAGCTGTCACGGCTCGGCGTGGACGAGGTCATCGGCGGCTACTACCGCCAGGTCGGCGTCGTGTGGGACGGCGGCCGCACCCTGGCCCACCTCACCCCCGACGCCTGAGCGACGTACGACGGAGGGAGGCGAGGTGGCCGCCGGTAGGGTCTGGCCCATGCCCGACCAGCACTCGCTGAGCGAGACCGAGCGCGCCACCCAGGAGCGCGTCGGCCACCTGCCGCTCGACTTCGCGGCGATGCAGGCGGTGCTGAGCATCTACCGCGCGGCGAACGCCTCGCGCAGCCGGCTCACCAACACGGTGCTCCGGCCGCACGACCTCACCTGGACCTCCTTCCTGGTGCTCTGGCTGCTGTGGATCTGGGAGCGCATGGAGACCCGCCGGGTCGCCGAGAGCGTCGGCATCAGCAAGGCGACGCTGACCGGTGTCGCCAACACGCTCGAGGGCCGCGGCCTGCTCACGCGCATCCCCAGCACGACCGATCGCCGGCTGGTCGAGCTCGCGCTCACCGACCCCGGCCGCGCGCTGATGGCCGAGCTCTACCCGGAGTTCAACGCCGCCGAGGCCGAGCTCGTCGCCGACCTCGACCGCGGCGAGCTCGAGGTGCTCACCAAGGCCCTGCGTCAGGTCGTCATCACCGCCGAGGCCGACGGCGCCTGACGTCCCAGGTCCGTCCTGCTTGGATGAGGGGATGCGACTCCTGGTGATCGGCGGCACCCGCTTCGTCGGCAGGCACCTGGTGGAGACGGCGCTGGCCGCCGGGCACGACGTGACGCTCGTGCACCGCCGAGCGACGGCCCTGTTCCCCGACGCGCGCCACGTGCTCGCGGACCGCGACGGCGACCTGTCCGCGCTGTCGGACGAGGAGTGGGACGCCACCGTGGACGTCTGCGCTTACCTGCCCGGGCAGGTGCGCTCGCTGGCCGCGGCGCTGGGGGGCCGAGGGGGTCACCACGTCCTCGTCTCGACCGTCTCCGTGTACGCCGATCGCGACGGTCCAGGTGGCGACGAGGACAGCGCCCTGCTGCCGGCGGCCGACGACGACGTCACCGACGTCACGAACGCCACCTACGGCCCGCTCAAGGTGGCCTGCGAGCGCGCCGCCGCGACGGCGTACGGCGACCGGCTCGCCGTGGTGCGCCCCACCTATGTGATCGGCCCGCACGACCCCACGGGCCGCTACCCCTGGTGGGTCCGGCGGATGGCGCGCGGCGGCCGGGTGCTGGCCCCCGGCGCGCCGACCGACCCGGCCCAGGTGGTCGACGTGCGCGACCTGGCCGACTTCCAGCTGCACCTGGCGACCACGAGGACCGGGGGCACGTTCCACGCGGTGCGCCCCGCCATCTCGTGGGCCGAGCTGTTGGAGGCCACCGCGGCCGTGGCCCCGGCCGGCTCGTCCCTGGAATGGGTGGACGGGACCTGGCTCACCGAGCACGGCGTCACCGGCGAGGACCTCCCGTTGTGGAGCGAGGGCGTAGAGGACTGGCAGTCGGCGATGTCGCCGGCCCGCGCGGAGTCGGCCGGGCTGCGCCACCGCCCCCTCTCCGAGACCGTGCGCGACACGGCCGCCTGGGCCACCGACGGCCACCTCGTGGACGGGGTCGGGCTCACCGCCGACCGCGAGGCCGAGCTCCTCGCGCACTGGGCCGAGCACGGGGGCGAGCGTTGAGCCGCACTTCCGGCTAGCCTCGCGGGATGACCGCACCCAGCCTGCTCCCGCCGTTCCCACCCGACGCGTTCGCGCGCGTCCTGTGCGTCGTCGCGCACCCCGACGACGTCGAGTACGGCAGCTCGTCGGCCGTGGCCGCCTGGACGAGCCAGGGCATCGAGGTCGCCTACCTCCTGCTCACCCGGGGCGAGGCCGGCATGGACGGCAGCGACCCGGCCGCCACCGCGGAGCTGCGCGGGCGCGAGCAGGCAGACGCCTGCGCCGCGGTCGGCGTGAGCCAGCTGGAGCTTCTCGACTACCCCGACGGCGTCCTCGAGTACTCCCTGGGCATGCGCCGCGACATCGCGCGGGCCATCCGCAGGTTCCGGCCGGACGCCGTGATGGTCGGCACCTGGCAGGTCGAGTTCGTGGCCGGGCTCAACCAGGCCGACCACCGGGTGGCGGGCCTGGCCGCGGTCGACGCCGTGCGCGACGCCGGCAACAGATGGGTGTTCACCGACCTGCTCGACGAGGGGCTCGAGCCCTGGTCGCCGCGGTGGCTGCTCGTCAGCGGAGACCCCGACCCCACCCATGGCGTCGACGTGGCCGGCGAGGCCCTGGAGCAGGGCATCGCCTCGCTGGAGGCCCACGGCGAGTACCTCGCCGGCATCCCCGGACACCCGCCGCCGCGGATGATGCTGAGCGGCATCGCCGCCCTGCAGGCGAGGCGGATGGAGGGCGTCTCCCACGCCGTCCTCTTCCGCGCCTTCGACTTCCACGCGCCGCCGCCGATCGCCCTCCAGGCCATGCAGGCCGCCGAGGGCGGCCCGGCCTGAGCCCACCTGCCTCGACCAGCCACCGACAGGAGAGCGCCATGTCGTTCCAGGCCTACCTCGACGCCATCGAGAAGAAGACCGGCAAGACCCCCCAGGAGCTCGTCGACCAGGCGCACGGCCGCGGGTTCGGCCCCGAGACCAAGGCGGGCGAGATCGTCGCGTGGCTCGCGGAGGACTACGGCCTCGGGCGTGGCCACGCGATGGCGCTGGTGCACGTGGTGAAGAACGGCCCGGAGATCGGCGACAAGCACGTCGGCACCGACGGCTCCCACCGCGACGAGAGCAGCACGCTCAGGCTCGACGGGATCGCTCGGCGCTAGCTAGCCTCCGGCGCCCGACCACTGGGGCAGCTCCTGGAGCGACCACCGGTTGCCGTCGGGGTCGGCGAAGTAGACGAACTTGCCCCACGGCTGGTCGTCGACCTCGCTCGCCTCCACCCCTCGCGACACGAGGTCGGCCCGCGCCTCCGCGGCGTCCGCCACCACGGCCTGCAGGTTGTCGAGGCTGCCCGGCGTCATCGTCGTGAGGCCCCGGCCGATGGCGATCGAGCAGGCCGAGCCCGGCGGCGTCAGCTGCACGAACCTCACCTCCTCGCTCACCGTGTGGTCGTGGTCGGCGACGAACCCCGCGCGCACGTAGAAGTCCTTGGCCCGGTCGACATCGGTGACCGGCACGGCCACCAGCTCCAGTCTCATGTCCATCGTCCGACTCTAGGCACCACCACCGACAGCGGCGGCTCGCGGCAAGCCCGGGAGGCGCGGGTGTGACCGACACGACCGGAGCGCGCGGGGGGTGCCCGGCGCATCTCACAATCCCTTGCCCGGTCCGCGACCCCCTCCTAGCGTCGTCGGTGAGGATCGCTCGGCGGCTGAGCCGCGACGAACGGCGCTGCGACCTCGTCGACGTCCTCTCGAGGAGAGTCCGATGAGGCATGCACTCGGAAGGGGAACGATCCTGCTCGCCGCGCTCCTGGCGCCCGTCGCCGCCCTGGGGGTGAGCACCGCGGATCCTCCGCCGGCGCCGCCCGCGGCCCGGGTGGGCCACCTCCAGGTCTGGAACCACCTCGGATCGGGCCGCCAGCTCGCCCACGGCGACGCCGGCGAGGCCGTCGCCCAGGTCGGGGACGTCAGCCATCCCGCCGCCGTGCGCGGCCGTGGGGCCGCGTCGCTGGGCGACGAGAGCTACCTCGCGGTCAGCCAGGCCGGCTTCTTCGGCGGCGACCGGACCCAGGGCACCGTCGAGGTGTTCCTGCAGAAGCGGATGCCGGTCTCGGTGCCGTTCGAGACGCCCCTGCCGGCGGTCTTCGGCGTGCAGCCCTACCAGGGGCAGTGGGGCCCGATCGACGCCTACTGGTCGGACGGGTTCACCGGGTACGGCGGCCTCCAGTTCGAGATCCTCGACGCCACCGGCACCCTGCACACCGCGAACGACCTCGGCTGGGACTCGGTGGCCGTGGGCCGGTGGGTCCATGTCATGTTCGTGTGGGACCTCGACGGGATCAGGGGCAGCTCCGACCGGCTGCGGATCTATCGTGACGGCGCCCTGGTGGCCTCCAACTCCGACCGGATCGGCTCGATCGCGCGGGCGACGGAGCCGGTGAAGGTGCTCGCCACCCACGCCTACGAGCGGCTCGGCAGGCCGGCGCTGGTCGGCGACGAGCTCGTCGTGTGGTCGGTTCCGCGACTGCCCTGAGAGGCTCCCCGCCTACCGCGAGGCCTCGACCAGGGCCCGCATCACGGCCAGCTGGCGAGGCTCGGTCTCCCACGTGTCCTCCGGGTGCCACTGGACGCCGAGATACCAGCCGTCGTACGACGCCAGCTCGACGCACTCGACGACGCCCTCCTCGGAGCGCGCCGTGACGACCAGCCCCTCGCCGAGGCCGGCCAGGCACTGGTGGTGGTAGCAGGAGACCTCCACCGACTCGCCCACGACCTCGTGGGCGAGGGTCCCGTGGTCGACCGTCACGTGGTGCACGTGGTTGCGATGGTGGGCGATCTCGCTGTCGTGCTCGTCCATGTCCTGCACCAGGGTGCCGCCGAGGGCGACGTTGACCACCTGGGTGCCGCGGCAGACCGAGAGCAGCGGGATCCGGCGCTCGAGCGCGACCCGCGCGACGGCGAGGTCGAAGGCGTCCTGCTCCTCGTCGACGTCGTAGAGGGTGTGGTGGTGCTCCTGCTGCGACCAGCGGCCCGACAGGTCACCGCCGCCGGGCAGCAGGATGCCGTCGGCCCAGGCCAGGCGGTCGGCCACCTCGTCGTCCGAGACCACGGCGCCGGGGGCCGACGGGAGCACGAGCAGCGGCTCGCCGCCGGCCGCGTAGACGGCAGCGACCAGGTTGCGCGAGCCGACCACCGCACGGTGCCGCAGCGCCGAGGCGCTCTGGGAGAACCGGGCCGGGACGGCGATCAGCGGGCGGCGGACGGACATGCGCTCAGGTCTACCACTCGCGCACGCGTCAGATCTCGGAGGCCGGAGGCTTCGGCGGCCGGATGCCACGGAACTCCCAGTCGCCACCCTGCGCCGTCGAGAGCACCTCCTCGGTCTCCGTCGGCTGCGCCCCGACGTCGTCGCGGATGGGCGTCGGGCCGCTGACGATGTGGTTGCGCAGGGTGCCGAGGCCCTCGACCTCCACCTCGACGACGTCGCCGGGATAGACCGTGCGCGAGATGGCGGGAGTGCCCGACAGCAGCAGGTCGCCGGGCTGGAGGGTGATGGTCCGGGCGATGTCGGCGACGAGGTAGTGCATGTCCCACTCCATCTCGTCGGTGGTGGCGTCCTGCCGCACCTCGCCGTTGACCATGGTCCGGATGCGCTTGCCGTGGAAGTCCCAGCCCTCGACGACACCCGGGCCCACCGGGCACAACGTGTCGGATCCCTTGACCCGCAGCATGGAGCCGGAGTCGGTGTCGCGGAAGTCGTGCAGGCCGTAGTCGTTGGCCACGGTGTAGCCCCGGATGTAGTCGCCGGCCTCGTCCGGCGAGACGTTGCGACACGTGCGGCCGATC
>CAZQCA010000189.1:0-6677 GCA_964591845.1 uncultured Nocardioides sp.
CAGATCTGCATCGGGGAGTACCACAGGTTGGGGTACCAGTCCTTGACCTTCGCGCCACCGGCGTCCTTGACCTTGGACGGCGACAGCTGGCGCTCGAACCAGGCGCGACCGCCCCCGGCCTTGCGCACCTGGGCAGCCAGCTCGGAGGTGTGGCCGTAGCTGAAGCGGTTGACGAAATGACGGTCTCGTGCGCCCAGGGCAGCACGCGGCTCGGAGGGGTTCGACACGGGGGGGTGCCTCCTGACGCGAAAGTAAAGGCCCGGCGACCATAGCGAAGATCACGAATCGGCAACAAACCGGCGGTCCAGGGACCGGTCGGCCCGTCGATGGTGGCAGCGGCGTCGTCAGCCCGCAGCGGAACCGGGGAGCAGCTGGGTAAAGGTTCCCGCGTCGCCGTCGATGGTGGCCCGCTGGCCGAGCACGACGCTGCGCGTGTCGGGGACGTGACCGATCGGCAGGTCGAGCACCATCGGGACGCCCAGAGGACCGAGCCTGGAGTGGACCAGGGCACGGGCGACCTCGGGCTCGCCACAGTCGGTGAGCTGGCCGACGGCCACCCCCCGGACGCCGTCGAACCAGCCGCTGCGGAGGAGCTGGGTGAGCAGTCGGTCGAGGCGGTACGGAGGCTCGTTCACGTCCTCCAGAAGCGCGATCGAGCCCTGCGCGGCGTGGACGCCCGAGGTGCCCACGGAGGAGGCGAGAACCGCGAGGTTGCCCCCGACCAGTGGGGCGGTCGTCGCGCCGCCCCCGCCGGGCAGGCCCTCCAGGGGCGGGACCCGACCGTCCAAGAGCAGGTCGCGCAGCGAGGCCAGGGCGACGCCGTCGAGGGACGGAAGGGTGGCGACTCCCGGACCGTGCAGGGTGGCGACGCCCAACCGGGACGCGAAGGCCTGGTGCAGGGCGGTGACGTCGGAGTATCCGACCAGCCAGGCGGGTCCGGTCTGGGCCATCGCGCGCCAGTCGAGCAGGTCGACCAGCCGCTGCGACCCGAAGCCGCCCCGGGTCGCGAAGACCGCCCGCACCTCCCCGTCGACCCAGGTCGTCGCCAGCGCCTGCGCGCGCGCGTGGTCGGAGCCGGCCAGCCAGCCCACGTCGGCGGCGTCCAGCGGCGTCGGCGGCACCACCTCCAGTCCCCACCCCGCGAGCACCTCCAGCCCGGCGCTCAGCCGCTCGGCCTCGGCGGGGCCCGCCGGAGCCACGACTCCGACCCGGTCCCCGGGCCGCAGCAGGGGCGGCAGCACCAGCGTCCGACCGGGGCGACGCGGTCGCAGGGCATCGCTCTTGCGTCGGCGCAGCCCCGCGGCCCAGAGCCGCTCCACCAGCTGACGCGAGGTCACCGGCACCGCCCCGGCCGCGAGCATCCGGTCGTAGTACTCAGCCGGGACGTCGTAGTGGTCGTGGTCGAACCCCCGGGCCGGCAGACCCGCCGCCTGCGCGAACACGTGCAGCTCGTCGTACGAGGTGTCGCTCGCGAGGTGGGACCAGAGCCGCCCGTGGCCCGGCGCCTGGGGCGGGTCGATGAGGATCGTCATCCGGCCCTCATCGGGCCGCGCCCCCGACCGCGTCGTCGAGCAGCATCCGCCACGACCGCACGAGAGCGGCGTCGAGGTAGGCCTTGCCCGAGCCGCCGGGACGGGCCTGGGCGCCCACCTGGAACTGCCGGACCCCGGCCCGGGCGAACCACGGCACCTGCTCCGCGACCAGGCCACCGCTGGGCATCAGCAGCGCCGCGCACGCGGGATCGGCCTCGACCAGGGCCAGCAGGTCGTCGTAGCCGTGGGCGAGCCCCTGGGGCGAGCCACCGCTGCTGACCGCTGTGAGCCCCGGCAGGCCCGACAGCCGGCGCCACGAGCGCCGGGGGTCGAGGGTGGCGTCGATGGCCCGGCTGAAGGTCCACGGCACGCCGGGGAGCGCCTCGGCCAGCGCCCGGCAGGTCGCCACGTCGATCTCGAGGTCGGGATCGAGGAAGCCGAAGACCACGCCGTCGGCACCCAGCGCGAGGTACTCCTCCGCGAGGCCGACGAGGCGGGTGAACTCACCGCCGGTGGTCGTGTGGCCCTCGCTGAGCCGCAGCGCCACCCGCACCGGGAGCCCGGAGTCCCGGCCCTCGCGCAGGACGGGCGAGGCCGCGGCGAGGTCGGGCGAGGTGCCGAGGGGGTCGCCGGCCGTGGCGACGACGAGGAAGAGGCGGTCCGCGCCACCCGCGAGCGCGCCCGCCACGTCGCGGTCGGACGCGACGACCACCTCGAGCAAGCCCTGGGCCATGACCGCACCCTACGGCCACGACCAGGTCGCGCACCTGCTCGCGGGTTGGCCCGCCCGACGCACAATGGGCTCATGGATCACGCCGTGCTGCTCGCCGCCCGAGCCGCGGTCCTCTCGGACCTCCGGGCCCGAGGCATGGAGGACGTGGCCGCCGTCTCGGCCCTGGAGGAGGCGATGGCGCAGCGACGGTGGTGGGCCGAGCAGTGGCCCGAGGGACAGCCCTACGTCGCCGGTCTCGTCGCGCAGGACGTGCAGGACGCGCTGCTCGACGGAGGCCGCCGCTGGCCGGAGTGCCGCCGCTGCCCCGCGGAGGCACCCCTGCACACGCTGTCGATCGAGCCCGACCTCGGCGGCCCGGACCCGGTGTGGGTGTGCGACGAGGCGGGTGCCGAGGTCGCCGCGCTCGGTGGGCTCGGCTGACCTGCTGCTGCCGCGAACGGGAGCCGGCGGGCGTCGCCCGAGGGGCGGCCTCGAACCTACTGGTGCGTACGCCGAGGCCGCCCGGACCTACTGGTGCGTACGCCCGGCATGTGCGCCGTACACACCAGTAGATCCACGGACCGGCCTGGGCGCGCGTCGTACGCACCAGTAGATCCGCACGCCGGCGAGCCGAGGCACCACCGACACGCAGGCCGACACGTCGCGCTCCGCCGAGGAGGCTGAGCCGCCGTCAGACGTCGCTGCCGACCTGCATCCACATGGTGAAGCGGTCGGCGCGGTAGACCGAGCGCGAGACCTCGACGGCCAGGTCGCCGCACAGCGAGCGGCGGGCCACCCGGAGCACCGGCGTACCGGGCTCGATCTCGAGCAGCTCGGCCTCGCCGTCGGCCGCGGCGTCGGCGTTGATCGAGTCCTCCGACCAGGTCGGCCGCAGGCTGCGACGCGCCAGGGCGTCGAAGAGGCTGGTGGGCATGTGCTTCTCGAGGAACCCGGGGAGCAGGACCTCGTTGAGGAACGAGTCCTGCAGGCACATCGGGGCGCCGTCGGCGCGGCGCAGCCGGCGCCAGTGGAGCACCGCGTCGCCCTCGGTGATGCCGAGCGCGCGCGCGACTCCCGGGCCGGCCTGCTCCAGGCGGCTGAGCAGCGTCTGCGACTCCGGCTGCAGGCCACGACGGGCCATCTCCTCGGAGAAGCTGAGCGGGTGGTCGGCGCGGCGACGCGGGCGCGCGACGAAGGTGCCCTTGCCGGGCATCCTCTCCAGCAAGCCCTCGCCGACCAGGGCGTCCATCGCCTGCCGCACCGTCATCCGGGCCACACCGAACCGGGTGACCAGCTCCCTCTCCGAGGGGGCGGGATCACCGGGCTGGAGGCCCTCCACGAGCGACCTGACGTACTCACGCACCTGGACGTGCTTGAGCTCGCGGCTGCGCGAAACCAACACATCGTCCACGCGGGGAACTGTAGGTGGCGGAGGGGGGCGCTGTACGCGGAATGGGCGAAACCCCGGCCGAATCCCGGCCCCTCGGAGCGTGTACGACGGCGGGCCCGGGCCGGAGCGTGGCCGGGGTCACTCCGTGGCGATCGCGCGGAGCACGTTGAGCCTGGCGGCGCGGCGGGCCGGGAAGATCGCCGCGACCACCCCCACGAGCACGGCCACCAGCGCGAACACCGCGAGCAGCCCCACCGGGATCGCGAGCTCGGTGAGCCCGTCGTCCTCGAAGGCCTTCCACACGGCCACACCGAAGAACAGCCCCAGCACGATGCCCATGACCGAGCCCAGCAGCGACATCGCGACCGCCTCGAGGGTGACCATCCGTCGCAGCTGGGAGCGACTGGTGCCGACCGCTCGCAGCAGCCCGATCTCACGGGTGCGCTCGATCACCGACAGCGCCAGGGTGTTGACGATGCCCAGCACCGCGATGATGAGCGTGAGCGCCAGCAGCCCGTTGATCATCAGCAGCCCCTGGTCGATCTGCTGGTTCTGCTGCTCGATCAGGCCCTTGCGGTCGGTGACCGTGATCAGGGGGTTGTCGCCCGCCACCGCCTCGATCGCATCGAGCCGGTCACCGTCGGCGGTCACGAAGACGGTCGCGTCCTCGGCCGGGAACCCCGCCTCCGCGAGGCTGTGGATGGTCGTGGCGGGGAGGAAGAGGAGCTGGGCCGAGTCGAGCACGGCCGCGACGGTGAAGGTGACCTTCTCCTTGTTGAGGGTCCACTCGATCGAGTCGCCGGCGTGCAGCCCGCGGGAGCGGGCGAAGGAGCGGTCGATCACCATCGTCTGGTCGGTGAAGTCGGCCAGGTCGCCCTCGACGACCTCGACCTCGACCACCGACCCCAGGCCGTCGGGGTCGATCCCGCCGAGGAACGACTGCTGCCCGTCGAGGCGGCCGAAGCCGTAGCGCTGCCGCATCACCTGGGTGACGCCGTCGACCTCCGCGACGCGCCGGGCGATGGCCGACGAGAACGGCTGCTGGTTGACGTTGCCGACGACGTAGTCGCCCGCGAAGGAGTCCTCGACCACGGCGGAGGTGGTGGCCTTGCCGGACGTGCCGAGGATGGCCACCGCGCCGGCGAGGGCCAGGCCGATCATCAGCGCAGACGCGGTCGAGGTGGTGCGCCGCGGGTTGCGCCGGGTGTTCTCGCCGGCGAGCCGGCCGACGGTGCCGAACAGTGCCGTGAAGGTGCGACGGACGACGCCGAGCAGGGGGCGGCCGAGGACGGGCGAGGCGATCGAGGTGCCCAGCAGCACGCCCACCGCGCCGCCCATGGTGACCCAGCCGCCTCGCGGCACGTCGCCGAGCAGGCCGAGTCCCATCAGCATGGCGCCGACGATGACCAGCAGGAGACCGCCGACGAACCGGCGTACGAGCGAGGACTCGGGCAGGGCCACGGTGTCGCCGAGCGCCTGCACCGGCGCGATCCGGCGGGTGCGCCAGGCCGGAAGCGTGGCGGCCAGGACGGTCACGGCTACGCCGATCGCGTAGGCCGCGACCACGGTGGTGAGCGAGACGACCACCGACTGCCCTGAGAGGTCGAGGCCGAACTGGGCGAAGAGCGCCTGCAGCGCCTTGGCGAGCGCCAGGCCGAAGCCGAGGCCGAGCGTGGACCCGACGAGGCCCACGATCACCGCCTCGACGACGACCGAGGCGAAGACCTGGCCGGTCGAGGCGCCGACGGCGCGCAGCAGGGCGAGCTCGCGGCTGCGCTGCGCGAGCAGCATGGCGAAGGTGTTGACGATGAGGAAGGCGCCCACGAACAGCGAGATCGCGGCGAAGACGAGCAGGAACGTGCGCAGGAACGAGAGCGCGTCGCCGAGGGTGTCGGCAGACTGGTCGGCCACCTCCTCGCCGGTGAGGGCCTCGACGTTGTCGGGCACCACCTGGGCCACGGCGTCGCGGAGCTCCTCCTGGCTGGTGCCGGGCTCGGCCGACACCCAGATGTCGTTGAACTCGTCCTTGCCGCCGAGGTAGAGCTTCTGGGCGGTCCGGGTGTCGAAGGCCGTCAGCGAGGCTCCTGCCAGCGTGCCGCCGTCGGCGAAGTCGAAGGTGCCGACCAGCGTGGCGGTGAGCTCGTCGTCGGTGCTCGAGGACGTGACGATCTCGACCTCGTCGCCGACGTCGTAGCCGGCGCGCTCGGCCGTCCTGCTGTCGAGCGCCACCTCGCCCTCGCGCTGCGGCTCGCGACCCTCGGTGAGGGTCACGACCGGGAGCCCACGCTGGCCGGGCGCGTCGTTCCAGTTCAGCCCGAGCCCCGGCGCGCCCTGCCCACCCACGGCCTTGCCGTCGGTGCCGATCACGAAGGTGCTGGAGTTGCTCACGTTGCCGTCGGCCCTGGCCACTCCAGGAACGGCCGCCAGCTCGTCGACGAGCGAGGAGGGGACGGTGCGGTCGGTGGGGATGCCGAACTCCCCCACACCCGCCTTGTCGCGGACGACGACGTCGCCGACGGCGCGGCTGAAGATCTTGTCGAACCCCGCCGTGAGCATGTCGGTGAAGACGAGGGACCCGACAACGAAGCCGACGCCCAGCACGATGGCCGACGTGCTGAGCAGGAGCCGCAGCTTGCGGCCGAGCAGGCTCTTGAACGCGACCTTGAGCATCAGTCGTCCACCGCCGGCGGTGCGGTCATCCGGGTCATGATGTCGAGCACGCCCTCGCGCGTGGGCCGGCGTACCTCGTCGACGACGCGGCCGTCGGCCAGGAAGACGACCCGGTCGGTGTAGGCGGCCGCCACCGGGTCGTGGGTCACCATCACGATGGTCTGCCCGATGTCGTCGACGGAGCGCCGCAGCAGCGTGAGGACCTCGGCGCCCGAGTGGGAGTCGAGGTTGCCGGTCGGCTCGTCGGCGAAGACGATCATCGGCCGGCTCACGAGAGCTCGTGCGACGGCGACCCGCTGCTGCTGGCCGCCCGACAGCTCGCTGGGTTTGTGGGTCAGCCGGTCCCCGAGGCCGACGGTGTCGATCACGGAAC
>CAZQCA010000190.1:0-6671 GCA_964591845.1 uncultured Nocardioides sp.
CCCTCCGGGCCTCCACGCCGCGGGGTCGCGACTGGCGGGGTGAGGGGTCGCGCGTGGCGCACGGTGCGCCGCCTCGGCGCGACATTCGCGACGCTTCGGCGATCGAGGTGGAGGGCCTCACCCTCGGGTACGACGGCCGCGAGCGGCCCGTCGTCCACGATCAGCACGCGCGCTTCCCCTCCCCCGGCATGACGGCCGTCGTCGGCCCGTCCGGATGCGGCAAGTCCACGCTCCTGGCGGCGATCCTGGGCGAGCTGACCCCGCGGGCCGGCACGATCCGCGTCGACGGCGCCGACCTGGCCGAGCTGGACCCCGCCGACTGGCACGCGCGGGTCGCCTGGGCGCCGCAGCGCCCGTGGCTCACCGCCGGCACCGTCGCGGCCAACCTCCGCATGGGTGACCCCCGAGCGTCCGACCAGGAGCTCTGGCGGGTGCTCGACCGGGTCGGGCTCGCCGAGGTCGTCGCGGACCTGCCCCGCGCGCTCGACCACGAGCTGGGCGAGGACGGGAGCGGCCTGTCGGCCGGCCAGCAGGCCAGGCTCGCGCTGGCCCGGGTCGCGCTGTCCGATCGCCCGTTCGTCGTCCTCGACGAGCCGACGGCCCACCTCGACGCCGAGACGGAGGCGGTCCTGCTCCAGACGTTGCGCGAGCTGGCCCGCACCAGCTGCGTGATCGTCGTGGCCCACCGTCCCGCCGTCGTCGAGGCCGCCGACCACATCGTCCGCCTGCCACCGGCGACACCTCTCCCGGCACGGGCCTCGGTCGCCGCGACCACGGCGCCCCCGGTCGTCGAGCGGGCGGAGTCGCTGGACGACTCGTCTGAGCCTGAGCCCGAGGCCGGGCCCGGCCGGTCGCGTCTCGGCACGCTGCTCGGGACCCTGTCGGTCGCGTCCGGCGTCGCGCTCACCGCCACCGCCAGCTGGCTGATCACGCGCGCCTCCGAGCAGCCGCCAGTGCTGATGCTGATGGTGGCGATCGTGGGAGTCCGCACGTTCGGGCTCGCCCGCCCCGTCCTGCGGTACGCCGAGCGGCTGGTCTCCCACGACGCCGCGCTGCGGCTGCTCGCAGAGCGGCGGGCCATGGTCTACGACGCCCTGGTCCCGCTGGTGCCCGGCCGGCTGGGTCCCCGGCGAGGCGACCTCCTGACCTCGGTGGTCGACGACGTCGACTCGCTCGTCGACGAGCGGCTGCGGGTGCGCCAGCCGGTCTGGACCGCCGCCGGCGTCGGCGTCCTGGCGACGCTTCTCGCCGCCGTGCTCGCCCCCGTCGCCGGGGTCGTGACGGCGCTCGTCGTCCTCGCGGGAGCCCTCGCCGGATGGGTCGCCAGGCGCGGGGTCGCGGCGGCCGAGCCGGACTTCGTGGCCGCCCGGGCCCGACTGTCGACCGTCGTCGAGCAGACCCTCGGCAGTGCCCGCGACCTCGTCCTGTGGGGCGCCGGCGAACGCGCCCTCGACGAGGTGGACGCCGCCGGGCGACGTCTGGCGGCGGCGTCCCGCCGCTCGGCCCGCGCCGTGGCCGTGGGCCGGGCCCTGCCGATGCTGGCGACCGGGGGCGGCTTCGTGGCGATGGCGAGCCTCGTGCCCGCGGACGCGGTCTCACCCGCCATGCGGGCGCTGCTGGTGATGCTGCCGATCGCCCTGCTCGACGCCCTCGCCCCGCTCGCCGACGCCGGCGCACTCTCGGTGCGTACGACGGCCGCCCGGGCACGCCTCGACGCGCTGGGCGCACTCGAGCCCGCGGTGACCGACCCGCGCTCTCCCATTCCGGCGATCCTCGACCACCCCGACGCCGCCAGCGAGCAGCTCAGCGCGGGCTGGGACGAGCGCTCCGTGCTGCACGACCTCACGATCGACCTCCCCGCCGGCGCGCGGGTCGGCCTGGTGGGGACCTCCGGCACCGGCAAGTCGACCTACGCGGCGGTGCTCATGCGCTTCCTCGACGCCCGGGCCGGCCGCCAGACCCTGGCCGGCGCCGATCTCCGCGACCTCGCTCTCGACGACGTCCGTCGCACCACCGGGCTCGTCGACGACGACCCCCACCTGTTCGCCTCGACGCTGGCGGAGAACGTGCGGCTCGCGCGCCCCGAGGCTGCCGAAGACCAGGTGCGGGCGGCGCTCGACGCCGCGCACCTCGGTCCCTGGATCGACGGCCTTCCCGACGGACTGCACACCCCCATCGGCGAGGGCAGTGCCCACGTCTCGGGCGGTGAGCGCGCCCGGATCGGCGTGGCGCGGGCGTTGCTCGCCGACCAGCCCGTGCTGGTCCTCGACGAGCCGACCGCGCACCTCGATGCCGAGACCGCCTGCGCCGTCGCCGACGAGGTGCTGGCCGACGACCGCGAGCGCACGATCGTCTGGATCACCCACGGCACGGTCGGCCTGGACCGGATGGATCGCGTCGTCCGTCTGGACGAGCACGGCTCCGCGGCCGTGGTCGCGAGCTGAGTCGCCGCACTCAGGTGCCCGCGGCCTCCGCGAGCAACGCTGGGCGGGTGACCCTCGCCGCCCGCCTCGCCGCCGGGCTCGCCGCGTCCGTGACCGTGGCCAGCATCGTGCTGGTCGCGCTCGCGCTGCGATCCGACGACTACACCGGCTCGCGCGCGCTGGCGCTGGGCTGGGTGCTGGTGCCCGCTGTCGGTGTCGCGGCCTACCTCGTCCTGCGCTGGGGCCTCGCCGCGGCCCTGGGCGCCCTCGCTGCGCCCACGGTCGGGGCCGCGGTCGACGGAGCCGAGCGCTCGGTGCTGCCGCTGCTGGTCGCCGCCGGCGCGCTCGGCGTCGCGGTCGTCCTGGGCCACCTGTCACGGCTCGCCGAGCGCCGCGAGCACGGCTGACCGCCGCTCGTGGCATGCTGCGGCGGTGCCACTCGCGACCCTCTGGCTGCTGCCGGCCGCGCTCGCGCTCGTCGACTGGTACGCCGTGGCGCGCGGCGACCGCACCACCGAGCGCTGGGCCAAGCCGGCGACCCTGGTCTCGCTGATCGTCGTCGCGGTGGCGCAGGGGGCGGGGACCTCGACGCCCGGTCGCTGGCTGGTCGTGGCCCTGGTCCTCGGCCTGGTGGGCGACGTCCTCCTGCTCGAGCGGAGCACCACGCGCTTCCAGGCCGGACTGGCGGCGTTCCTCGTCGGCCACCTCGCCTACCTCGTCTGCTTCACGACGCTCGGGCTCGACCGCCCCTCCTGGGCCTGGATCGGTGCGGCCGCCGGACTGGCCGCACTCGGGGTGGCCCGCGGCGTGCTGCCGGCCACGCAGCGAAGCGACGGCCCCGGGCTGTCGGTGCCCGTGGGCATCTACATGCTCGTCATCACGGCCATGCTGGTGACGGCGTGGGCGACGGGTGAGCTCCTGATCGGCATCGGCTCCCTGGTCTTCGTTGCCAGCGACACGATCCTGGCGGTCAACCGCTTCGTCCGACCACTCCCCCGGGCCGACCTGCTGGTGATGGTGACCTACCACGTCGGGCAGGCGCTGATCGTCCTCGGCGTGCTGGCGGCCTGACCTGGTCAGGCGGCGGCGACCGCGCGGCGTACGACGGCGGCGAGGTCGTCACGCGTGACGCCGCCGGGAGTGGGCGGCGTCCACCCGGCGCGGAGCATCTCGCGGACCCGGGCACGCACCGGCTCGATGGCGGCGGGCCCCACGACCATGCCGTAGAACGGCTGCAGCCACTGGTTGAGCTCGGGGTGCACCGCGGCGGCGGCACCCAGGACGTCGATCCCGATCGGGCCCTCCGGGTCGACCGGCCGTCGCTCCCAGCGACCGAGCAGCGTGTGGTCCCAGGCGACGTGGTCGTGGAACCACGGCTCGAGGTGCTCGCGGCCCCAGGCGTCGAGCTCGCCGGCCCAGCGGTCTCGCGGGGCGGCGTCGACGAGGTCGGCGAGCGCGGCGGCGGACTGCATCCCGAGGGTGATGCCCCGGCCACCCTGGGGGTTGGTCGTGCACCAGGCGTCGCCGATCGCGAGCACCCCCTCGGTGCTCCTCGACTGTCCGCGGAAGGCGTTGACCAGGCCGGCGCCTGCGCGCACCGCGTCGATCGGCGTCGAGCGCGCCGGGTCGGTCCACTCGGAGATGACGGGAAGCAGGCGGCAGGCCTCCTCGAAGGCGCCGACGTCTCGCAGTCCGGCCAGCTCACGGTCGTCGGCTGGCCGCACGACGAGGACGGTGAAGGTGCCCGCGTCGTGGGGGAACAGCAGGGTGAGGAAACCGTCGTGCTCCGACGCCACGGCCGGCCCGCCGTTCGAGGGCCCAGGCTCGGCGCCCGGGCGCAGCTGGTACTGCCGGGCCGCATAGGCCATCCCGCAGGCGACCTGCCCGGCGTCCGGGCGCCACGGGGCGCTGAGGGAGGCTCGTCGGCCACCAGCATCCACCACGAGATCGGCGGCGTGCAGCCGGCCGTCGACGTGGACGCCGACCACGACGCCGTCGCGGACCTCGAGGTGCCGCGCGAGGCCGGTGCGTCGGGTGACGCGCGGCTCGCGGTCGACGGACTCCCAGAAGGCGCGCTCGAAGAGGGAGCGCCGGATGCGCAGCATCGCCGCCTCCGGCGGGGCCCCCTCGGGTGCCGCGAGCGTCGCACCCGCGGCGAGGACGGCCTCGTAGACGTCGGGCAGCCGCTGCTCGAGCAGCTGGCGGGACTGGAAGCGGAAGGCGTGGGGCAGATGGAACTGCATGACGCCGACCCGGTCCCACGCCCGTCCGGGTGCCGGTCCGGGGTCGCGGTCGACGAGCGTCACCTCGTGTCCAGCCCTGGCCAGCAGCAGCGCCGAGGCCATCCCGGCCGGACCTGAACCTACGATCGTGGTCCGCATCTCCCCACCTCCTGACGACCGGTGTGGCACAATTGGCAACACCAACGACGTATTCGTTACACTGAGGGTAACCACAAATGGCCGAGCATCGCAAGCGCGTCTATGCCAGCGCCCTGCGCGACGATCAGGCGCGGCGCACCCGACGGCAGGTGGTGGCGGCCGCCGGCCGGCTGTACGCCGCCCAGGGCTTCGCCGCGACCACCATCGACGCGATCGCGGCGGAGGCCGGGGTGAGCCGCAAGACGGTGTTCACCTCGGTGGGCGGCAAGGTGGCCCTGCTCAAGCTCGCCTACGACTACGCGATGGCCGAGGACGACGAGCCGGTCCCGATGGTGGAGCGGCCGGGGCTGCAGGAGGTCATCAACGCCCCGACCGTGGAGCGGGCCCTGGAGCTGTGGGCGGGCTTCGTCACCGAGGCCGCCGGACGCATCAGCGGCCTCTACATGGCGTTGCGGGGTGCGGCCGAGGTCGACGAGGAGGCCGAGGAGCTCTACCAGCGCTGGGAGCAGGAGCGGCGCAGCGCGATGCTCACCGGCCCGGTGCCCCGACTGGTCGCCGAGGGCAGGCTGCGGCCGGGCATCACGCCGGAGGAGGCCGCCGACATCCTGTGGCTGCTGGTGGCGCCGTCGACCTATCACGCCTTCGTCGTGGACTTCGGCTGGTCTCCGGAGAGGTTCCGCGCGTGGTTCCTGGACGCGATCCACCAGCAGGTCATGGCGCCCGCGGAGGACTCGCCAGGCGTCACGCAGTGACCCGGCCCGGCGCGGTCAGGCCTCGATGACCACCGGGATGATCATCGGCCGGCGGCGGTGGGTGCCGCTGACCCAGCGACCGACGATCCGGCGGATCGTCTGCTGCAGCTGGTAGGTGTCGTCGACCCCGTCGCGGCCTGCCGCGCCGATGGCGTCGATGATGGGCTGCTTGATCTCGTCGAACGTCGTGTCGTCCTCGAGGAAGCCGCGCGCGTGGATCTCGGGTCCGCCGGCCACCTTGCCGGTCACCGAGTCGACCACGACGATCACCGTGATGAAGCCCTCCTCGCCGAGGATCCGGCGGTCCTTCAGGGAGGCCTCGGTGACGTCGCCGACCGACGAGCCGTCGACGAAGACGTAGCCGCAGTCGACCTTGCCGCTGATCCGCGCCCGCCCCTCGACCAGGTCGACCACGACGCCGTCCTCGGCGACGACCACGTGGTCGGCGGGTACGCCGGTCGCCCGGGCGAGCGCGGCGTTGGCCTTCATGTGCCGGATCTCGCCGTGCACGGGGAGCACGTTGCGGGGCCGGACGACGTTGTAGCAGTAGAGCAGCTCCCCGGCGCTGGCGTGGCCACTCACGTGCACGAGGGCGTTGCCCTTGTGGACGACGGTGGCGCCCCAGCGGGACAGGCCGTTGATGACGCGGTAGACGGCGTTCTCGTTGCCGGGGATGAGCGACGAGGCGAGGATGACGGTGTCGCCCTCCTCGATGTGGACGAAGTTGTGGTTGCGCTGGGCGATCCGCGACAGCGCCGACAGCGGTTCGCCCTGGGACCCGGTCGAGATCAGCACCTGCTGCTCGGGAGGCAGGTCGGCGAGGTCCTTGGCCTCGACCATCACGCCCGGGGGCACCCGCAGGTAGCCGAGGTCCTGGGCGATCGTCATGTTGCGCACCATCGAGCGCCCGACGTAGCCCACCTTGCGGCCGTGGGCCACCGCCGCGTCGAGCACCTGCTGGACGCGATGCACGTGGGAGGCGAAGCAGGCCACGATGATGCGCTGGTCGCTGGCGTGGAAGACCCGGTCGAGGACCGGTGTGATGTCCTGCTCGGGCGTGGTGAAGCCCGGCACCTCCGCGTTGGTGGAGTCGACCAGGAACAGGTCGACGCCCT
>CAZQCA010000191.1:0-6616 GCA_964591845.1 uncultured Nocardioides sp.
GAGCCGGCCAGCGCCAAGGACTCCGCCCTGGCCATGACCCGGCCGCACCTGGTGCTCGACGGCGCGGTGGCCACGGCCCGCGCGCTGCGGGCCTCGACCGTGCACGTGGTGCTCCCCGGCGACCGCGCGGGCGTCGTGGCGGCGATGGAGCGGGCCATCTCCGAGCGCGACGACGGGATCGCCTTCCGCACCCACCTGGCCGACCCCCGCTTCGTCGCCGGGCAGGCCAGGGCCGTCCTGGAGCTCATGGCCGGGCGCCCCAACCTGCCCGTCACCGCCTGGACCCCCGAGGCGATCTCCGGCTACAAGGGGCGCCCCACCCTGCTGTCCAACGCAGAGACCTGGGCCCAGGTCGGCCGGCTGGTGCTCGTCGACGAGCACCACTACCGCCGCTTCGGCACCGAGTCCGAGCCCGGCACCACGCTGCTGACGCTCACCGGGGACGGCGTGCCCGAGGTGCGCGAGGTCGAGTTCGGCACCCGTCTGCGCGACCTGCTGCCCGACGCCTTCACGGGTCGGCCGGCGCTGGTGGGCGGCTTCCACGGCGCCTGGGCGCCGTGGGCGACGCTGGCCAGCGCCCGTGTCTCGGTCGACGGGATGAGGTCGCTCTCGATCCCCCTCGGAGCCGGGGTGGTCGTCTCCCCGCCCGAGTGCCCGGTGACGTTCACCGCCAGGGTGGTCGACTATCTCGCCGGTCAGAGCGCGCGTCGCTGCGGTCCGTGCTTCAACGGGCTCCCGGCGCTCGCCGCCGCGATGCGCGACGTCGCCCACGGCCGAGGCGGCACCGGCCGGGTCGACGAGCTCTCCGCGGTCGTCGTACGACGCGGCGCGTGCGCGCACCCCGACGGCACGGTGCGCCTGGTGCGCTCGCTGCTGGCCGCCTTCCCGGGTGAGGTGCTCTCGCACGTCGAGACCGGCGGCTGCGCGGCCGCGCTGGAGGAGGCGTCGTGAAGGGCCAGCTCCGGGTCGACTGGCCCAACTGCAAGGGTCGCGGGCTCTGCCACGAGATCCTCCCCGAGGTGATCGACCTCGACGAGTGGGGCTACCCGATCATCAAGGGGCCCGTGACGAAGAACCTCCGCGAGGACGCCAAGGAGGCCGTGCGCGCCTGCCCCCAGCTCGCCCTCCGCCTCACCACCTGACGCCGACCCGGCACAACGGCGCGCTCACCTGGCAGATCCGCGCGCTCACCTGGCAGATCCGCCGGGAACTTCTGCCGGGTCACTCCGCGCTTCTGACGGGTCGGGCTAGATGCTGTCGAGGAAGGCGTCGACCAGCGCCGCCGCCCGGGCCAGCGCCGCGGGCTCCTCGTCGCGCGTGCGCGCCATCAGGGCGGCGGGGTCGCGGCCCGCCTCGGTCGCGTCGACGTCGCCGCCGTTCTCCAGCCAGCCGTGCAGCATGGCCGTCGTGAGCTCGGGGTGGAACTGGACCGCGAGGTTGCGGCGCAGCACGAACGCCTGGCTGGACACCGCGTTGCGCGCGATCTCCGAGGCGCCCGGCGGCAGCGACCACCGGTCGTAGTGCCACTGGAACCACGGGCCGTGGGGCACCAGGTGCTCGTCGTCGGTCTCGATGCCGACCCAGCCGATCTCCGGTTCCAACGCCCGCTCGACCAGTCCGCCGTGGGCCATCGCGAGCAGCTGCCCGCCGAAGCAGATGCCGAGCACGGGGACACCCCGGGCGTCGGCGCGGCGCAGCAGGTCGAGCTCGGGCAGCACCCAGGAGCCGACCCGCTCCACGTCGTAAGCCGACCACGGCGCGCCCATCACCACCAGGGCGTCGAACTCGCCCACCTCGGGGAACTCCGGCACGACGTCGGGCGTCGCGAACCGCTCCTCCGGGACGACCTGGTGGCAGACCACGTCGTAGAGCCGGTCGGCCAGCCGCTCGCCGATCGGACCCGGAGGCGACACGTGGTCGTGCTGGATGACCAGGGCGCGCATCGGCGGCCTCCTCCTCGTCCGGCGGGCGGACGTTGCCTGCCGGACGGCGCCCTTGTCGCAGGCACGCCCGGGCCATTATCGTTCGGATCCTAACGGTTTCTGCCGCCCGGCGGCGAGCCTCGGACCGGTCCGACCCGACACCGACCTGCGACGGAGATCCCATGGTCACACCCACCGCCACCGTCGGCACCGTCGTGAGCGAGCTGGAGATGGACGTCGAGGTGCGCGCCGTACGCCGGCCCGCCGACGACGTCGTGGAGCTCACGCTCGCCGCGCCCGACGGGAGCAGCCTGCCGCCGTGGACGCCCGGCGCCCACGTCGACCTCCTGCTGGGCGACGGGCTGGTCCGGCAGTACTCCCTGTGCAGCAGCCCGGCCGACACCTCGGCCTACCGGGTCGCCGTGCTGCGGACGCCGGACTCGCGCGGCGGCTCGATCGCCGTCCACGCGCTGGCGGAGGGCGACAAGGTGCGGATCCGCGGGCCGCGCAACAACTTCCCCCTCATCACCGCACCGCGCTACCTCTTCATCGCGGGAGGCATCGGCATCACGCCGATGCTGCCGATGATCGAGGAGGCCGCGGCCGCCGGCGCCGACTGGCAGCTGCACTACGGCGGCCGCACCCGGGCCTCGATGGCCTACCTCCCCGAGCTCGCGCAGTACGCCGACAGGGTGACGCTGGTGCCCCAGGACGAGCTCGGCATCCTCGACCTGCCCGCGATCCTCGGCGCACCCGACGAGCGGACGCTGATCTACTCCTGCGGCCCCGAGCCGCTGCTCGCGGCGGCCGAGACGCAGTGCTCGAGCTGGCCCCACGGCGCACTGCACCTCGAGCGGTTCGCCGCCAAGGAGGTCGAGCGCGAGGGCGACGACGCCTCCTTCGAGATCGTGCTGCAACGCTCCGGCGTCACCCTCACCGTGCCGGCCGACAAGTCGGTCTTCCAGACGATGCGCGACGGCGGCGTCTCGGTGCTCGGCTCGTGCCTCGAGGGCATCTGCGGCACCTGTGAGACCGGCGTCCTCGAAGGTGAGGTCGACCACCGGGACTCGGTGCTCGACGCCGACGAGCAGGCCGAGATGGACTGCATGATGGTGTGCGTCTCCCGCTGCCGCGGGGACCGCCTGGTGCTGGATGCGTGAGGAGGACGCGATGACCGCCACCCCCAGCCCGGCCCCGGTCCGGCGCTGTCCCGACGTCCCCCATCACGCGTGGTACGCCGCCGCGCTCACCGAGGAGGTCGGCCGGACCCCGCTGGCCCGGCGGGTGCTCGGCACCCCGGTCGTGCTCTACCGCACCGCCGACGGCACCGCCGTCGCGCTCGAGGACCGCTGCGCGCACCGCCCGGTCCCGCTGAGCCGCGGGCGCGTCGAGGGCGACGACATCGTGTCGGCGTACACCGGGTTCCGCTACGCCCCCGACGGCAGGTGCGTGGGGGTGCCCACGCAGACCGCGGTGCCCTTCGGCGCCGCCGTACGCGCGTTCCCCGTCCACGACGACGGCTCGTTCGTGTGGCTGTGGCCCGGTGACCCGCGGGTGGCCGCTCTTCGCGCCGTGCCCGACACGAGCAGGCTGCGCGACCCGGGCTGGCACACCTTCGGCGACGCCTGGGAGACCCGGGCGTCGGTGACCCTGCTGCTCGACAACTTCGCCGACATCACCCACGTGCCCCACGTCGACCCGGAGATCGCCCCGCCGGCGCTCGGTGCCGGGCCACCGCCGCCGATGGAGGTGACGGTGACCGAGACGACGATGAGGTTCGCCCGCAGCTACCCGCCGGCCACGCTCGCCGACTGGCACGCACAGGTGCTGGAGCTGCCGGCCGAGTCGACCCACCGGCAGCGCGAAGAGGGCCACTTCGCCTCTCCGGGGCTGTGGGTCGACCACTGGCACGTCGTCGTCGAGGGCCAGGGCGATGCCGACGGCACGCGCACCTTCGCGTTCACGCACGCGCTGACGCCGGTCGACGAGCGCACGACGCGTCACGTGTGGCGGGTCAGCCGCAACTTCGCGTCCTCGGCGGCGGCGGAGGGGACGATGGCGCCGATCTTCGCCCGCTACTACTCCCGCGTCCGCGAGGTGCTCGAGACCATGCAGCGGGTCGTCGAGGACGACAGCCCACGCCCGGAGGTCCGGGTCGCGGCCGACGCCGCCGCGAGCGCCGTACGCCGGATCATGGACCGCCTCGTCGCCGACGAGACCGGCACCCGCTGACCCACGACCGGGGTCAGGACTTCTCGGTGATCCTGACGGGGAAGCCCTTGATCCCGTTGACGAAGTTCGACCGCACGCGGCGCACGTCGCCGGCGAAGTCGACGTCGGCCAGCCGGGGCACCAGCTCTTCGTACATCAGCCGGATCTCCATGCGGGCGAGGTTGTTGCCCAGGCACAGGTGCGGAGACCCCTTGCCGAAGGTCATGTGGTCGACGTTGACCCGGGTGAGGTCGAACCGGTAGGGGTCGGCGAACACCTCGTCGTCGCGGTTGCCGGAGGCGAACCACATCACGACCTTGTCACCCGCCTTGATCTGCTTGCCGCCGAGCTCGACGTCGCGGGTGGCCGTGCGCCGGAAGTGGTAGACCGGCGAGGCCCAGCGCAGCATCTCCTCGAGCGCCGGCGCCACGCGGGCGGGGTCCTCCTGCAGCCACGCGAGCTGGTCGCGGTTCTCGATCAGCCCGACCATGATGTTGCTGATCGAGTGGCGCGTGGTCTCGTTGCCTGCGATCACGAGCAGCGAGAAGTAGTTGTTGAAGTCCTGCGGCGACAGCGGTACGCCGTCCTCCGGCATCTGGTTGGCCAGGATCGACACCAGGTCGACGCCCTCGCCTCCCTGCCGCTCGGCCTTCAGCTCGTTGCCGTAGTCCCAGACCTCCTGCACCGTCGGCGACCGGAAGGGCAGGTGGCGGTACTGGTCGGACTCCTCGAGGTCGGCGCGCACCTTGGCGTAGTCGGGGTCGGTGTTGGCGACCAGCTCGTTGCCCCAGGCGATCAGCTGACCCGTCATCTCCTGCGGTACGTCGAGCAGCCGCGCGAGCACGTTGATCGGGAAGTCGGCGCTGACCTTCTTCACGAAGTCGATCTCGCCGCCGTTGTCGCGCGCCGCCGCGAACGCCTCGTCCACGGTCTTCTTGGTGAGCTCGCGCAGGAACGCCTCGTAGTTCTTCATGAGGTTGCGCGGCGTGAACTCGCGCTGCACGAGCTTGCGCAGCGCCTGGTGCCGCGCACCGTCGGTCTCGAGGATCGACCGCCGGAACTCCATCAGGTCGTCGTCGACGTCCTCGAGGTTGACGAACTTCTCCGAGGTGAACGCCTCGGGGTCCTTGTCGACCTCCCACACGTCGGCGTACTTGGTCACGGCCCAGAAGCCCGGCCCGCCCTCCTCGGGGTTCCAGTGGACGGGATCCTCGGCGCGCAGCGTGTCGAGCTGCGCGAAGCCGCGCAGGTCGGCGAAGCCGTCGATGTCGGCGAGGTCGACCTCGTCGAGCGGGACCGGGTCGTGCCGGGGCATGGGCGCTCCTCGTGTCGGTGGGCCGGACGTCGTGTTCAGAGCCCGTGGTCGGTGGTGGTCAGAGGTGGTAGGTGTACTCGTGGAACTCCCAGTCGGTGATCCAGGAGTTGAACCGCTCGATCTCGTCGCGCTTGTAGGCGAGGAACATGTTGACGAACGGCTCGCCGAGCACCGCGACCAGCTCGGTGTCGGCCTCGAGGGCGTCGAGGGCGGCCGGCAGGCTGCTCGGCAGCATCTCGGCCTTGGTCGGGTCGTAGCCGTAGCCGACCAGCGGCTCCTGCGGCTCCAGCTCCTGGCGTACGCCGAGCAGCGCGGCGGCCAGCATGCCGGCGATCGCCAGATAGGGGTTGGCGCTGGCGTCGCCGAGCCGGAGCTCCAGCCGCGAGGCGGAGCCCCGCTCCGGCGGGATCCGGACCATCGCCGACCGGTTGTCCATCCCCCAGTCGATCAGCCACGGAGCGAGGGTGTCGGGGCCGAAGCGCTTGTAGGAGTTGATCGTCGGGTTCGAGACGGCGGCCAGCGCCGGGGCGTGCGCCAGGATGCCGGCCACGGCGTGCCGCGCCACCGTGGACAGCCCGTCCGGGCCGGCCGGGTCGTCGAAGAGCGGCGTCTCGGCCCCGGGGTCCCACATCGAGAAGTGGAGGTGGAAGCCCGACCCGCCCTCGTCGTTGAACGGCTTGGGCATGAACGTCGCGAGGTGGCCGTTGGCCCGCGCGAGTTCCTTGATGGCGGCCTTGAAACGGTGGGCCCGGTCGGCGGCGTCGAGCGCGTCGCCGTGCCACAGGTTGATCTCGAACTGGCCGGAGGAGAACTCGTGGTTGGCCGCGACCACCTCGATGCCGTACTCGCCCAGGTCGCGCAGCGAGCGGAGCAGGACGTTCTCGGGGTCGCCCTTGAGGCCGGAGACGTAGACGTTGCCGGTGCCCTCGCCGTAGCGCGACCACCCCGACGGCGACTTCTCGTTCTCCTCGAGGATGTAGAACTCCAGCTCGGGGCCGACCATCGGCATCATCTCGAGCTCGGCGAACTGCGCCACGACCGACTTCAGCACCGCCCGAGGGCTCTCGGCCGACGGCGTCCCGTCGGGGTTGAAGAGGTCGGCGATGCAGTGGGCGACGCCGGGCTCCCACGGGATCGGCAGCAGGGTGTCGACGTCGGGGAAGGCCAG
>CAZQCA010000192.1:0-4436 GCA_964591845.1 uncultured Nocardioides sp.
CGTCGAAGCCCTTGAACGACGAGTCGTAGCCGATCTGGAGGATCCGGTCGCGCACGATCTGCTTGACGTCGACGTAGCCGGTCGTGGTCACCTCGCCCGCGACCACGACCAGTCCGGTCGTGAGCAGCGTCTCGACGGCGACCCGGCTGTAGGGGTCCTGCCGGATCATCTCGTCGAGCACCGAGTCGCTGATCTGGTCGGCGATCTTGTCGGGGTGTCCCTCCGTCACCGACTCCGACGTGAAGAGGCGTCCGGTCACTGCTGCTCCCTCGTGCTCGTGGTCTGGGTGTGCGTGTCTCGCAGTCGCGCCGCCACCTGGTCCCAGATGACGTGGGCGAGCGCCGCCTTGCTGCCGAAGGGTACGTCGAGCGCGGCGCCGTCGGCGGCGAGGATCACCGCCTGGTTGTCGGGGCTGCCGAAGACGGCTCCGCCGGAGACGTCGTTGACGACGAGCAGGTCGCACCCCTTGCGCGCCAGCTTGGCGCGGGCGAGGTCGAGGACGCTGCCGGTGTCGTCGCCGGTCTCCGCGGCGAAGCCGACCACCACCTGGCCCTCGCGGACGCGGTCGTGGCTGAGTCCCGCGAGGATATCGGGGTTCTGCTCGAGCTCGAGCGTCGGCACCGAGCCGTCGCCGGCCTTCTTGATCTTGGTGGCGCTGACGCCGAGCGGCCGGAAGTCGGCCGGAGCCGCGGCCATCACCACCGCGTCCGCCGACGCCGCCGCGGTCAGCACCTCGTCGCGCAGCTCGGCGGTGGACTCCACCCGCACGACCTTGACGCCCGCGGGGTCGGGCAGCGCGACGTTGGCGGCCACCAGGGTGACCTGGGCGCCGCGGGCGGCCGCGGTGCGGGCCAGGGCGTAGCCCTGCCGGCCCGAGGAGCGGTTGCCGAGGTAGCGCACCGGGTCGAGCGGCTCGCGGGTGCCCCCGGCGGAGACGACCACGTGGAGCCCCCGCAGGTCGGCCGACGCGGTGCCGCGCGCGAGCAGGTCGAGGCAGGTCTCGAAGATCTCCTCGGGCTCGGGGAGTCGTCCCTTGCCGGTGTCGACGCCGGTGAGCCGTCCCTCGGCGGGCTCGAGCACGACGGCGCCGCGCTCGCGCAGGGTGGCGACGTTGGCCCGGGTGGCCGCATGCTCCCACATCTCGGTGTGCATCGCGGGGGCGAAGACGACCGGGCAGCGCGCGGTCAGCAGGGTGGTGGTCAGCAGGTCGTCGGCGAGCCCGTGGGCGGCCCGGGCCAGCAGGTCGGCCGTGGCCGGCGCGACCACGACCAGGTCGGCCGCCTGCCCGATCCGCACGTGGGGGACCTGGTCGACGTCGTCCCACACCTCGGTGCTCACCGGCCTGCCCGACAGCGCCGCCCAGGTGGCGGCCCCGACGAACTCCAGCGCGGCGGCGGTCGGGACGACGGTCACGTCATGACCGGACTCGGTGAGCCGTCGCAGCAGCTCGCACGCCTTGTAGGCGGCGATGCCGCCCGAGACGCCGAGCACGACCCGCGGCCGGTCCGCCCGGGATGGCTCCGCTGCCGTCATGACGGAGAGCTCATGGCCGAGGCCGGGTCACTCGCTCGGAGCGCCGAAAGGGTCGCTCGCACCGAAGGAGCCGTCGGCCGCGGCCTGGGCGCGCGCCTCCTCCTCGGCGGCGAGCTCGGCCGGGTCGACCGGGTCGCAGGTCAGCAGGTCGTCGTTGATCTCGCGCAGCGCGATCGACAGCGGCTTCTCCTGGACGTGGGTGTCGACCAGCGGGCCGACGTACTCGAGGAGGCCCTCACCGAGCTGGGAGTAGTAGGCGTTGATCTGCCGGGCGCGCTTGGCGCTGTAGAGCACCAGCTGGTACTTGCTGTCGGTCTTGGTGAGCAGGTCGTCGATCGAGGGGTTGGTGACGCCCTCGGCGGCGGGAGTGGGGGCAGACACGAAGAAGCCTCACAGGTCGTCGGGAGTGGGCGCGCTGCAGCGAGACGCCGGCGGCGCAGTCATCAAGGCTACCAACTCCTCCGCGGCATCGTGAACTTCGCGGTTCACGATCACCACGTCGAACTCGGCGGCGGCGGCCAGCTCCTCGCGCGCCGTCTCGAGGCGGCGCCCCCGCTCGGCCTCCGACTCGGTGCCGCGGCCGACCAGCCGGCGTACGAGCTCCTCCCAGGACGGCGGCTCCAGGAAGACGAACAGCGCCTCGGGCATCGACTCGCGCACCTGGCGGGCGCCCTGCAGGTCGATCTCGAGCATCGCGGGACGGCCCTCGGCGAGCGCCTGCTCGACCGGGCTCCGGGGCGTGCCGTACTTGGCGGCGCCGTGGACCACCGCCCACTCCAGGAGCTCGCCGGCCTCGACCATCCGGTCGAACTCCTCCTCGGACACGAACCAGTAGTGCACGCCGTGCTGCTCGCCGGGCCGCGGGGGGCGGGTCGTCGCCGAGACCGAGATCCAGACCTCCGGGTGGTGGGCGCGCACGTCGGCGGTCAGGGTGCCCTTGCCGACCGCGGTCGGACCCGCGAGGACGACCAGGCGGGACGGACCGGCCTCAGCCTGGGCCGGCTCAGCCACGCGTGTCGAACTCGCGCTCCAGCGCGGCGACCTGCTTGGCCCCGAGGCCCCGCACCCGGCGGCTGTCGGCGATGCCGAGCCGCTCCATCATCTGCTTCGCGCGGACCTTGCCGAGCCCCGGCATCGACTGCAGCAGGTCGAAGACCCTCATCTTGCCGACGACCTCGTTGACCTGGCCCTCGCGGATCACCTCGGCGATCGACGCCCCGGAGTTCTTCAGCCGGTTCTTGACCTCCGCGCGCTCGCGACGCGACGCCGCCGCCTTCTCCAACGCCGCCTGGCGCTGCTCGGGGGTGAGCTTGGGCAGGGCCACGGGGACTCCGTCTCGTCGTGCTGGAGGTGCTGCTGCGGTCAGGGGCAATCTAATGCGGACCGTTTGCGATGGGCAATCGAGGGTAGGCTCGCCGCATGTTCGGCGTCGGACTCCCTGAGCTGGTCGTGATGGCCCTCCTGCTGCTGCTGCTGCTGGTCGGCCTGCGCCTGCTCCTGCGCCGCTGAGGCCCCGGCGCCGACACAGGCGGTCGACGAGCCGCCGCGGACGACCCCTCAGCCCACCAGCTCGGCGTTGACCCGCCGGGCGGCGGCGCGGAGGGCGGCCACGTCGGGGCCGGCGCGGAGCAGCTCGCGGCTGGAGGACGGCAACACGTTGCCGTACGCCGGCCCGAAGATGCGGCGCAGGTCGGCGGCGGTGCCGCCCTGGGCGCCGTACCCGGGCGCCAGAAGAGGGCCGTTGATGTCGAAGGACTCCCCCACCTCGCCGATGGTGGCGCCGACCACCGCCCCGAACGACCCCAGCGGCGCGGCGTCGGCGTTGAGCGCCCGCAGGCGGTCGAGCATGAGCCCCGCCACCGTGCCGCCCTCCGCCGCCGCGGCGTGCTGGACCTCGGGCCCCTCCTTGTTGGAGGTGAGCGCCAGCACGAACAGGCCCGCGTCGAAGCGGCGGGCGGTCTCGACGAACGGGTCGAGCGACCCGAACCCGAGGTAGGGGCTGACCGTGATGGCGTCCGAGGCGAGCGGCGACGCCGGGTCGAGGTAGGCGTCGGCGTAGGCCTGGCTGGTGGAGCCGATGTCGCCGCGCTTCACGTCGAGCAGCACCAGAGCGCCGGCGGCCCGCGCCTCGGCGACGACCCGCTCGAGCACCGCCACCCCGCGCGCGCCGAACCTCTCGTAGAACGCGCTCTGCGGCTTCACCACCGACACGACCGGCGCGAGCCCCTCGACGGCCGTGAGTGCGAACCGCTCCAGGCCCGCCACCGTGTCGTCCAGCCCCCACTCCAGCAGCAGCGAGGAGTGCGGGTCGATGCCCGCGCACAGCGGCCCGCGGGCGTCCATGGCGGCGCGCAGGCGGGCTCCGAACGTCGTCGCGGTCATGCCAGTCCCCTCACGATGTGGCGCGGCCACAGCGGGCCTCCGTAGACGAACCCGGTGTAGGCCTGCACCAGCGTGGCGCCGGCCGCGACGCGTTCGCGGGCGTCCTCGGGCGTGGCGATGCCGCCGACGCCCACCAGCGTCACCTGGTCGCCGACCCGCTCCTTGAGACGTCTCACGACGGCGAGGGCCCGCGCGCGCACCGGCGCCCCGGAGATGCCGCCGGCCCCGAGCGCCTCGACGTCGGAGGCAGGGGTGACCAGTCCCTCGCGGCTGAGGGTCGTGTTGGTCGCGACGATCCCGTCGAGGCCGAGCGCCAGCGCCAGGTCGGCCACCGCCTCCACGTCGTCGTCGGCCAGGTCGGGGGCGATCTTGACCAGCAGCGGGACCCGCCGGTCGCCGCTGACCCGGTCGGCACGGGCGCGCACCGCCCGGAGCAGTGGCTCGAGCCGCTCGACCGACTGCAGGTCGCGCAGGCCGGGGGTGTTGGGCGAGGACACGTTGACGACGAGGTAGTCGGCGTA